>CANHDY010000078.1 GCA_947459535.1 Rickettsiales bacterium | reverse complement strand
CGAAACATCATCGACACTCATCCCGGAACACCGCGCATCCACAACGCGCTGACGTAAATCATCACTGTAACTCTTCGTGCTATGGCGCATACTTACCCCCCCATAACACACCTATACAATAATAGCTAATTAAACGTTAAATGCTATAATCTGTTTTCTTCTGGGGTCTTTAGTTCGGTAACGCTAGCCATAATAATCCTCCTCTCTGTGAGTTGTTTGATGCCTATATCGCTGCATAAATAATCGATAAAAGGAGGGCGAACATAGCAACCTCTGATAGAAATTGCAATTCAAAATTCTAGTTATACGGGCAATATTTGCCTAGCTGTTGTCAGAATGCTGCAATGGCATATCACCACTTTCGCCAAATAATAGCCATTCTGGGCTAACTTTCAAGACTTTGCTGATTGCTCCCAATTCAAAGTCACGAAGACCACGAACGCCGCGCTCAATCTCAGATATACTGGTCTGAGAGATTTCAATTCCATAATCTACAGACAGGGCAGCAGCAAGCTCCACCTGATCGAAGTCATTATCGATCCGCGCTAATTTTATTCTTTTGCCACAAATGTTTGCCTTCATAATTCTCGCAGTCGTTGTCGTACTGCAAGAGGCTAATCATCATGACGATTGCGCGTAGCGGAAAATCCAATAAATTAGTATAATTATCAATACGGCATTGGGAATATAGATGTAGTACCTCTATATTAGGCGTATATGAATACAGGTAATTTTTATGAGAAAGTCAGCAAAACAAGTTATTTCAAGCGTTCCGCAGGCAATCGACATTCAAATCGGTATGCGCCTACGCGCCAAGCGCAATGAGGTTGGCTTAACGCAAGAAGAGCTGGGCAAGGCTCTTGCAGATCAGCTATCGCACCAACAAATCCAGAAATACGAGAGGGGAGAAAATAGCATCAGCTGTTTCCGCCTCGTGCAAATTGCTGAAACGCTG
The DNA here is from genome assembly GCA_947459535.1 of Rickettsiales bacterium. Taxonomy (GTDB): domain Bacteria; phylum Pseudomonadota; class Alphaproteobacteria; order Rickettsiales; family SXRF01; genus JAJTHB01. The sequence continues at coordinate 8,611 of CANHDY010000078.1, read as the reverse complement.
AAAGTAAATGCCTCATATTTCCTGGATGATATTTCATCGGACGCACCAAACGGATTTTCCGAAGCACCTGCAGAGCCGTTTCAGTATCAGGATGATGTTCAAAAAACTGAATTGAACAAAGCATTCGCTACATTGCCAAATGGTTCTATGAAAAAGGCTGTGGTCGATTTTATCAAGATAATCAGCAACAACACCAAATAAATGGCTATTAGGCGGCTTTTAGAGCTTCCTCAGCCTGCATGGCGGTCATCGACATCAGCTTCACATTCAAAGCCGTGGCAATCACATTCGCCCGCCGCTTCACGAACAGCTCATAATTGTCGGCATCAAGGCCGTAGGATTCCATATCCCTGATGAGGTGCGTTTTGAGCGTTTCTGCGAGTTCCGCGTTATCGGTTTTGAACTTCGCCAGATAATCGGTCGGCGCTTTCTTGCCGATACGGTGCTTATTGGAATACCCGTCGATCAGCGTGATATTTGCAATCAAGTTTGCCTCTAAGCCCTTATGTGATTCCTCAACATAGGCTTTCGGGAAAAAATGGTGGTAGTTGCGGCTGGATGCTATTTTCAAATTGCTGTTATCGAGGATCACCAACCCGTTCGTATCGAATGATTTTGGCTGCTGATAGGCGAGCAGGCAAAGTATGGCTTTGCAATATGAGTTGCCGGCAGAGAAGAACGTCGTTTCGATCGCCTTGGGGTCAATCATCAATTCCAGCGAATTGTAATTAGGCATCGAGCCTTTGGCGATTAAATCCATTTTGTTCAAATCTTCTGCCAGCTTAGATTCCGTCGCAGAGCTGTATCGCTCTGTCAACCCGACCCAATAGAAAAATTGCTCAAGCAGGCGCACTTGCTCATTGTTCGGCTTTTTGTTCTTCATCACATTGAAGAAATAGGTGAGTGGCAATAGCACCGCCGGGTATGGCAGGAGCTGGGAAACTGGCACGCGTAATTCCGAGCGCACAAAATCAATGGCTGAGAATAGCGAAGCCTTCATGGGCTCCCAATTCTCGATGAAGGTTGCGCGCGGCATTTTCAGAATATCTTTACTTTTAACGGCGCGCACGGTGATTGCCGCAACGCATTGCATGATGACTGATTCCGGCAAGGTTTCAAACTTCGCTTGGGTGAGCGATTCTTTTTCATCATCCGAACCGTCGCGCAGCACTTCGTATTTTTCGGCAAGGTCAAAGCCCAGCTTCTCGTCATAGGTTTTGGCAACCATGATTTCAAAGACGGTGAGGGATTTGCCGCCCGTGTTAATGCGCGAGAATACCTCGCAGGCAACATCAATCGGATAGTCTTTAATCGTAATGGTCGAGAAGTCGTAATTCGTCAGTTTATTCTTAAAGGCGCTGGCGCGTTTCAGTGTGTCGCGGTCGTATTCATCCATCAGATCGGTCACATCGGCATTGAGCAGGCGGTGAACCGAAATATAATTTTTGCCCTCAACCTTTTCGACGACGCTAATTTGCTCATCGTTTTTCGGGTCGAAGTCGAGATTGATGTAAATGTCCTGGTAGTCAATTTCTTTCCCGTCCTTGGTGATGCGTATGCCTTTGCGAATGGCATAGAGGGAAGTGATGCGCTGTTGCCCGTCAAGTATGTACTGGGCATAATCGCCTTTCGGCGTTTCTGGCAGCTTGTGATTGCCAATGTTCTTGTAGCTGCGCAGCTCCTCTTTCGTTTTCCAGAAAATGAAAGTGCCGATAGGGAAGCCCTTTATAATAGAGTCTATCAGCTTGGCGGTTTGCTCTTTCTCCCAAACAAATTCGCGCTGGAACATGGGGAGCTTAATATCGCCCTTGTCGATCTCGACAAACAGGGCATCGTATTTTTTGGATTGGTTCTCAGGCTGCAAATATACAGGCTTGTCGCTTTTCGCTTCGGCGTTCTGAGAATCTTCAACCATACTACTCCTAAAATTTAGGTGGTGCCCCTGGCCCGACTCGAACGGGCACATCCGAAGATACTGCATTTTGAGTGCAGCGCGTCTACCAATTCCACCACAGGGGCGCATTTTAAGCCCGTGCCGACTATGTGCCGACTGAGCCGTTTTTTTACTCTTTCCTAGAAAACACAAACTTGAATCAAGTGTCTGTTTTCTAGCATTTATTTCCTCCACTTTTTGCCACACTCACTTCGATTTTGAATCGATTTTGAGTCTAGCGCGTCTACCAATTCCACCACCGGGGCTTAGATGCATATTTTCTGCTAGGATGGCCAGCTAGCTTCTATTGCTGCGCTTCCGCTGCTCACGTACTAATATGTACGCTGCGCTGCGGTTCTCGCAATAGTTCGCATCTGTCTTATCCTAGCGAAAATCTGTAACGTGACTGCATGATTTTTTATTGCTGCGTAGTTAAAGCATCTTGCTTGGAGGGTCAATACTTGCCTTTTGCCAGCGGAGATTTTATGCTGGGATTATGTTTCTTTCTAAGGTTTTGCCCACAACACGGCGTTCGCTGCTGCTGGCGACCGCGCAGTTTTCCACGCTTGTGCTCGGTGCGGCGCTGGTTGGCCAGTATGGCTTTGACCTGTATCCCTGCGAGCTGTGTCTTTATCAGCGCTACCCTTATGTGGTGATTATTCTGGTGGGGCTGTATGGCAGCCTCTTTGCGCGCTCGCCGAGATTGATTGCGGCGTTACTGGCGCTGGTGGTGCTGATGTTTATGGCTACGTCCGGCATTGCGTTTTATCACACCGGCGTAGAATATGGCTGGTTTCAGGGGCCTTCTGCCTGTTCCGGTGGTGATAGCAGCAACCTGACGCTGGAAGAAATGCGCGCGCAGATCATGAACGCGCCGCTGGTGTCATGCGCGCAGGCGATGGCGTATATTTTCGGGCTGTCCATGGCGGCGTGGAATGCCATGCTGGCGTTTATCGCGGCGCTAGGAACGGTGTGGCTGATGAGGAAAACGGTATGACGCTGCCCGGCGATCTTAGCTCAGCCCAGAAAATTGAGCGCATGATCCGTGTGAATCATGCCGGGGAATATGGCGCGCAGCGTATTTATGCCGGCCAGCTGGCCGTGCTGGGAAAAAGCGAGTGCGCGCCCACACTCAGGCACATGGCCGAGCAGGAGCAGGAGCATCTTGATACATTTTCGCGCATGATGACTCAGCGGCGCGTACGTCCGACGGTGCTTTCGCCGCTGTGGCATGTTGGCGGTTTTGCGATGGGCGCGGCGACCGCGCTGATGGGCGAAAAAGCAGCGATGGCGTGCACGGTGGCGGTGGAGTCGGTCATCGACGAACACTATGCCGAGCAGGAAAAAGCCCTTGCTGATGATGATGAGCACGAGCTCAAAGCCGCCATCACTAAATTTCGTGCTGATGAAAAAGAGCACCACGATACGGCATTGAATCTTGGCGCAGAAGCGGCGCCTCTTTACCCTATTTTAACCTCTCTCATTGTATACCAAACCAAGTTTGCAATTTGGCTTTCGACGCGTATTTAATCACACGATGCGGAAGTGTATTGCATTATTTAATACTACATGTAGTAGTAGAAAGTGATGCGGTGCTTTAGTGGTTATCTTGTGTCTCAGAGGTTTTTTAGGTGATCCAAACGAGCCGAATTTTCCCCCTTTGTGTATTTTTTCTTTTGATTGCCAGCTGCAGCGAAGGCACGGTGGGGCGGCGTTTGGATCCAGAAAAAAAACATGACATTATTGACGCAGATCGCGGTCTTGACCGTCAGGACTACAAAGACCTGAGCAAACTGGAAGCATACATTGATCCTAATCTGCAGGTCAGCACTAACGTGCTTGAGCCGCCGATTCCAGATCTTGCTGAGATTCTTGCCGCGCCGCGCCCGCCCAAAATAGCACAGACTCAGCTGGTTTCGGTGGCGGTGACGGATGATGTGCCGCTGAAAGATGTGCTTGTAGAGCTCGCGCGCCTTGCGGATATCGATATTGAAGTGGACCCGGCCATTACCGGCGGCATTATTTTTCGCGCCAAAGATCGCCCGTTCAATGAGGTGATTGAGCGCATATCCGATCTGGCGGGGCTGCGCTACCGTGTGCAAAACAATGTGCTGCGTGTTGAACGCGATATGCCCTATGTCCACACCTACACGCTGGATATGCTGAACGAACGCGCTCAGCAGGTAAGTGGTTTCGCTTCTGCCAGTTCCTCGGGCTCTTCTTCATCCTCTGGGGGATCGAGCGCAGCACCAGCTGCCGCCACCCCATCAGGAAGTGGTACATCGCAGGATCCAGCGCGTGAAGAATTCTGGAAAAAATTTGAGCAAGGCGTGACGCAGATTCTAAGCTTCAAGCCTGTTTCCCTGGTTTCGACTACAGATATTGCGGCTCAACCAGCATCTCCTGCGGCAGCAGCAACGGGAACTGCGCCCAGCGCTACCAATCCGGCAGCACCACCCATACCACCATCGCCAACAGGTAATACCAGTAGTGATGGTGCAGGTTTCACCTTAAATCGTCAGGCCGGCAGCCTCACCGTTTCTGCAACGGATCGCCAGCATGAAATGATCAAACAGTTTATTCGCGCGATCGATAATAATGTTTCTTCGCAGGTGCTGATTGAAGCGAAAATTGTCGAAGTTTCGCTGAATGACACCTATCAAACCGGTATCAACTGGGGGAAAATCGGCGCCAGATCGATCAGTTTCAGCGGAGATCTTGATCGTGTTCAGCCGAATCTGGCAAGGGGGGGGGCGGGAACCATTACAGTGCTCAAAGATAATTTTCTGGGCGGGATGGATTTGAATGCTGCCGTCAGCCTGCTTAGCGAATTTGGTACAACCCGTGCTCTCTCCAGCCCGCGCCTGAGTGCGATGAATAATCAGAAAGCGGTTTTATCGTTTGTCGAGAACCTACTTTATTTTGAAGTGGACTGTGAGGTTACCCCGGGTACTGCCGCAACGGCAAGTTCTGCTGCGCTTCAGCCAACGATTGAGATAAACAGCGAGAAAAGAGAAGAGCCACTCGGCATCATTCTCAATTTACAACCTTCGATCAATAAAGAGACGAATGAGGTCACGCTTGGTATCAGACCAGTTCTCAGCCGTCTGGTTAAGGTGGTAAGTGATCCGGGTTTTGAGCTGTGCAAGGCTCAGGCCTTATCACAGCCGGGTGTTAATCCCGATGTTGTTAATGCGCTTGTAAACATCAAAAGTGATTTTCCGCAGGTCGAGAAGCGAGAGCTGGATTCTATCTTGAAAATCAAGAGTGGTCAGGTCATGGTGATTGGCGGTTTGCTTGAAGACCGTGTTATCAACACGGATTCCGGTGTGCCGGGCGTCAGCGAGGTGCCATATTTTGGTAATCTCTTTAAGAATGTTGAAAAGTCGAATGTTAAAAAAGAACTGGTTATTCTCATCCGCGCGACGATCGTCGACTCGCAGGGTTACATGGATGCTGCGGATAAAGGCATGTATGAGAAATTCATTCAGGATCCAAGGCCAATTATTTTTCCTGCCCCCCAGTGATTGGCGATGAAGACAAACATTCACTACATCTTGATTACGGCGCTTCGTGACTGGCTTTTTGTCGGGTTGATCGCGGGGGTTCTGGTTGCGACAGCAATCTCAGCAACCCTTGGCAGCACCGCATTTATAGAAGAAAAAGAAATGACCATCACATTCGCTTCCGGCGCGTCGCGTATCATGATGATGGTGGGGCTGATTGTTTTTGTCTGTTTCCATATCCGTAGTGCGTTTGATACCAAGGAAATTGACGTCATTTTATCTCGGCCTATTTCGCGCACGAATCTGGTGCTGGCGTACTGGCTGGGCTTTTCGCTGGTAGCACTTCTTCTGGTGCTGCCGGTGGTGGGTATTCTCGCAGCAATCGGCCCCACCGACTGGACGGGATTTGTCAGCTGGTCTTTCAGCCTGCTGCTGGAGGCGATGTTGGTGGTGGCGCTTGCTCTATTCAGTGCGTTTACGCTTAGGAGTGCGGTGACATCTGTCCTTGCCTGCATGGGCTTTTATGTGCTTTCGCGCATGATGGCTTTTTTCGTGTTCACGGTTGAATCGCCCATGTTTAATGATCTCAAATACATCGCTTTGAAATACACTTTGATTGCGATTTCAGCTGTGGTGCCGCGGCTTGATTTTTTTGCGAAGAGCGAGTGGCTTTCATATGGGCTGCGCTCTGATGCAGAATGGCAGATGGTGGTGCTTCAGGTGCTGATTTTTGTGCCACTTTTACTTCTGGCGACGATTGCAGATTTTCGCCGCAAGCAGTTTTAGCGTATGGCGTTCGCCGCAATGCAGCGATGGGGTCGATCTTACGGGCTGCTGGCACTGTTCCTGGCGCTGCAGGGAGCATTCTGGCTTGAAACAAAATCCATCAAGCCTGAAATAGGTGTGGTTCCTGATGTGCCGGGCAGGGCCGCAGTGCATGCGCTGGCATTTGGTGATAATGAGTTCTTTTTTCGTGTTCTTGCATTCAATATCCAGAATGCCGGCGATACTTATGGGCGCTTCACTTCGCTGCGTCAGTATGACATGCGTAAGCTGAACCATTGGTGGACATTGCTGGATGAGCTGAACCCACGCTCTAATATGCTGCCGGCCATGGCCTGCTATTACTTCGCTCAGACTCAGAACGTCGCAGATATTCGCTACATTGTGGACTATCTTTACGATCATTCAGCACGGGATGTTCCGAAAAAATGGTGGTGGCTTATGCAGTCGATCTATCTGGCGCAGCATAAGCTTGATGATCTGAATCTGGCGCTGAAAGTATCCAAACCGATGGTCAACCCTGAAGTGCCTGCTTTTGCGCAGCAAATGGCCGCAGTGGTGCGCGAGAAACGCGGAGAGTTTGAAGATGCTTTGGTCATCATGGAAACCATACGGGATAATGCGAAAGATATTCGTGAATCTGATCTCAAATTTATGACCTATTTTATTGAAGAGCGGCTGAAGCGCCTTGATGAGGTGAAGGGAAACACCACAAAATAATCACTGATTCTGGCGTGCTTGTGAAGATGCGGCATTTTCTCCTGTTTGCTTGATTTTATTAATTCCTGTAACGTTGCTCTGGATTGCATCCTACAGGAGTTCATATGGGACGTGTGAATGACTACGCCTGCCAGATAAAAAACTGGCTGATGTCGGAGAGTAATAAGGCCAAGGCCAAAGCCGCGCGCGAGGAAATCGAGCGTGCCTTCACCGAGCACCCCAAGGAAACCGGCGAAAGCTATTTTGTGCATTTATGGTTTACGCTGCGTATGACCACGCGGCTGATCTTCAGCGCGGTGGTGCTTTTCATTCATGGGCTCTTTCCCTTTCTTTTTGTGCGCACAGCAAGCAGCCAGATGGGGACGATTTACGGCATCATGCGTTCGCGTATTCCTGAAGCTCGGCGCGAAGAGCTCAAGCAGCGTTGGCACGTCTAGTGCGCACCGCAATGAATTCTACTTTGGCTTCAAATCTGCTTGCGATGAAGCCTCCCTCGGGCATGTCATGTACCTACAAAATCCGCATGCGGGATTTTGTGACTTTAAGTCCGCAAATCCCACTTGTGGATTTGCGAGCGTACACTCATGCCCTCGGACTCCATCGCTTCGCGCTTTTTTGCCAAAGCGAATTTATTGAGGTGCTAGAGTGAGCAAAACCTATTCTTTTGACATCGCCGTCGTCGGGCTGGGATTTTCCGGTGCGGCGGTGTTTGCCAAGCTTGCGGCGAAGCTGCCGCGCTCTGCGAGCATCTGCCTGATCGACGCTGGCCGTCTTTCGCCCTGCGGCGCAGCGTATTCGACCACGCGGCCGGAGCATCTGCTGAATGTCCGTGCTGCTCACATGAGCATGGATGCCGAGGTGCCGGATGATTTTGCCAGCTGGCTCGCCGGGCGCTACCAGCCGCATGAATTTGCCCCGCGCATGGTGTATGGCGATTATCTCAAGCAGCGCTTTAATGAAGCCATGGCCGTAGCGAAAAATGCAGGCCATCAAGTGGCTTATTACCATGATGATATCAGGCACATCGATGCCCAGGCGGTGCTGCATGCGGCAAGCGGTCGGCGCTTCGCTGCCCGCCATGTGGTGCTTGCCAGCGGGCTGCGCTTTGCGCCGCGCCTGAGCGGCGAGCGCGTGGTGCAACCATGGTCGTTTGATTCTGCGCGGTTTGCAGGCGGGCAGGGCACAGTCGTGGTTGCTGGCGGGGGGCTGACGGCGGTGGACATGATCATCAGCCTGCTTCGCTCGCGCTTTGCTGGCCGCATTCTCTGTGTATCGCCGCGCGGCCATTTTCCGATGGCGCATGGCGATCCGGGCGCGCAGCCCGCGCCAGCCGCCTTTCCGCAGTCGCTCAGGCTCTCTGCCCTCGTTCGGGGCGTGCGCCGCTATGCCGCGCAGCACGGGCAGTGGCAGCAGGCACTCGATGCGCTCAGGCCGCAGACAAGTGCGCTCTGGCAGCGTCTGCCAGCAGCCGATCAGAAGCGGGCGCTTATGCGCTATCTTCACTGGTGGAATATCCATCGCCACCGCATGGCGCCAGCCATTGCCAAAGAGCTGAGCGCGGCGGAAGCCTCAGGCCAGGTGGTGCGCCTGCGCGGGCGCTGCGTAGGCGCTGGTGTGGGGCAGGTAGAGATTCATACGCATGAGGGGCAGCGCCGGGTTGCCTGCGACT
>CANHDY010000077.1 GCA_947459535.1 Rickettsiales bacterium | reverse complement strand
GCTTTTCGAAATCAAAGGGTTTGCAGCCTTGGTATTGGTCAAGCAGTTCGTGCTTTTTACCAATGAATATCAGGAATAAAAACCAATCATTTTATTGATTTCAGTCGGTCCACACGAAAATTTTTACCGCGACCTGAAGCACTGACTTTTTTTACAATCAATCGCTTCACAGGCTTTGGCAAAGACGCTGCTCGCATCCAAGTCAGAAGTGTCCATGATAATCGCATCATTTGCGGGTTTCAGCGGGGCAACCGCGCGCTTGGAATCGCGCTCATCGCGCTCGCGCAGATCTTCCAGCACAGAATCAAACACCACCTCAATACCCTCCCCGGACAGCTCTCGGTGGCGGCGCTTAGCCCGGGCATAGAGCGTGGCCGTGATAAAAAATTTAACGTCAGCCTGTGGGTAGACCACGGTGCCAATATCGCGCCCGTCCAGCACAGCGCCCTTCTTGCCTTTGGCAAAACTCCGCTGAAACTCAAGCAATGCGCCGCGAACCTCCGGATAAGCCGAAACAATCGAAGCGGCTTGCCCGATGCGCTCCTGCCTCAGGCGTGGGTTGGCGAGATCGTCGGCATCGATGGTTTCCGCGGCATGCATAGCGGCCTCGCGATCCTGAGGGTCTTTGCCGCCATAAACCAGCTTCATGCCCACCGCGCGGTACAAGCTGCCAGTATCCAGATAATCCAGCCCATAATGCTCGGCGAGTCGGCGGGCGAGGGTGCCTTTGCCGCTGGCGGCGGGGCCATCAATAGCGATCACGAAGGGTTTCTGCTGTGTCGCGGTTTGTTTTTGGTTGGCGCTGATTCTTGCTCCCAGCCCGTTCATCAGCTGGGTGAAATTTGGAAAGCTGGTGGCGATGGCGCTGGCATCATCCACCTCAACGGGTTTTTCACTCGCCATGCCAAGCACCAGGAAACTCATGGCGATGCGGTGGTCATAGCGGGTGCGGATGGTCGCGCCGCCGCGCACACTGCCGCCACGCACAAACAGGCTGTCGCCCTCGCTTCTGGCTGCCACGCCGCAGGCGCTGAGTGACTCAATGATGGCCGCCAGCCGGTCACTTTCCTTCACTTTGAGTTCAGCAAGACCGTGCATGACACTTTCGCCCTCGGCGAAGGCGGCGGCCACCGCTAGAATCGGGTATTCGTCAATCATGCTCGGCGCGCGCGTTGCTGGCACTATCGCCGCCTTCAGTCTGCTGCTCTCCACCAGCAAATCGGCCACGGCTTCGCCCGCAATCACGCGCTCATTCTGGACAGTAATCTTCGCCCCCATCTCAAGCAGGGTGGTAAACAGCCCGCTGCGTAGCTTGTTCATGCACACACCGCGAACCACCAACTTTGAATCCGGGCAAATAAGGGCGGCCACCACCACAAACGCCGCCGAAGAGGGATCCCCCGGCACGTCGATAGTGCGGCTTGCCTCGGCGAGCTGCTGTTTTCCTGCCAGCGTGATGATGGTTTCGCCGCCATCACCCTTCGTGGTTTCAATAGCAAATCCAAGGCCGCGCAGCATGTTTTCGGTGTGGTCGCGTGTGGCCTGCGGCTCAATCACCGTCGTGGTGCCCGGGGTGTTCAGCGCGGCGAGCAGAATGGCGGATTTTACCTGCGCCGAAGCTACCGGCAGCCGGTAATGGATGGGCGAGGGGCTTGACGTGCCGGTGAGCGCCAGCGGCAGGTAGTTGTCGTCACGCGCCGTAAAGCGTGCGCCTATGTCGGAAAGCGGGGTGATGACCCGCTTCATTGGGCGCGACCTGAGCGAATCATCACCGGTAAAAAAGCTGGTAAAAGGATAGGGGGTCACCAGCCCCATCAGCAGGCGGGTGCTGGTGCCGGAATTGCCCATATCAAGCACATCAAGGCTGGCTTTCAGCCCGCCAACGCCCACACCGCGCACCTGCCAGCTGCCATCATTCTTTTCAATATCCACACCCAGCTGGCGCAGCGCTGCCGCGGTGCTCAGCACATCTTCGCCCTCTAGCAGGCCGTGGATGGTCGTGGTGCCGCGCACCTGCGATGCCAGCATCAGCGAGCGGTGGGAAATCGATTTATCACCCGGCACCTGAACATCGCCAACCAGCCCGCGCGCGGCGGTGGATGTCAAAGGGTAAGGGGCGGGGTGGTTGTTTTTCATTGTTATTTTTGACTGCAATACCAGGGTGGGTTTTCATCTTTAAGGCTTGCAAAATCTGGGCAAAGAAAGCCTTTTGATACTGAAAAGAAAGAAAACATCACAACAACAAACAGAATACATGCGATGACAACGAGCATTGAATAAAAAATATTACCTTTGATGTAAAGCTTGGTTCTTTTCCAGAGTGTATCAGGCGCTGCTTCTGATCCTTTTTTAATCAGTCTGCTCGGGCCTTTCTTTTTAGTGACAGTGGGGCCAGCAAAAATATCATCATTTTCCTGCTGTTTAGGCTGATACGAAACATTACGCCGTGGCGGCGCAGGGGGGAGCTGGTTGCTGGTGGGGGCTGTATTATTGGTGCCAGAATTGTCGGTGCTGGAGCTGTTCCCGGGCAGGTGAATAAGGATTTGTTTGCCACCCGCTGCCAAAGGCGACATTGATAGGCTATATTCTGACCCAGCGAGCTTGCCCGCAAAGCTCAGCTGATCGAGCTGTTTTTTTAATAAAAGGAGGGTTTCGGCGGTAGCGATGGCCTCTAGATGCCAATTTTCGCGCAATGGATACTTTTTTTTCTGCAGCGTGATGTAGAGCTTACTTTGTGCATCGTCATGGTAGAGCTTGGCATCCAGACCATACGCAATGAGAATATCAAAAATAATTTTAGCCTCACGCGCATCGCTGATGACATAAACTTTCTGGCTGTCAGAAGCGCTGCTCAGCTCGGAGCAAGCGCTGCAGGAGCGTTTAATCAGCTGGTCTATTTCAGATATGATGGGCATCTCAAGGTGCTTCATTGATGGTGGTAACTTATTGCCACAAGCTGAACATGGCGTCATCCGGAAATAAGCGGATTATGACCTGAAAAACAGAAACCACAAAGCAACGTGTGTCTTAAACCTGCGCTCACTGGCCTTGATGCTGGTTATGGCAAGGGTGGTATGGCATGGAAACAAAGAACACCCCCAGCTAATTGTCGTATAATATATATTATGGAAAAAATAGCTGAGGGAATGGTGCGGCTAGGACTCTTACTTGCTGATTTCCTTGTCAATTGCTGCTTTAAGCTTATCGGAGTCGGGCGTCGTAATGGAGCTGAAATGATCAACCGGCAGGCCATTTTTGCCAATCAGATACTTATGAAAATTCCATTTGGGGCCTGAGCCAAAGCCCAGCGTTTCTGTGAGCCAGACATACAGCGGATGCGCATTTTTTCCGGTTACTTCCACCTTGCTGGTCATAGGAAATGACACCCCATAATTCAGCTCGCAGAACTCTTTAATCTGCTTTTCGCTACCCGGTTCCTGGCCGCCAAAATCATTGGATGGCACGCCGATAATCACCAGCCCCTTGTCTTTATAGGCTTCGTGGAGCGCCTGAAGGCCCTTATACTGGCCGGTAAAGCCACATTTTGAGGCGGTATTAACCACCAGCAGCACCTTGCCGCGATAAGCGGAAAGCGGCATGGCATCGCCAGCAAGTGATGTAAATTCAAAATCATAAGCGGTTTTATCGGTGGCGCCTGCCACAGCCTGTCCCATGAGGCTTGTCATCAGGGTTGCTCCTAAAAAAATGAGATATTGAAGTGGTTTTTTCATGTTGGATCCTTTGTTTCAATGACCATGCCGTCATAGCCCGGCACCACGCCTGCGGGCAACTCTTTTGATAGCTGCTCATAATCAAAATCGTGGGACATATGGGTCAGGATGGCAATTTCGGGCTTCACCCGCTTAATCCACCCCAGAGTCATTTCCAGGCTGGCATGGGTCATGGATGGGCTGTAGCGCAGGCAATCCACTACCCAGATCTGGGTTCCCTCCAGCGCTTCAAGAGCGCTTTCTTCCAGCCCGTCAGTGTCGGTGGAATAAGCAAAATTTCCAATGCGATAGCCGAGGCTGGTGGTTTTTCCATGGAGCTGTCTGAAATAAGTCACTGGAATACCGAGCACATCACACACCCCCCTCTCCCCCTCAGCAAGAATATTCGCCGTCAGGCATGGCCTGAACCATACGGGTGGTTTTTCCATGAAAGCATAGCCAAATTTGCTTTTTAATGAGTTATATGTCGCGCTATCGCAATAAATTGGTAGAGCTTTATCGGATAAGTAGTTGAATGACCGTAGGTCATCAAGGCCGTGTGTGTGGTCGGCGTGGTCATGTGTATAAAGTACTGCGTCGATGTGGCTCAGCTGGTTGGCCAGCGCCTGCTGCCTGAGGTCTGGCGAGCTGTCAATCAGAAGGGTTTTGCCCATCACCTGAACAAGCACAGAGACGCGGCTGCGCTTGTTCTTAGGGTCGTTGGACAGGCAAACTGGGCACTGGCAGCCAATCACGGGCACACCCGTAGAGCTACCGCAGCCAAGGATGGTCACGCGCATGTGGATAAGTCTGTGGCTGGATGCTGCGCCTTGTCAAACAAGCGGAAGAAATTTTCTGTGGTTATCGCCGCCATTTTATCTTCTGGTGTAGATTTAACTTCAGCCAGTATCCTATTGGTATATATGGTATATGAAGGCTCATTTCGCTTGCCGCGATAAGGTGCTGGTGCAAGAAAAGGCGCATCTGTTTCCACCAGCAACCGGTCAAGTGGCACATCTTTAAGCGCATCCCTGATCGCACCGGAATTTTTGAAGGAAATAATCCCAGAAAGCGATATGTAGCCGCCCATTTCTACTGATCTATCAGCAAGTTCTTTGGTGCCAGTAAAGCAGTGGATTAGGAATTTGAACGCGCCCTTATCCATCTCGTCCGCCAGCACACGGATGGTATCGCTATCGGCATCACGGCTATGGACAATCACTGGCAGGCCGGTTATTCTTCCTGCCTCGATGTGCTGGCGAAAATTATCTTCCTGAAGCTTTCTGCTCGCGGTTTCGTAGTGGAAATCCAGCCCCGTCTCTCCAATGCCAATGACTTTGGAGGATGAACATTTGGCGATAAGCTCCTCGGCGCTCACCTGTTTTTCATCACCCGAATCGTTCGGATGCACCCCGACGGAGCAATACACCCCTTCATATTGCTGGGCGATAGCGTGCACTTCATCAAACTCCGCCATCTCAGTGCAGATGGTTTGCATGACTTTCACCCCCGCCGCGCGCGCACGGGCGATGATATCGCCCAAATCTTCCTTGAAATCCGGAAAGTTAAGGTGGCAGTGCGAGTCAACCAGTATCATGCGGCTTTGGTGTCCTGCTGGATGCGTGGGAAAATTGGCTCTGGCGCGGGCAGCGGCTGGCCGATCTTCAGCGCATGGGCTTCGCTTAAGCGGTCAAAGCCACGCTCGGCGGGCAAAACAGCAAGCTGGTTCAGCATCTTATCCGCCGCGCCGGGGATGAAGGGCTGCAGCATGATAGCAATGCAGCGAATCGCTTCCAGCAGATGATAGAGCGTGGCGTTCATCAGCCGTTCATCAATTTTTTTCTGCTTCCATGGTGCTTTCTGATCAATGTACTGATTGGCTTCCGCGGCGATTGCGACAATATCGGCCAGAATTTCATGAAAGCGGCAATCGAGATACGCCCCCTCCACCAGCGAAGGAGTTTCCTTGCGCGTGACATACACCTTTTCAAGAAAACCTAAATCCAGCTCGTCGCGCGCGACGCCTGCGCTGTCCGGCACCAGTCCGCCGCAATTTTTCTGCACCATGGAGAGGGTGCGCTGCAGCAGGTTACCGACCGTGTTGGCAAGCTCGCTGTTAATGACCGTGACCATGCGCTCGCGGGAAAAATTACCATCATTGCCAAACGGCACTTCGCGCATCAGGAAATAGCGTGTCTGGTCTAGGCCAAACTCCTCCACCAGCGCCTGCGGCGCGACGACATTACCCAGCGATTTGCTCATTTTTTCGCCTTCAATCGTCCACCAGCCATGGGCAAAAATGCGCTTTGGCAGCGGCAGGTTGGCCGCCATCAGGAAGGCCGGCCAGTAAACGCCGTGGAAGCGGATGATATCTTTGCCGACCATGTGTATGTCGGCAGGCCAGAATTGCTTCATCTGCCCCGTTTCATCTGGAAAACCTAGCGCAGAGAGATAGTTAGCGAGCGCATCCAGCCAGACATACATGATATGCTTGCCATCCCCCGGCACCGGAATGCCCCACGAAAAGGTGGTGCGCGAAATCGAAAGATCTTTCAGGCCGCCCTTCACAAAGCTGATGATTTCGTTGTAGCGCGATTGCGGGCGGATAAAATCCGGATGCGCCGCGTAATAATCCAGAAGCGGCTGCTGCCACTTGGAAAGATTGAAGAAATAGCTCGGCTCCTCAACCCACTCAACCTCTGCACCGGTGGGGGCTTTGCCGCCCACCAGTTCGGATTCAGCGTAGTACGCCTCGTCGCGCACCGCATACCAGCCAGCATATTTGCCTTCATAAATATGGCCGTTTTGCTGCATGCGCTGCCACAGCGCCTGCGCGGAAGCAATGTGGCGCGGCTCGGTGGTGCGGATGAAATCATCATTGCTCAGGTTAAGCAGCGCGGTGATCTCGCGGAAATGCTGCGAATTAGCATCCGCCAGTGCCTTGGGGGTGGTACCGCCGCTGGCGGCCGATTTTTCCACCTTTTGGCCGTGCTCGTCGGTGCCGGTTAGGAATTTGACCTGAGCACCAGCGAGGCGCTTATAGCGCGCAAGCACATCGCACGCTACCGACGTATAGGCATGGCCGATATGCGGGCGGTCATTCACATAGTAAATGGGGGTCGTGATGTAAAAATTCATGGCAGCAAGTGTAGAGAATTTTTGCTAACTCGCAACCAGCCACTTCATATCCGGATCAGAAATTCCATGCAGCCAGCTGATGGCCGCCTGTTTGGCGTCCAGATGCCGCGCCGCCACCAGCGCAAACTGTTCCTGGGATTGCTGCCATTTTGCTGCCCAGACCGAGGCTGGATGAAGCTGTGCAATGGCGTGAAGCATTCCCTCCTCGCCGCTGATGATCTCCGGCTGTGAAATATGGCTGGCGCTTTTGCAGAGTTTTGACAGCATCACGAGCGCCAGCTGGGAAAACTGCGCCCAGTTCTGGTGCACAGAGCCAGCGGCAATCTTATCAGCAAACTGGCTGACAGCGGCCGGGTTCATGCGCGGTAGTTCGCGTAGCAGCCCAAGCAGCGAGGCATACATCTCCAGTGCCTGCCGGCTGGCAAGCTCCAGCGCGACGCCGGGGGCATAGTCACAAAGCAGGCCGAGGCTTTCTCGCTGGTTGATGTCCAGCTCGGGCGCTTTGCTACGCATCACCTCATGATAATCCTCTCGCGAAAGCGGCGAAAGCTTCACGCTGCGGCAACGCGAGCGAATGGTAGGCAGCAGGCGCCCGGGCGTATGGGAAACCAGCATCAGGATGGCTTGTGGCGGCGGTTCCTCAAGGATTTTCAAAATGGCGTTGGCGGCGTTTACGTTCAGGTTATCAATGCTGTCGATGATGACCACCCGCCGGCTGCTTTCGCCCGGCGTCATCGCCAGAAACTGCGCCACCTTCCTTGCCTGCTCAACCGAGATTTCCTGCTTCAGCTCGTCTTTTTTTGGGTCGATTTCCTGCTGAACCACCAGAAAATCCGCGTGCGCCCCCGCCTCCATGCGCCGCGCTGCGCCCTCTTCGTCTGCGCCCATGGCCAGCAATGAGCAGGCAAGCTGTCTGGCGAGTGTGGCTTTGCCGATGCCGCGCGCGCCGGTGATCAGCAGCCCATGCGCCAGCCTGCCGCGCGAAGCGTCAGCCTGTAGTTGCTCAAGAGTTTCCTGATGGCCTGCAATCATCAAAGCCCCAGCCTTTGAAACACGACGTTCTTAATTTCTGCCGCCACCTCTTCTACTGTCTTTGATGCATCTACTACCACGCAGCGGGCGGGCTCTGCGTGTGCAATCGCGAGAAAGCCCTCGCGCACGCGCTGGTGAAAATCAAGCGAAAGCTGTTCAAAACGCATCTCGCTGCCGCGGCGCGCGCTGGCGCGCGCAAGGCCAGTTTCGGGCGGCACATCCAGTATCAGCGTCAGGCTGGGAGCAAAATCCCCGAGTGTGAGCGTGTGGAGCGCATCGATAAACTGGCTGCTCACACCTTTTCCAATGCCCTGATAAACGCGGGTGGAATCAGAAAAACGGTCGCAGATGACGATGTTACCCTGCGCGAGCGCTGGCCTGACGGTGCGTGCGAGGTGGTCGGTGCGGGCGGCGTAAAAGAGCAAGGTTTCGGTCAGGCTGTCCCAACGGTCTGCCTCACCAGTGACCAGCAGTTCGCGGATTTTTTCAGCACCGGCAGAGCCGCCCGGTTCGCGGGTGATGGTGATGCTGCGGCCAGCAGCGGTAAGAGACTCTGCCAGCAGTTTAATCTGGGTGGTTTTGCCGCACCCTTCCCCACCTTCCAGCGTGATAAACTGGCCAGCCATTACAAGCCGCTGATCTGGTAGCGGATTTTTGCCCACCAGTAATCAAAGCCTGAAAGTTGCTGCACTTCTTCCCCCGCAACGAGCGCAATCGTTTGTGGTTCCAGCCCCGGTGCGGATATCACGACATCTGCCACATGCGCGCCCTTAGCTATGGGCGGCAGGAGGGGGCTGTTATATTTCAGCATCATGGTTATATTATTTGCCGCTGCAATTGGTAGTGTCATTACCACATCATTTTCAGCCACGAGCGGGACGGTCTCTGCCGTGCCAAACCACACCGGCGCATCATCTATTTTCTGGCCTGCGGCGAGCAGCTTTTTGTTTTCAAATTCACGAAGCCCCCAGCGAAGCAGCCGATCCCCTTCCTCCACGCGGGCGTTATCGCTCTCCAGCCCGTTGACCACTAAAATCACCCGGCGCTCCCCCTTCTTGGCAGACAGCGTGATGCCATAGCCCGCTATTTCGGTGTGGCCGGTTTTCAGGCCATCGACGCCGATATCGCTGGCAAGCAAACGGTTGCGGTTGGCCTGAGTGATGTTGTTATAGGTAAACTCGCGCTCGGAATAATAGTGATAATAGTCCGGGAAATCGTTGATAATACGGCGCGCCAGATGCGCCAGATCGCGCGCGGTCATTACGTGGCCTTCATCCGGCCAGCCGGTGGAGTTTACGAACTGACTACCCGTCAGGCCTATTTCTTTTCCGATACGGTTCATCTCGGCGGCAAAGGCTTCTTCGCTGCCGCTGATATTTTCAGCAACCGTGATGCAGGCATCATTGCCAGATTGAATGATAATGCCGCGAATCAGCGTTTCCACCGGCACCTTGTCACCCACATGCACAAAAGTCTTGGAGCCTTGCGTGCGCCATGCTTTTTCACTCACGGTGAATTCGTCCGTCAGCTTCACGCGGCCATCTTTCATACGGGAAAAAAGCACGTAAGCGGTCATCAATTTGCTCATTGAGGATGGCGGCATCGTCACCTCCCCGTCTTTATTCAGCAGCACCGTGCCGGTGGTGGCATCGATCATGTAGGCGTGTTTCGCCGATGTTTCGATGGCATAGGAGTCTACAACTGTTGCGGTAAACAGGAGCAGCGAAAAGGCAATCAGTCTCAGATAATTCATAGTATTAACCTATTGATGAACAATGCG
>CANHDY010000076.1 GCA_947459535.1 Rickettsiales bacterium | reverse complement strand
ACCCAATGATGAGGCGCGCGGCCTTTCGGTATACACAGTGTCTGAAACAGCTTCCGACAAAGAAGCCGAGGCGCTTGCCGCGCGTGAAAACAAGGCAGATGTGATTGGCGGGATTGATCTTTCCGGCGAGCGCGAGGATGTGGCGGGTATTCTGATTTCGCTGGCGCAGCGTGAAACCAAGAATAATTCAGCAACGCTCGCTGACACGCTGGTATCGGCGCTGAACGATAAGGTAAGGCTTTTGCAGAACACCCATCGATTTGCCGGATTTGCGGTGCTCAAAGCGCCTGATATTCCGTCGGTGCTGGTGGAAATTGGTTTTCTTTCGCACCGTGATGAAGAAAAGCTGCTGAGAACCCGTTCGTATCGCGAGAAAGTGGTGGCTGGTCTGGCTGAAGGGATTGAGGAATATTTCAAACGTCAGACGGCGGTGTTGCCATGAAGCGATTTTTTAGAGCCATGGGGTCGCTTTTCGGCTGGTTGATGTCGCTGATGCTGACGGTATTTATTCTGGGCGCGATTGTGGCGGTGATGCTGTTTGAGCATTTCAGCCAGGACCTGCCTGATTATACCCAGCTTGCCAGCTATGAGCCGCCGAATGTTACGCGGCTCTATGCGGCGGATGGCAAGTTGCTGGCGGAATATGCGACAGAAAAACGTGTTTTCGTGCCACTCAAGGCGGTGCCGAAGCGTGTGATACATGCATTTATTTCTGCGGAGGATAAGAATTTTTACAAGCACACCGGTGTTGATATCACCGGTATTGCGCGCGCGGTGCGTGATAATATTGTCAACTACGGGCAGGGTAAATCACTGGTGGGTGGATCAACCATTACTCAGCAGGTTGTCAAAAATTTCCTGCTGACAAGCGAAAAATCCTTTGAGCGCAAAATCAAAGAAGCCATTCTCGCGATGCGCATCAGCCATGTGTACAGCAAGGATAAGATTCTGGAGCTGTACCTGAATGAGATTTATCTCGGTCTTGGTTCGTATGGCGTGGCCGGCGCGGCGCAGAGTTATTTTAATAAATCACTCGAAGAGCTGAGTATCGAAGAGGTCGCGCTGCTGGCAGCGCAGCCGAAAGGGCCGGCGCTGTATGACCCGCGCAGGAATTATGAAGAAGCGAAAATTCGCCGCGATTGGGTGATCGATCGCATGCATGAAGAAGGTTATATTGATGCAGCAGATGCGCAGACGGCCAAACAGGCGCCGATTGTGCTACGGCGACGTGATACCAGTGAGATAGCGCAGGCCGATTTCTTCGCCGAAGAGGTTCGCCGCACGCTGGCGCAGATGTATGGCTCAAATGTGCTGTATGAGGGCGGCCTGGTGGTAAAAACCACACTTGATCCCGTACTTCAAAAACATGCAGACGCCGCACTTCGTAAGGCACTGATTGATTATGACCGCAGGCGCGGCTATCGCGGCCCTATCGCGCACATACCTAATCTCGGCGCTAAAGCCTATGACTGGAAAGAGCGGCTGACGGCGCTTGGCAGGCAACATGCCTACCATATTTTCCCCGGGCAGAGGCTGGCGATGGTGACCGCGCTGGATGAGAAGCGCGCACAGATTATGTTCGAGGATGAAAGTCGTGGGGTGGTGCCATTTTCCACCATGGGCTGGACACGAAGGGTGATTGCTGACGGCCAGCAGGGACCTGAGGTGCGCAGGCCATCGGATATTCTCAGGCTTGGTGATGTTGTGCTGGTGGCGCTTGCTGGAGAGCAGAAAAAAGACGCTGATAAAGATAGCCGCCGTGAATGGCAGCTGCAGCAGATACCCGAAGTTAATGGTGGGCTGGTGGTGCTTGATCCGCATACCGGGAAAGTGTTGGCAATGGCCGGAGGCTATGCCTACGGCGGCACGGAGTTCAACCGTGTGACACAGGCGCGCAGGCAGCCCGGCTCGGCATTTAAGCCGTTTGTTTATCTGGTGGGGCTGGAAAATGGCTTTACCCCGGGCACGGTGGTGCTGGATGCGCCGGTTGAGCTGAGTCAGGGGGCGGGGCAATCGGCATGGCGGCCACAAAATTATAAGGATGAATATCTGGGGCCGATTACGCTGCGCACGGCGCTAGAAAAATCACGTAACACAGTGACGGTGCGACTGGCGCAGATGGTGGGCATTGATCGCGTGCTGGAAGTGGGCAAGCGTTTTGGTGTGTACGATGAACCACCGCGTAATTTTTCGATTGTGCTGGGTACCGCCGAAACAACATTGATACGGCTTGCGAATGCTTACGGTATGCTGGTGAATGGTGGCCGCCGTATCAGCCCGGCGCTGATTGAGCGCATTGATGATCGCCATGGTAAAACGATTTACCGCCGCGACCAGCGCGCCTGCACAGGCTGCCAGCTTGCCGAAATTCCTGCCAATAGCGCAGCGCTGCTGCCGCCTCTGCCGGGGGATGATCGCGAGCAGGTGGCTGATCCACGCGTGGCGTATCAGATGGTGTCGATATTGCAGGGCGCGGCATCACGTGGTACTGGCGCGCGCTCACGCGAGATAGGTAAAATTGTTGCAGGTAAAACGGGCACCACTAATGACAGTTTGGACACGTGGTTTGTGGGATTTAGCCCGGATCTGGTGGCGGGGGTGTATGTGGGCTACGATAAGCCTCGCACGCTGGGCGCCAAAGAAACTGGTGCCTCGGTCGCGCTGCCGGCCTTCATTGCGTTCATGAAAGAGGCGCTGGCGGATGTGTCCAATGCGCCATTTCGTATTCCGCGCGGTATTCAGCTGACGCGCGTTGATGCTGCAACTGGCCTTGCCCCCGAGATGGCTGGCGATGCCGGCGCAGAATCAAAAGTCGTGGAAGAGGCGGTGATTACCGGCGCAGGAATTTTTGTGCCAGGGCGCGATGAACAACCCGCATCATCACAGGATGCAAATTCAGTCCCGGCGTCCCCTGATGTTGGAACACCTACTCAGCCGGATGCTGCTCAGCCTTTGCCGTCAGATATCCCCCCAACATCATTACCGCCTGCAGAATCAATCCCCGTTGAGCCGGGAACAAAACCGCGTTCAGAAGGTACGGGCGGGCTGTTTTAACGGTTGTAGGTGCTTAGTGAGAGCGAGCTGTCCCAAACAGCATTATTACGGCCTAATACCACGCTTACCGCGCCGCCCCCATCCCTTCCTGGTTCTGCTATTGCAAGGTCGTAGAGCCCATCACCATTGAGATCCAGCGTGGTGACGCCGTGAATGAGGGCGCCACCGATAGCGCCTACAAAGCTGCCTGTAAACGAGATAACACCGCTGGGTCTGGTGCTGCTATTTATGGTGTAGGCTGTGCTATAGCCTCCGACAGGCTGAGGAAATACATAAACAATGCCCGTGTTTGAGCTGTCGCTTGAAGAGCCAAGCACGAGATCTTTCAGGCCATCGTTATTAATATCGGTGGTACTGATTGCATCAATGTTGCTTGATGTCATGTTTATATTCCTTGCTGTGCTGAGTGTGACAGTGGCCAAGGGAATAGAGCTGCGCCCATAGTAAACATAAACGTTTGTGTTATTTGCAATGATCGCATCATCAATGCCATCTTTATCCACATCCCTCAGCGCGACTGTGCGGCCGAGATTAGTTGTGCCGGAGTCTGTAAACCGCATGCCCGTTGATGTGTTGGTAACGGCGGTGTTGAGCGCAATGTTCGACGTGCCAGTGCTTCCGAATAAAATATAGGCTTGCTCGCTGGAGCTTCCGCCAAAGAGAATATCCTGTTTGCTGTCATTATTAAAATTGCCGATAGAGATGGTATTATAGCCAACAGCAATATGGTTGCTGGTATCTGTGGTGATTGCAAAGCCGTTACTGCCGAGAGATGAAGTTGAAATGACACCTGATGACGGCCAGCTTGAATTCCCAACAATGACGTATATTTGTGTTGTGGCATCTGTGGCTCCCAGCCTGGTTCTGGAAAACACAATATCATCAAAAACATTAGAGTTATTACCTGCGACATCCCCAACGGCAATATCGCCCGGGCATGTATTCGCAGTCGGGCAGCTACCCATGTCAATAACAGCAGTTCTGGTTTTTGTTCCATTATTTGTTGAGGTGCTATCAACGGGAAGATCTTCTTTTTCTACCTCACCAAAAATAACATAAATATAGCGGTCGCTGGCGATGATTATATCGTCAAATAAATCGCCATCGACGTTGCCCACCGCAATCGCTCTGCCCAAGGATGATCCAGAGCTTCCTGAACCCGTTATGGTGAAGCCAGGGGAGTATTCATTAATGACATATGTGGCTCTATCAGCAAGACTCGTGCTGGCGCTTGCGGCGCTTGGCCATGTATTTTTTCTTCCGTAAACAACGTAGACTGTTGAAAGGGATGGAACTGCGGTAATCAGGTCGTCCAGCCCATCATCATTAATATCGCCAGATGCTGTGACAATCGCTCTGGTGTTGCCTGATTCACTCGAACCCAGTGAGCTGAATTTAAAGCCATTGCTACTTGTTGATGTGCCGAGCATGCAGGTGTTTTTTGTTTCTTCGGCGTACCAGACAATATCGTCAAAGGTGCTGGTGGCTGGCTTTTGAATCAGTCTGCCGCCAATTCTAGTGGTCGTATTTACGCCTGAATCAACGGGCGTGCCGTAGGCATTTACATCAGGAACAACAAAAGCATTATATATGGTTGCCGGGTCGGTAGGATTAAGATCCATCCTGTCTTTCAAGCCCGAACCACCGATGCGAAAACTGCCATGACCATCGCGGCCATAGGAAATGAGCGCCCACATCGTGTTGTCACTTGCGGGAATAAAATAGTCTCCGGCGATTTCTATCGCGCCAGTCTGATTCAGGCTGTGCATGTCCTGACACGTTGTAATCGCAGTAGTGGAGGTGCTGTTGCTGGAGACGACACGGCTATCAACCACATACATCATTCTGCGGCCATAACCATCCAGCCCCATTTCTGGGGGTAGTCCGAGCGTTAAGGTCGGCACGGTACCGGCATAGCTATTCACATCGTTGGATAAAAAAGGTGGATCATTCGCGGGTGGGCATTGCTCGTATAGTCCTTCTTCTGAGTTGTAAGCTGCCAAGCCGCTTGCCGGGCATGGTCTTCTCAAATTTCTTGCCATGAAACCGCGTGTGGCTTCTTCGATCGCGGCCATGCGACTCAGGGTGATCTGCTCTTTTGCTTTTTCTGAGCCGCTATCGCCGCCCGGTAGCAGTGATGCAACGATAATCGAAGAAACCAGCAGCAAAACACTGAGCTGAATCAGTGAAAAACCGGCGGTGGTTTTATTTGTGGTCATTAGTTTGGTGCAGCTACAAACGAGTTGATATGCATGAATAATCACTGAGTTACCATTCTATTAAGTAAATCTTAAGGTCTGGTTAAGTGTTGTGGTTTACTTGTGTTATCATCAGAAAAAATAATAGAAAAACACTTGTTTTTTAAGCATTCATCGATAGTTTCCACCTCATGAAAGCAGAAATAGAAAACCTTGCCAAAGAGATCCAGCAGTCGCAGCAGACGCTGAGGAGGTATCTTTGACTGGGATCAGGCAACCAGGCGCCTTGAAGAACTAAACGCCCTTTCCGAAGACCCGGCGCTTTGGGACGATGCGCCCCGCGCTCAGGCAGTGCTCAGGGAGCGCAACCACCTTGATGGTATGATTGCCAACTACACGCGGCTTGATGGCGATTTTAAAGCGCAGTACGAACTTGCCGAACTTGCAGAAAGCGATGGTGACAACGCAATGCTGGCGGAGATTGAATCTGGCCTTGCCGCCATTGCAGCCGAGCTTTCGCGGCTTTCCATCGAGTCGCTGCTTTCCGGCGAGGCGGACGGCAATGACTGCTTTATCGAAATCAACGCTGGAGCAGGCGGCACAGAATCTCAGGACTGGGCGAGCATGCTGCTGCGCATGTATATGCGCTGGGCAGGCAAGCAGGGCTTCAAGACCGAGCTGATTGATGAAAGCGTGGGCGATACGGCGGGCATTAAATCCGCCACTATCAAAATCGCTGGCCATAATGCCTATGGCTGGGCAAAAACTGAATCCGGTGTACACCGGCTGGTGCGCATCTCGCCGTTTGATTCCAATGCGCGCCGCCACACCAGCTTTGCCTCGGTGTGGGTGTATCCGGTGATTGATGATAAGATCGAAATTAAACTTGAAGAGCGCGATATCCAGATGGATACGATGCGCTCTGGCGGTGCGGGCGGCCAGCATGTGAACAAGACGGAAAGCGCCGTGCGGCTGACGCACATGCCTACCGGCATTATTGTGAAGTGTCAAAGCGGCCGCAGCCAGCACGCCAACCGCGCCGAGGCGATGCAGATGCTGAAAGCCCGCCTATACGAGCGCGAGCTGCGTATACGCGAGGAAAAAGCTGATGCGCTGAACGCCCAGAAAACTGATAATAGCTGGGGGCATCAGATTCGCTCTTACGTGCTGCATCCTTACCAGCTGGTGAAAGATCTTCGCACCGAATATGAAACCAGCGACACGCAGGGCGTGCTTGATGGCGATCTGACGGCGTTTATGAGCGCTGCGCTGGCGGATAGGCTTAAGGGGAAGGCGGGATAATGAAAAAGCCCTGTCCCTGTGGGAGAGGGGAAGTATAGCTGATTAACTCAATAATTGCACAGCAGAAGTTCCTTCTCCCCTACGGGGAGAAGGTTAGGATGAGGGGGGGGTATGTACTGTCATCGCAATGTTTTTACCCCCCTCACCCCGACCCTCTCCCCGTTGGGGAGAGGGGGAAGTAAGCGTGCAGATATTTGGTTAATCAGCTAAAAGAACGAACCTCGCCGCGCTGGCGGATAGGCTTAAGGGGAAAGTCGAAAAGATTTAAGCAGCGCCGCGGCCAGTGCCGTAGCCGTTGGCTTTCAGCATTTCGGTGATGGCGTTATCATAGATATTCACCAAGTTTTCTATTTTAAGCTTGCTGCCAATATCATCAACTATTCCTTGCTCAGCTTTGAGCTTACCTTTAGCCATGAAGGCGTAGTAAGAGTCAAAACGATTCTCAGTATCCGGCGAAAGCCTCAGCGCCGCAATGTTCTTTAGTGTATCTTCCAACCCTTTAGGCAGCGCATCAGTTCTCCTACCTTCGATGAGAATGTTCTTCACCGGCTTCATGGCATGGGTGTGGGTGGTTTCAAGATCTGGTAAAGCCATGGTTGCTCCTAAATTTTTAATTCGTCTGGCAACTTTACAGGCTTTTTTGTATTAGGATAAGTTAAGATTTGATGACAAAGGTGGATTGACATGTTATAACTTGCGTTATATCATAAGTTATAACCAATGTTATACAGGAGAATTGTATGACCACCCTCAAAATCACACAAATCGGTAATTCGCTTGGTGTTATCCTGCCGAAAGAGGTGCTTTCTAAGTTGCATATCGATAAAGGCGATGCGCTCTATATGCTTGAGACGCAGCATGGATTTGAATTTAGGAATTATGATCCCGAATTCGTCGAAGATATGGCGCGTGTCGAGAAGATCATTAAAGAAAATCGCAATGTTCTAACCAAGCTTGCCGATAGCTAATCGATTATTTTTATGACTACATTCATGGAACCGAGATGGGTCTCGGTAGATACCGTGCTTGCGATTCATAAGCTCCAGATCGCAGGATTTGGTGGCAGTGAAGGTGTTCGCGATATGGGATTATTGCAATCTGCATTAGCAAGACCACAGAATTTTTATTACTACAACGACGTTACATCGCTAACCAGACTTGCAGCTTCCTATGCGTTTGGGATTGCCAAAAATCACGCATTTATTGATGGAAATAAGCGAACGGCGCTTGTGACATGTTTTTTATTTCTGGATAAAAACGGTTTTGATATTTCAGCCACGGATGAGGAGCGCTTTACTGCAATTTTGTCGCTGGCAGAGGGTGTGATAAGTGAAGAAGCTTTTGCCGAATGGCTGGTGATGCATACAAAGAAACAATCATGAACTCCCTCGGCTTTAACAAACCTGAAAAAGAGACGCGCGTGGTGGTGGCCATGTCGGGCGGGGTGGATTCGTCCGCGGTGGCGGCGCTACTGCATGAGCAGGGCTATGAGGTGATTGGCATCACGCTGCAGCTCTATGATCACGGCGAGATGGTGAATAAAAAAGGCGCGTGCTGCGCTGGTCAGGATATTCATGATGCGCGGCGCGTGGCGGAGTCGCTTGCTATTCCCCATTATGTACTGAACTATGAAAATCGTTTCAAGCAGAGCGTGATGGATGATTTTGCCGATAGCTACCTTGCGGGCGAGACGCCGATTCCATGCGTGAAGTGCAATCAGTCTGTGAAGTTTAAAGACTTGCTGCAAACAGCGCGCGAGCTGGGCGCGGATTGTATGGCAACCGGCCACTATGTGCAGCGTATGGAGCAGGGCGGCAGGGCGCAGATGCACCGCGCTGCGGATCTTTCGCGGGATCAGAGCTATTTTCTTTTCGGCACCACTCAGGAGCAGCTGGACTTCCTGCGCTTTCCGCTGGGGCACCTGAAAAGCAAGGAAGAAACAAGGGCGCTGGCGGCGCGCTTTGGGCTTAGTGTGGCAGATAAGCCGGACTCGCAGGATATCTGCTTTGTGCCCACGGGCGGCTATGCGAAGGTGATTGAGAAGCTGCGCCCTGGCGCGCTGGAGCCGGGCGAAATTGTGCATGTGGATGGCCGCGTGCTAGGCCAGCATGATGGTATTATCAATTATACGGTAGGTCAGCGCAAAGGACTCGGTATTGGTGGCACAGTGGAGCCGCTCTTTGTTGTGAAGCTGGATGCGGCGAAGAAACAGGTGATTGTTGGTGCAAAAGAAGATCTGCTGGTGCGCCAGTTTACACTGCGCGAGTGCAACTGGCTGGATAGCGATAGGCTGCGCGAAGGCGAGGTGATGGTGAAGCTGCGCTCCATGCATCCCGGTGCGATGGCGCGTGTGCATGATGTGGGCGGTGGCCGCGCGCTGGTGGAACTGCCAGAGCCTCAGGCGGCTGTCTCGCCCGGCCAGGCCTGCGTTGCTTATATTGGAGACAGGCTGATTGGCGGCGGATGGATCACCGCAGCGCAATGATCAGAGGCGATGAAACAGCGCCAGTGTGATATCGTCTTTGATAAAATTCTGGCGTCCGCCAAGCAAGCCCAGCACATCGTTTTTCATGCTGGCTGCTGGTGTTTTAGTGCCGCTGAGTGTTCTGGTCATGCAGTCAAACAACATTGATTCGCTAATCATCTGGCCGTTGCTATCCGGCGTTTCAATCAGCCCATCGCTATAAAGCATGAGTAGCGCATTGGCAGGAAAGGGCGCGTATTGTGTTTCATAGATGGCATCCTGTAGCACCGCCAGAGGCAGCCCTGCAGTTGGTAGCGCAAAAGGTATATCCCCCTCAATGGATAGGATTGGCTGCGGCGCAGCGGCGCTTGCATAGAGCAGGCAATTCGACTCAACATCAATGACGCCGTAAAACATCGTGGCGAATTCATGCTTTTCGAGCAGGCCGCATAAGCGCTTATTCAAATGCATGAGGTAATGTCCGGGTTCGGCAGCATATTGCAGGCATTCCTGCATGATGGCATGCATGCGAAAAACATTCATGGCTGCCAGCATGCCATGGCCTGAAAAGTCATAACACCACAGCGCCATGCGCGATTCAGACAGGGGCTGCATGCCCCACGCGTCGCCCCCCAGTTCCGAGGAGGTTTGGAAATGTGAGGCAATTTCCAGATTATACATGCGCTCACACAGATGCAGCTGTTTGTCTGTCGGCATCATTCTTATCTGTGTTTGCCTCGCTGCCTCCATTTCACGATCAATGCGTGAGTGATGGCGCCGCACACTCTCCAGCAGCAGTTTCTGGCTGAGATGCACTT
>CANHDY010000075.1 GCA_947459535.1 Rickettsiales bacterium | reverse complement strand
TAACTTTCTGGTTGATAAAGGTTTTGAGTATACCGCCAGTTTTTTTCTGAAGCATCACTTCGCCTTCAAAGTTTTCTGGCTGAACACGATCACTGCGCGCGGCTGCCTGCTGAACAATATCCTGCAGAGACAGATTGCTTCGCGCAATCTCACCATCCTGGTAATCAAGCCATTTTTCCAGAATGGGGTTAACATAAACAAGATCGCCAGTGGGGTTGACCATGTAGACTCCCATATCCATGGCATCCATCACATGTGAAAAAAGTGTGATGGAAGACCTGTTGATGGTTGGCGAGCTACTCATTGATTCATCGCTGGTGCGTGACTCAACAAAATCCCTGCCACGAAGCATCACGTAGCCGCTTGGGCGCATGATCGGCTCAATCGACATGATGATTTTGTGATATTCGTTTCCAACACCGCGAATATCAAACACGACTTTTGAAAACACACCCTGCTCAATCGCCGCCAGCACCTTGTGCATTTCTTCTTTGTTGACCTTGCCGATATCAAGCAGCACGTCAATGCTGCGGCGGGGTTGTTTCAGAAAATCTGGAAACATGTTCTGAAACGAACGATCAAGGTAGATAATGCTGCCATCCTTGCGAATGATCAGGCAAAACTTATTGTTGATACCCAGAGCAGAGGCAAACAGGGCATTTTGAAATTCGGTGGCTAGCACTAAATCCCGGTTGCGCTGAACCACGGCAATGACATACCACCCCGCAACCACCAGAAGCACGGTCACGAGCGTCAGCATGGTCACGCGATCTTCAAACGACGCGCTGAGGCTGACAATCACCAGAATCACACTTACAAATATGGCAACGAGCTGGTAGATGGTCGGGGATCTGCGGCGTGTCACAAAGTCGCGAGCGGCACCTTTGCCGGCATCAAGGTCTGCGTAGCGTAGATTCATGAACCTGCCTCTTTGTTGCGCGCTAATCTTTATGAAATTCCTGAAAAATAACAACAGGTTTTTTCTCAGCTTAGATTTTTTTCCCTTTAAGTTTATAGACGTATGAGATGACTTTCGCCACGGCTTCGTAATGCGCAATGGGGATTTCTTTGCCTAGTTCGCCGGAGCTGAACAGGGCGCGGGCAAGCGGGGGATTTTCTACGACTGGCACATCGTGTTCCTGTGCAATTTCGCGCATGCGCAGCGCGAGTAAATCTTTTCCCATCGCGGTGATGACGGGGGCTTTCATCTCTTTGGTATCGTATTGCAGTGCGACGGCATAGTGCGTGGGGTTGGTAATCACCACATCGGATTTCGGCACCGACGACATCATGCGTTGCTTGGCGCGCTCCATGCGAAGCTGGCGTAGCTTCTGCTTGATCATCGGATCGCCCTCGGATTGTTTGAATTCGTCTTTGATTTCCTGCTTGCTCATGCGCAGGTTTTTGACATGCTGGAAGCGCTGGTAGAGTAAATCAAGCAGGGCGATGAAAAAAATCGCAATCAGCGTGCCGATAAGAAGTTTGATGGCGAGTTCGCCCATGTAGATCAGCATGGCTAGAATGCTGCTGTCCGGTAGTTGCTTGAGGTGGCCAAGGTCAGAGGCGACGGAGATATAGCCGACCGCGCCGACAATCAGAAATTTCAGCAATGTTTTGATGAACTCCGCCACTGACTGCATTGAAAAAAGGCGCTTAAAACCGGCGAGCGGCGATATTTTGCTGAGTTTGGGCGTGATTGGCTCGGTGGAGATGACAAAACCGCTTTGCAGAAATCGCGCGGCAATACCGGCGGCAAGACCGCACATCAGCGGCACAGCCAGCACGGAGAGTGAGCCGAATATAACATGGCTGAGCGCGATGGCGAGCGCGGCGTAATCAGTTTGCAGCGTTCCGGCATCTGCAAGAAATGGCACCAGCAGCAGCTTGGTATTTTGCAGAATGGATGGGGCGAACGCGCCAACTGTCAGCGCCAGCACAGCCAGAATCAGAAAATTTCCAATTTCCTTTGAATAAGGAATATTGCCCTTTTCAAACGCTTCCTGCAGACGTTTTTGTGTCGGGTCTTCGGTCTTTTGTTCCTGATCTTCGCCTTCTGCCACAGCGCCTCCTGCTAGCCTGCGCCCAGTGGGCCCAGCGAATCCCTGAAATGGCCAACGTACCACATCATGATTGCGCTGAAAGTGATCATAAGCACAAAGATGCTGATCATGATCTGCGGCGACATCAGCAGAAAAAACACCTGAATATTGGGCACCAGCCGCGCCACAATGCCGGCGCCCAGATAGATAATCACGCCCATGACAATATGCGGCGCTGAAATTTGCAGTGCGGCGGTGAAGGCGCCATTCATGGCGGTGGTGAGGTTGTTTGTCATGTCCTCAACCATCGGGAATTCGCCCGGTAAAAAGGTCTGGTAGCTACCCACCAGCCCACTGAGCATCAGGTGGTGCAGGTCAAATGCAAAAATCAGCACCAGCGCGGTGATGCCGAGCAGGTTGCTGATGATGGTGGACTGCCCCTGAATCTGCGCCATGTCCTGCACCAAAGCGGAGGCGAGGCTAGATTGCATGGCGATGATGGTGCCTGCGATATGCGTGGCGCTGATGATGGTGCGTGCGAGAATGCCCAGAAAAAGCCCCACCAGAATTTCGCCGATGATTAGAACTACCAGTGGCGCCACCTGCTGCGGCACAGGCGGCATGTTGGTCATCAGCGGTGTTAGCAGCAGGCTGAAAACTAGTGCAAACATCAGCCTGAAGCGAGAAGAAACATAGTTTTCGCCAAACCCGGGGAGCACCATGATAGCGCTACCGATACGGCAGAAAATCAGCAGAAAGGTAAACAGCTCTTCGGTTAAAAACTGCGAGAGCATGGCTATTCTATATGCACGATTTTGTCATAAATACGGGTATTGAGATCTTTAAGTGTGTTAAACATGAAGGACATGGTGAGCGCCAGCGTGAGAAACACCACAAGAATTTTCGGCACAAAGGTCAGGGTTTGTTCCTGAATTTGTGTGAGCGCCTGAAATAGGGAGATAACGAGGCCGATAATCAGCGCCGCAAGCATCGCAGGTGCGGAAATAATCAGCATCACGTAGAGCGCATCACTGCTGAGGGCAAAAATTTCAGCGGGTTCCATAGCCAGTTTCTTACGCCTGTGCGCGGGGGCGCGCAAGTTTAAATCGGCATGCGGATGATTTCCTGATAGGCATTGATCACGCGGTCGCGCACGGCCACCACTGTGTTGAGTGTCAGTTCAGCGTTGGTAACAGCGGTCACAAGGTCGGATAGCTCGACCTTACCGGTGAGTGATTCCATCTGCACCGCCTCAGATTGATACTGATTGTCCGTGGCGCTTTTCAGCGCATCCTGCACCATCTGGCCAAAGCTGGGGCCGGTCTCCTGGCTACCTGCGAGCGATTCGCTGAGTTCATCGCCGAGCTTCAGCTGGTTGCGGTAGGCATTCGCGGCGGAAAGAGCATTAACCATAGATTACCTCAGTAGTTCAAGGGTGCGGGTGAGCATCGCTTTCGAGACCTCCACCACATTGATATTCGCTTCATAGGCACGGCGTGATTCGCGCATGTCCACCATCTCGATAATGGAGCTGACATTCGGAAAAAGCACATAGCCCTGTTCATCGGCGGCGGGGTGGGTGGGGTCGAATTTCTTTCTGAAATCCGACATATCGTAAGTGCGCTTGGCCACGCGCACGGTTTCCACGCCAAGCTCCTTGTTCAGGGCATTTTCAAAAATCACCACTTTACGGCGGTAAGGCTCGCCGCCAGGCTGGGTGGATGTCGAGTCGGCATTGGCGACGTTTTCGGCAATAATACGCAGACGGTCGCCTTGCGCTTTCATGCCTGCGGCGGCGATTTTCAGTGTATCGCTCAGCATAAACTAGCCTCCATCATGCGCCGCCGCCCTGACGCCCCAGCGCCGTGCGGAACATGTCCACGGATTTACGATAAAGATTCAGCACTTTTTGATATTCTGCCTGATTTTCGGCGACGCGCATCATTTCTTCTTCGATCACCACATTGTTGCCGTTCGGGTTTTGTTCATAGGTGCTTTCGCGTTTGATAAACTGATCAGAGCCGACTGAAACCGGCTGGCCGCTTAAATGGCCGGCATTGGTCTTTGCCATCGGCATCGAGGCAGCCTGATGCATGCGGCTGGCAATGGCAGCAAAGTCCTGCTCCTTCACATCTTTCGCCTTGTAGCCGGGGGTATCGGCGTTAGCGATATTCTGCGCCAGCACGGCCTGCCTCTGCGACAGATGTCCAAGCTTGCCACGCATGATTTGAAAGAGCGGTAGGTCGGTGTAGTTCATATCTGTAATGTTTTACAATTGATTACCAGCCCGTTGCGATAGGAAAAAAATGCCTATATTGCAAAGTGAGTATACTCCAATTTCATTGCTACTGCTACATTAAAATTTGCATTTGCAAAATTTATGCGCCACAAATCATCTGCGCTTTGTGGTGATGCAAAAACCATGCTGAGCGGCTATTTAGGGTTGTCATGCTATATCTGACTCGAAAAATTGGTGAATCCATCATCATCAACAACAACATCGAGCTCACCGTGGTGGAGGTGCGCGGCAAAACCGTCAAGCTTGGTTTTGTGTTTCCTAAGGAAGCATCGATTCTGCGCAAAGAGCTGCACCAGCGTATCATGGAGCAGAACATGGCTGCTGCGCGCGCGGGCGGCGAAGAGCTGCTGGATCTGGATTTTTCACTGGATATGAACCCAAACCCCAAAGATGAACCCGATGGCAACCGGTGAGCAGCCTCCCTTTGACAAGGATCTGATTGCTGTTGCGCTGCGCTATGATCAGCAGTCAGATGAGGCACCGATTCTGGCCGCCAAGGGCAGGGGCTATCTTGCGCAGCAGATCATTGCTCTAGCGCGTGAGCATGGGGTTGAGATTCGGAAGGATGAAGATCTTGCAGCGCTGCTTTCGCGCCTGGAAATTGATGCGCCTATTCCGCTCGAGGCCTATGCTGCCGTTGCAGAAATTCTGGCCTATGTTTATAAAGCCAATGACACCATGAAGAGAAAAAAATGAGCGAGTCGCTGGGCACGGATGAATTGCTGACGCAGATTGCCGCTTACATCACTGAAAGCCGTGAATTGCTTGAGCGTGGCGATGTGGTGGAGCTGTCGGATCTGGATGGGCGTATCGCGCGTCTGTGCGAGGCGTCGCTTGCGCTTTCTGCTGAAGAAAAACGCCGCCATGCTGCTGCGCTTGAGCAGCTGCTTGATGACCTCACGCAGCTAGGCAATCTGCTTCAGGGGAAGCGCGGGCTGGTGATGCATGAGATGAAAGCCAGCGGCGCGCATCGCAAGGCCGCCTCTGCTTATCGCATGGCGGAGCGCCCGCCTACAGACGGAAAGGAAAGCTGATTTGGATTCGCCGGAGATTATTCGCTTTATTGCGGCACTGGCGCTGGTGATTGGGCTCATTATGGGCTGCGCCTATCTGCTGCGCCGCTTTTCACTACCGCAGCAATGGCTGAAGGTGGCTCCGTCAGGCGGGCGGTTATCGGTGGTGGAGGTGCGCTATCTCGATGCGCGTCGGCGGCTGGTGCTGGTGCGCCGTGATAATACCGAGCATCTTCTGCTGCTTTCGGAAACGCAGGCAACGGTGGTTGAGTCAGGAATCAAACCTCATGCATAGATGGCTATCAGCATTACTGTTATTGGCGATGGCGCTGCTGGCGGCGGATGGCGCGCTGGCGCAGTCAGTGACGCTGGATTTAGGCGAATCAACCGGCGGCACAGCCACAGGCCGGCTGATACAGCTGCTGGTGCTGCTTACGGTCATTTCGCTTGCGCCTTCCATTTTAGTGATGATGACATCGTTCATGCGCATTGTCATTGTGCTGTCATTTCTGCGCAGTGCGCTGGGAACGCAGCAGACGCCGCCAAACCAGGTGATTGTTTCGCTGGCGTTGTTTCTCACGGCATTCATCATGGCGCCGGCGTTTGAGCAGGCCTATCAGGATGGCGTGCAACCGCTGCTGGAAGAAAAAATCACCGAGCAGCAGGCGCTGGAGCGCATTGGCGCGCCGTTTCACAGCTTCATGCTGAAGCATGCGCGGGAAAAAGATCTTGAACTGTTTGTCAGCATGTCGCCCGGGCTTGAGATTGAAACACCTGAAGACACGCCTTACCGCGTGCTCATTCCCGCATTCATGATCAGCGAGCTGAAGCGTGCGTTTGAGATTGGGTTTATGATTTTCATTCCATTTCTGATTATCGATATGATGGTCGCTTCGATATTGATGGCGATGGGGATGATGATGTTGCCGCCAGTGATGATTTCGCTGCCATTTAAAATTATATTCTTTGTGCTGGTGGATGGCTGGTATCTGGTCTGCGGTAGTTTAATCAAGAGTTTTGGCACGGTGTGAGATGGATATTATTTCTGCCATTTTAGGCGTCATTTTTATTGGCATTCTGATTGCGCTGGCGATGATTTTTGGTGTGGCGATGATCATTTTTATTATGGCCGTTGCAGTGGTCACGGGGTTTTTAGTGCTGGTGCGGTCGGTGTTCAGACGCTGGCGTTTCGAGCGTCAGGTGCGCACCAGCGAAACACGCAGCCAGCAAGTGATTGAAGGGGACTATCAGGATATCACAGGAAAGGACAACCAGAGATGAATCGAATTGTGACTGCGGCAGCCATGGTGCTGCTGCTTACCGGCTGCGAGGCGCCGCGTAAGGATTATGAGGCTTCGGCTCGCTGCCACGAATTGGGGCATCAGGTCGGTACACCGGCATTTGAAGAATGTGTTCGCAATGAACGCGCTGAGCGCATGATGCGCCAGCAGCGCGAAGAGTTTGAACGCATGAAGCAGGACGAGCAAGACTGGAAGATGCGTCGCTATTAGCCAGCTACTTCAAGACTCGCAAGTGCTTTGGGTATCAGCCCCGGTAAATCATCGGCAATCAGCCCCGGGCCGTAGCCATGCGCCGACTGACTATGCAGCCAGACGCCGGCGCAGGCAGCCTCAAACGCAGGCATGCCCTGACACAACATACCAGTAACGATGCCTGCAAGTACATCGCCGCTGCCCGCCGTTGCTAGGTTCGGTGTGGCGCAGCGATTAACGACGATTCGGCCATCGGCGGCAGCGATCACAGTTTCATGGCCTTTCAGAATCACCACCGCTTTGCTTTGCTGCGCAGCATCAAGAGCTGCCAGCTCGCGCTCTTGGATGTCGCCAAAGAGGCGCGTAAACTCGCCTTCATGAGGTGTAAGAATGGTGGATTCGTGAACCGCATCAATCAAGACTGACAGCGAGTCAGAAAAACTTGTGAGTGCGTCGGCATCCAGCACGCAGGGCTTACGACTTTTCAGCAGCTGAAGCACTGTTTGCCGTGTGTGCTCGCCAGTACCTGCGCCCGGGCCTGCGAGAAGCGCGCGTATACGATTATCTGCCAGTAGTTGCTCCAGTTCGGCAGGGCTTTGTACCAGCTTGGTCATCACCGACATCAGTGAGCTGGCATAAACAGGTAACGACAGCGCATCGCACCCAATGCTCACTAACCCGGCACCAGATCGCAGCGCGCTCAATGCCGCAAGCCTCGCGGCGCCGGTAGAATGAACTGGCCCACCCATAATCAGCGCGTGGCCATGAGTGTATTTGTTGGAACGATGGTCACGTCTTGGCAGCTGATGCTGCCACAAATCTGGCGTGTTGGTGGCAGCCTTCGATCGCCTCATGTGATGGTCTCCTTCAGGCATCTCGTAACTACAGCGGGCATGGCGTTGGCAACAAGCTGGTAGACGTATTCAAAATCTTTCTGCTGGCCGTAATATGGATCAGGCACATCGCAGTTGCTACCATCCGCATAATGCATGAAAAGTGCTGTTTCAGCACGAGAACTGGCGGGCTTTAGCGCTTCCAGGTGCCTCAGGTGGCCATTGTCCATGGCAAGTACCACATCGAATGTATGAAAGTCATCGGGTGTAATCAGGCGAGCGCGTAGCGGTGAAAGATCAACGCCGTAGCGTTTAGCTGTCTGGATGGTGCGGGCATCAGGTGGTTCGCCAATATGATAGCTATGGGTGCCCGCTGAATCTGCCTGAAGCGGTAGCGCGGATTGCCGGATAAGGTGCCGGGCGATACCATCTGCAGTTGGCGAGCGGCAGATATTGCCTGTACAAACGAATAATAGACGCTTCATAGCACATCTTGTAATACACTATCAGGAAAGAGGAAACAGTGATGTCTTATCTCATTCGAGTGTTCATGCTTGGGTTGCTGGTAGCTGCTCAACTTCTGGCGGGTGGCTCAGCCAGCCGCGCCGCAACCGAGCTTCTCAATGTATCCTATGATCCGACACGCGAATTCTACGAAGAATATAACCAGCTTTTTACGCAGCATTGGAAAAGCAGAACCGGTGCTGAGGTTGAGATTGCGCAGTCGCATGGCGGTTCCGGTAAGCAGGCAAGATCGGTCATTGATGGGCTGAAAGCCGATGTGGTAACGCTCGCGCTTGCTTACGATATTGATGCGATTGCCGAAAAAACAGGGCTCATCAGCAAAGACTGGCGCATGAAGCTGCCGGGGCATGGCGCGCCGTTTGTATCAACGATTGTGCTGCTGGTAAGAAAGGACAATCCAAAGAAAATTTATGATTGGGATGATCTGATTCGCCCTGGTGTTGAGGTGATTATGCCGAACCCGAAAACATCGGGCGGTGCGCGCTGGAACTACATGGCCGCGTGGGCTTATGCGCAGCAGCGTTTCAATGATGAGGCGAAGGTCAGAGCGTTCATGCAGGCGCTGCTTGCCAATATTCCTGTGCTCGATGCTGGCGCGCGTGCATCGACCACCACCTTTGTTCAGCGCGGTATCGGCGATGTGTTGATCGCATGGGAAAGTGAAGCGCTGCTTGCGAAGGAAAAAATGGGCAAGCAGCATTTTGATATTATTTATCCATCGCTGACGATACTGGCGGAACCTCCGGTAGCTGTGGTGGAAGGCGTGGCGTCGCAGAAAGGCACGCTGGAGGTTGCCCGGGAATATCTGCATTATCTCTATAGTGAGCCGGCGCAGCGTCTCGGCGCGAAGCACTATATGCGGCCAACAGATGCGGCGATTCTTGCCGAATACAGCTCGCAGTTTCCGGCGGTTCAGGCGGTGAATATCAAGCGCTTTGGTGGCTGGACAGAGGTGCAGCAGCGCCATTTTGATGATGGTGGCACCTTCGACACCTTATTTGCTGCCGCCAGACCATGATGCCCGCGCGCACTCAGCCACAGCTCATTGCCTCGGCGATAAGTTCGCCGATAGGCGAGCTGCAGCTGATGACTGATGGCTTGGCGATTCTCTCGCTGATATTGGATGCCGATCGCCGCCGCAATTTTGCCGGCGAACAGGTGTTGATGGAGGCTGATCATCCGCTGCTTCAGCGCGCCAGCCAGCAGCTTCATGACTATTTCTCAGGGCGCCGGCAGTCGTTCGATCTTCCGCTTCGGCCAGCGGGCAGCATATTCCAGCTGAAGGCATGGCGCGAACTTAGCCGCATTCCCTACGGCACTACCATTTCTTATGGGGAGCAGGCGCGGCGCATGGGGGATAGCAGCAAGGCGCGCGCGGTTGGCGCGGCGAATGGTCGCAATCCGCTGCCTGTGCTCATTCCATGCCACCGGGTAATTGGTGCCAGCGGCGCGCTGGTGGGCTTTAGCGGCGGGCTGAAAACCAAAGAATTCTTGCTGAATCTTGAGCGGCAATTCGCTCGCTAACTACTGCCTGCGCGTAGGCGCAGGCGAGCTGTAAAGTGGCGTGGGTTCTTTGAATCCCGTGTGAGAGATGTGTTTGGAGGTTCTGGCGTGCCCGGCGGGATTCGAACCCCTGCCTGCGCGTAGGCGCAGGCGAG
>CANHDY010000074.1 GCA_947459535.1 Rickettsiales bacterium | reverse complement strand
TTGTCGTGGGTGTCGATTAACGACCGCCACCACCGCCTGGTAGACTGGTTGCTACTGTGTCGAAAGTGTTGGTCAGGCCTTCGCCCAGAGTGCCCATAGCGCCAATTGCTGCTACGGAGACGAGCGCGGCAATCAGACCGTATTCGATTGCGGTTGCGCCTTCTTCTTCTTTGAAAAGACGAATCATGGTTTTCATAATATTGCTCCAATTTACATTTTTATAAAAAATCGCTGATCAAATCAGCTGCGTGTACATTAACAGAAGATTTTCTGAATGACAATAGAAAAATTAATTATTTATCATTAAAAAACAATGGGTTTTTGGTAAATAAATCATAAAAATTGAGCTAATTTTTCTTTCATTTTCTTCTTTTGTTATCCACATCAGTGACTTATCCAAGCCGCTTGCAGCTGCAGACAATGCGCAAATTTTCAGGCTTTTTTATGATTTGGATGGGCTGAGATTTTTTTATTGTAAAAGAATAATTGGATTCTTTGCGCGCAAATTTGGTTCGTATTGCAAATTAAGCAATTAACTACTTAATAGAGTTTTTATCGGATCAGCTTATCCATAACTCGGTCAATGCTTCCAGACCGTATTTAAAGAGTGCCAGCTCTTTTTCAGTATTGCTCTGAATGTCGCGGCGATGGCGGGGTTTCAGGAACGATGCCATACAATTATAGATACATATATCAGCGACAATCATTGAAGCTTGTCGCTGTTTGAGTAGTTCCATTGCTATGCGATATTCTTCTTCCCGCTCGCGTTGCCACACTTCATCGGCTTCGTGCAGGATGGTTTTACTTCCATCGGTCAATGCCAGCGCGCTGACACCGGGCGCGCCATGGCGCAGTGTGTGAAGCCAGCGTAGATGAATGCCGCACCAGTGCTCGGCAGGCGAAATCAGGCGCCGCTCAAGGCATAGATCAATGGCTTCACTGGTCTCGCCGCGCGCGCGGCGGGCGATGAGTTCCGGCGTGCCGTAATCAGTGGCTGGTTTATGGCTGGGTGGCCGGCCGCGCCTTGTGGAGAAAGACGGCATGGCTATCGCCATGGCCCGATAATCACCGTGCTGGTGCTCTCTGGCTCCGGCTTGTGATGCGCTTCAGTGCTGTGGCTCAGCTTGCTTTTTTTCTGCTTGCGCCGGTGGCGTTCCTGATAGCGTTTCCCTGTGCCGGGGGCGGCGCGCCATGCGCTGGGGCTGGCGATAGCTTTTTTTGCCTTTCTGCGAATATGATCTGGGCACAGGTTGGCAAGCAGGCAGACTTCGATAAAGTCTTTATTATGTTCTGTGAGCCAGCGTATGGCCTGGGTTTTGTGATAGTCCGCCTCAGCATTGCGTGATTGGCTCAGCGCGTCCATCATCGCCTGGGTGATCACCGCAATCCATAGCGATGCCTCGCCTTGCGTGGTATTATAAGCATCATCAAACCATGGCAGGCCGGTGTCGCGGCGGCGTTTCAAAGTGCGAATTGATGGCTTTTGCTGGTGATTCGAAATTGCTGGTTGTGTGTGAGTGAGGGGTGGGGTGGTATGGGTGTTGGTGGGCGTGGTTTCCATGCATTTTTCTCCCTGTTTCAGCATTGGTGGCCTATCCTGTTCGAGATATTATATGGATATATCCTAAATTGACAGATATATCCAAATAAATGGCACGGGAAGAGAGAAAAAAATGAAGGCTAATCAGTGGTAGCTGAGGAAGTGATCGTCCTCTTCGCAATCAAATGCACTGCGCGCTTGCGGCGTGTTCGATGAGTGGCAGGATTTGGGCGGTTCCTGCCGACGACGTGAGCGTGGCCTGAGCTTATCGCGGAAGTTCATCGCATCAGGATTTTCAACCAGTGTGCGATCTAC
The DNA here is from genome assembly GCA_947459535.1 of Rickettsiales bacterium. Classification (GTDB taxonomy): domain Bacteria; phylum Pseudomonadota; class Alphaproteobacteria; order Rickettsiales; family SXRF01; genus JAJTHB01. The sequence goes on along the minus strand of CANHDY010000074.1, from coordinate 8,085 downwards.
CGCGCTGGCATTCACCGCATCTTCCAGCTCGCCGCGCGTATAGGCCAGCAGCGGATAGCCGAGCATTCGCAGCTCTATCTGCAGGCTGGGCGGCAGGCTGATGCCGTGGACTACCTCGTTGATGGAGTCAGCCGGGGGCTGGCCATAGCTATGATGTGGCTTGCAAGACTCGGCGGCAACCCATGGTGAGAGCTGACCTAAATGCATATTGGAGCAATGAACGCTGTGCTGCATGATAATACATTATCACGGGCTGGCTGGGCTGTGGGTGATGAGTTGGTGAAGCCGCATATGAACGGATTATGACAGCCATCATGACAATTCTGTGACAATTCCCCCTTCCTGTGCAGTGGCAGTCTGTGGATGCTGTAATGACAGGATGGAGTTTTATGACCGCAGCAGCCCCAGTTTCTCACAAAGAACGACTTACCCGGCTGGTGATGACCCTTATCGGGCGGCTGGAGCGGGCGATTGAAAGTGGCGATGAGCTGCAGGATCAGGAGCACTTACGCCTTTTTGGCGCTAAAAAATCCTATGCGGATGTGCTGGTGGATCTGTGTGAGGTGATGCTCAAGCTGGAAGCAGCCCAGCCCAGCGCTCATGGCCGCGCGATGATGGCGGCCGCGACGTCGCTGCGCGTGAATGATCAGGATGTCAGCTTGATTAAATATTATATTCAGCGCCAGAAACAGCTGGCACAAACTGCGCTGGCACCGGCTTTGCCGCAGGCGGACAGCGCCGAAAGCCACTGAGATAGCACTGATGCAAGACGAAATGACTCACTGGTATCGCCAGCTGCTCGGCGAGGATTTTGCTACCTTTATTGGTAGGACATTGCAAACAGTGAACCCTGGCGCCAGCTTTTTGCCGAACTGGCATATTGACCTTCTGGCAGAATATCTCGAGGCGGCACGCAAAGGCCAGTGCAGAAGGCTGCTTATCAATCTGCCGCCGCGTTCGCTGAAATCGGTTTGTGTGAGCGTGGCGTGGCCAGCGTGGCTGCTCGGGCATGACCCGAGCTGCCGTATTATCGCCGCGAGCTATTCCTCAGCCCTTAGCCTCAAACATTCGCTGGATTGCCGTCTGCTGGTTTCATCAGCGTGGTTCCGCGAAGTGTTTCCGGCGCTGGCGATTGCAAGCGGGCAGAACGAAAAGCACAAATTCGCCACGACACGGCAGGGCTTTCGCTTCGCAACATCGGTTGGCGGCAGCTTGACCGGTGAGGGCGGACAGGTGATCATTATTGATGACCCGTTAAACCCAAGGCAGGCAATGTCGGCGCATTACCGCGAGCAATGCCGCACCTGGTTTGACCAGACGGTCGCCTCGCGGCTGGATGATAAACAGCGCGGTGTCATGGTGGCGGTGATGCAGCGATTGCACAGCGAGGATCTCAGTGCCCATCTGCTGGCAAAAGGCGGCTGGCAGCATGTGATGATTCCCGCGATCAGCGATGTGCGGCGATGTTTTGTCGTAGGGTCGGTTAGAAAAATCATGGAGCCGGGCGAAATGCTCCACCCCGCGCGCGAGCATGGCGCGCTGCTTGAGCAACTTCGTAGTGAACTGGGTAGCCATGCGTTTGCCGCGCAATATCTACAAGCGCCGGTGGGGCGTGATGCGGCGATGGTGCGAAGTGATTGGTTTCGTCGCTATGACCAGCGCCCTGAAAAATTTGATGCGATTATCCAAAGCTGGGATACTGGTATTAAGGCGGGCGACGGGCATGATCCGACCGCATGCCTGACTTTCGGGCAGATCGGGCAGGAGCATTATCTCATTGGCTGCCTTGTGCGACGGGTTGAATATCCGGATTTGAGGCGTCTGTTCATTACCATGGTGGCGCAGGATTCGCCCTCAGTGGTGGTGGTTGAGGATAAGGCAAGTGGGCAGCAGCTGCTGCAGGAAATGCGCCATGTGCTGAATGTGCCGATGATCGCATGCAGGCCGATGGCGGATAAAGTGGTGCGGCTCTCACGCGTGACGCCGATGATCGAATCAGGCCACTTGTGGCTGCCTAAAAATGCAAGTTGGCTTTTGGAATTTGAACAGCAATTGCTGGGTTTTCCGCAAGGCGCGCATGATGATTGTGTGGATGCGCTCAGCCAGTATCTGGGCTGGGTGCAGATGCGTGCCTGGAGCCAGCCGAGGCTGCGGGGCATGTAGCTTAACGATATATTAAATAATTTAATATATCTATAGCGCTATAAACATTAATTATTAAAGATATGCCGCACGATTCGATTTCAGACTGGGTAACGCAGGCCAAAAAGCAGGCGCAGCCACGCAGCGAACATAGCAGCGGGTCTTCGGTACGTGTGATTCGTAACCCCAAAGCACCCAGCACCGGCGAAAAAATCATGCAGATTGCTGAAAAGCTTCGCCCATGGATTGCTAAAATGTTTGAGGGCGTGCGCGATGAGAACGGCATGCTGGTTCAGCCATCGCGAGTGCGCGGGATTGCCCTGAACGTAGCACAGAAAATTGTTCAGGACGAAGAAAAGAGGCTGGCTCATGGTTAAGATTGATCCGCATCAGCTCGAAAAGATTATCAGCGAAGTAGATCCTGAGATAGTTGACCGCGCAGAGAAAAGAGACGCTAAGCATTTTAGAGATTGTGTTGCTGGAGCTTGCGAGGATCTCGGCAGAGTCAAACCCGCCGAACTCGGCCGCTGAAAATAATTTCATTTCTCCCTTAACTTTCCCCTTCCGGTGCATACCGGAGGGGGGTATTTTTTTAAATGTAGGCTCGACATCGTCTGACCAGACGGAGCTTCATTTCCCAACATGATTATTTCGGAGGATGGCATGGCTCATGCGCAGCAACGCACGGCGCGAGAACACAACCTGCTTACACGCTGGCTGGGTGGTGCTTTTGGCAGAAAGAAATTGGCTCACACACAGAAGAATGCGGGCGCGGCATGGGCTGCGGGCGCACCTTTTCGCTCTTATATGGTGATGCCGGGGCAAGCGGTGTGGATGGACCGCGACTACAGCCGCTTTGCTGAAGAGGCTTACGCGCGCAACGTGATTGCCCATCGCGCGATTGCCATGGTTTCTGCAGCAGCAGCTTCGGTGCGTATTGAGCTGATGGCAACGAACAGCCGAGGTGTGCGCCGCGAGCTTGCCTCGCACCCATTGCTGACGCTGATTCGCCAGCCAAACCCCAGCCAGAGCATGGCGGATTTTTTCGGCGCGCTGTATCATTACCGGCTGATCAGCGGGAATGTGTTTGTGCAGGCCATTGCCCCGCGCGACGGGTTGCCTGTAGAGCTGCATCTGCTGCGGCCTGACCGCGTGTCGATTGTGGCAGGTAAAGCGGCGCTGCCGAGCGCCTATCGTTACACCGTGGGTGATAAAATAATGGAATTTCCGGTGGATCGATTAACCGGTCGCTCGAGTGTTCTGCATTTGAAGAATTTTCACCCGCTGAATGATTGGTATGGGCTGTCGCCGGTTGAAGCCGCTGCTTACAGTATTGACCAGCATAATCATGCCGCTGCATGGAACCAATCGCTGATGCAAAATGGCGCGCGCCCCAGCGGTGCGCTGGTGGTGAGGTCGGAAGGCGCTTCAGGCGGCAGCTTGTCGGAAGATCAGTATAGCCGCCTGAAAACACAGATCGATGAGCAGTTCAGCGGTAGCGCCAATGCTGGCAGGCCTATTCTGCTTGAGGGTGGGCTGGACTGGAAGGAAATGAGTTTATCGCCCAAAGATATGGATTTTATTGAGGCGAAAAATTCCGCTGCGCGCGATATTGCACTGGCGTTTGGTGTGCCGCCGCAGCTTCTCGGGATTCCCGGGGATAACCGCTATGCCAACCTGCAGGAAGCACGGCTGGCGCTGTGGGAGCAGACGGTGATACCGCTACTTGAGAGCACGGTTTCCAGCTTGAGTGGCTGGCTTGGTGCGTTTTTTGGCCAGGGGCTGGAGCTGATTGCCAATACCGATGATGTGCCGGTGCTGGCGCTGCGTAACCAGACTATCTGGGACCGTGTTGAGCGGGCATCGTTTCTTACGGAAGACGAAAAACGTGCCGCCGTTGGTTACCCGCCAAAAACAGAACTTTGATTTATACCCCCCAACCGTATCTTTGGAATTTTTCATGTTTATGGAACATAAAATCAGCGCCACCATGCGTGAGCGCAAACAGCTTCGCTGCGAGCTGAATCTGAAATCGCTGGATGAGCAGGGGCGTTTTGCCGGCTATGCCAGTGTGTTTGAGGTGGTTGATAGTCAGCGCGACCGCATGGCCAGCGGCGCTTTCTCACGAACCCTGCAAGGGCGTGTGCCGCAGATTCGGCTGCTGTGGCAACATCAGCAGAGCGAACCTATCGGTATTTTCGAGCGGATGCTGGAAGATGAGGTGGGGCTGTATGTCGAGGGGCGGTTGCTGCTTTCTGTGCAGCGCGCCAAGGAGGCTTACAGCCTGCTGCGCGAAGGCGCTATCAGTGGGCTTTCGATTGGTTACTCGCCGGTGCGCTATCAGATCGACCCCGAGAGCGGTATCCGCACCCTTTATGAGGTGGATTTGTGGGAGATCAGCCTTGTCACTTTTCCGGCAAACAGCGCCGCACAGGTGACGGTTGTTAAACATTCAAGCCAGAGCTTAGCGCCGCAGCTGCATGAGGAGGAAGATGTTTCCGCCGCCATGCGCAGCGGCCATTTCATTGCCCTGTCAGGTGCGCTTGACCGGGCGATTTGTGCACTTCGTCAGTGAAGTGTTGTTTCATTAATAAAAGAGGATCACATGAGTATTTCTGAGATCGCTGACCGCGTGTCAGCACTGGGTAATGCATGGGAGCAGTTTAAATCTGTGAACGATGCACGCCTCAGAGAAATTGAACGCAAAGGCAATAGCGACCCGCTTTATGCCGAGCATTTAAGCAACATCAACGTGGCGATGGATAATTACAAAAAACGCCTCGACCAGATTGAAACCGCTTATCACCGCCCCGCGCTTGATGGCGCTGGTGATGGCTATAAAACCATCGCAAGTGGTGATGGTGAATATGGTAAGGCGTTTCGTAACTACCTGCGCAAAGGGCTGGATGGCGGCCTTGAAGCGCTCCAGACCAAAGCGCTTTCTGTGGGATCGGACCCGGATGGCGGGTATCTGGTGACGCCGACAATGTCGTCGAAAATCGTGACCTCCATCTTTGAAACCTCGCCCATGCGCCAGCTTGCGTCAGTGGAGACGATTTCTTCGGACGCACTCGAGCTGATCGACGACCACGATCAGGCAACCGCTGGCTGGACAGGTGAAGTGACGGCAATCACGGAAACCAATACCCCCACACTCGCCAAGCGCAACATTCCTACCAATGAGCTATTTGCCCAGCCAAAAGCAACGCAGAAGCTGGTGGATGATGCGGCCGTGGATGTGGAAGCGTGGCTTGCTGATAAAATCTCGGATATTTTTGCTCGCCGCGAAAATACTGCGTTTATCAGCGGTAACGGCGTTAACCAGCCGCGCGGTATTCTGACCTATGCTGCGGGTACCCAGTGGGGGCGCGTTGAGCAAATCAATTCCGGCACTAACGGCGCGGTGACCGCCGATGGCATCATCAACCTGTTTTATGCACTGAAAGACGGCTACAGCAAGCGCGCGAGCTTCCTGATGAACCGTACGGTGGTGCAGTCGGTGCGTCTGCTCAAACAGACCTCCACCAACCAGTATCTGTGGCAGCCCGGCCTTGCCGCTGGCTCGCCCGATACACTGATGGGTGTGCCAGTTTACATGGCAACCGATATGCCAACCGCTGCCACGAACTCATTGTCTGTGGCGGTGGGTGATTTCAAGGCGGGCTACCAGATTGTGGATCGCCGCGGGATTCGTATTCTGAGGGATCCGTTTACCGAGAAACCATTTGTGAAATTCTATGCCACAAAACGGGTCGGCGGTGATGTGATTAATTTTGAGGCCATCAAACTGATGCGTCTTGCGGCCTAACGGAAAGGATGAATCATGAGGGATTTATATCGTAATGTGCTGGTCAGCCAGCATTTTAACCCCGCTAACTCGACCGTGACTCGTACCTCGACCACGATTGATCTGCAGGGCTTTAACAGCGCGGCGGTGGCGTTTGCCATTGGTCAGTCGGGAGATACGCTTTCAGGATCTGTTTTCTGGACGCTCAAGCTGACCCATAGCGACGACGACACCACCTATGTCGACGTGCCACTTTCGGACCTGCTCAATACCACACAGACCGTGGTGATTGATGCATCCACCAAGGATCGTACGGTCTACAGCTTTGGCTATAACGGCAATCGCCGTTATCTGCGCGCCGTGGCAACCCCGACCGGCACCCATAGCGTGGGCACGCCAATTGGTATTGTGGCGCTGCGCGGCACACCGTCTTACGCACCGGTGGTGTGATAAAAGGGAAGGGGCGGCCGGTCGCTCTGCTGCGGTCGCCCTTTTCTTGCTTTTTTGTCACATATTTCTGAATTTGAGCTTTTTTTTCGGCTATTTTCGCGGCGTTAAAGCTTTCTTAAGCTGCTTGACCTAAAGTGTTTTTTGAGTTAAGTTATTGAAAAATAATTTAAGAGGCGTTGTGTCCAAGCTGACCAAAACCGAGCAGATTATTGCTGAAAAAACCGTTTGCATCCTTCTGGTGCGCGGAGAAAACCCCGAGGGCGGCAAAATTTATGCGTATGTCGCCATTCGCGCGGACAAGCTCGAAGCCTTCATGGAAGCGCAGAAACAGGGCACGTTCTATCCAGAGGATTACGGGATCATCGTTGAATCCGGCGAGGGTGAGCCTTCTGACGAAGTGAAACAGAAAATGACCAAAGAATATGGGTTTAACCACCAGGCGATGATCGATATTGCCAGCCCGGAGAAAGCCCATGATATTTCAAGCAATATCTCCAGCTTCGTGACCAAACCGGAAGAAAAATAGTCAGTTTTGTGACAGTTCGTCGCGTGCTTCGTTAAGCTGCTGAGCATATTCACATAATCGTCATATTTCTTTTTTTTGTTTGTGCTATCCTGACAGAGTACCAGTGTATTCTGATCGAGGTCAGGCTTGAGCAGTAACGGATCACATTCACAGCAACCGGGTCAGGGCAAATCGCGCCTTGCCATGCGTGTATCTGGCCTGATGGATAGCTCGACCTTCAGGGAATCTAGCGCTTTTGTTGCGGCTGAAGGCGTATCGATGATCATATCACTGGGTGTGGTGGGGGTGATTGATCTGATAGCGGAAAAGCCTCTAAAAACCGCAAGCAAGACGCTTTCTAAAGCTGTGATTGAGCCGTATCTTGATACGATTGAATCAGTGATTGGGCGGTTCTGTAAGCTCAAAGAGTGTCAAATTGATCAAACCAAATCAAAAGAAGAGCGGGCTGAGAGGTTGGCGCATGTTTCGATCGTATTCACATCCGCCTGGGCGATCAGTATGGGCTTTAAGATGCTCACCAGGCATCTGCTGACGCGCAAAATTCCCGAGCACGACCCGACAAGCCCGTATTATCGCCCACACCCGGATGATAAAAGAATCATGGGTATGACCAAGCATGAATGGAAGCTCTGGGGGGCGGATGAAGGGGTGCATTATGGCTCACTTCTTCTGATGAATACCGGACTTTCAAAAGTGACCGATGAGCTGATTGATTCAACCTCGAGAATCCTTACTAAGTGTGGTGTGCCGGAGAAGAAAGCGCATGAGCTGTCTTCCATGGCGTGGATCTGGGAAGCGCCTAATCTGCTCGGCGCCGCTGCCGGCATTGGTGTTATTTCAAAGTACAATAACCATAATTGGGGCCAGAAAATATAAGTCGTGTCACTCATGACAGGCTGAATCTGGCTGTTTTTCATATTTCAGGAGAGTGTATGACGGTGCTTCGTAACCGCCTGCTCGCGCGCATTGTTGCGCCGGCCGGTGAGCCACTAACTTTGACCGAAACCAAGCTTTATCTACGTGTCGATCATCCCGATGAAGACTCGCTAATTACCGACCTCATCACGGCTGCCCGCATGGTGGCCGAGCATTGGATGAAACGCTCGCTCATGACCCAGACGTGGAAACTGGCCTATGATGATTACATTGATGATGATGTGTATCTTCCGATGGGGCCGGT
>CANHDY010000073.1 GCA_947459535.1 Rickettsiales bacterium | reverse complement strand
TGCTCCCCTAATGACGCCAACGACCGAATCGACGTGCCACCAAGTTCTGATCCTTTGACCCAATTCAGGCTGCCTTATGAACGTAGGCTGGTTGAGGATGGAAATAATATTTATAATGCCTGGGTTCGAAATCTCTCTCCGATCTTGTTTTCCTCAAACACTAAATCGGAAGTCATCGCTTCGCTGAATTCCATGCGCGTGAGCGGTGCTACCCGTATCAATGTGGGGCTGATGTGGGGGTGGTTTACACTTTCACCGCGCTGGCAGGGCGTATGGGACCCCGGTAAGCCGGATATACCGCAGAACCCGGCAGAAAATCTGCAAAAAGCAATCGTGCTCATGACGGATGGAAAAAATGTGTTTCCAGCTGATGATATTGTTGTGCAGGGGCTTTGTGATGACATCAAGGAAGCGGGCATCGCTATCTACACGATTGGTTTCGGTGAAGATGTGAATGCGCAGCTGCTGCGTAATTGCGCGACCACCCCACAATTTTACTGGTATGCCCCAACCGAAGAGGATCTGAGAACCGCCTTCCAGACGATCGCGGATGATCTGCTGTACAACACGCTGCGTCTCAGTAAGTAGTTTTTTTCAGCTGGTTAGTTGGTTGCTGGTGTGCTGTGGCGCGGCTATTCACACAATTGTCACATATCCGCGCTTGAAGGCCATTGGGGCATTCATTACTATTGAAAAATAACCATAACGTCGGCTGGCTGTGGAAAATAAGATAGATAACGATATTCAGGATGTGGTGCGCAAGCAGCGCAAGAACTCGCTATTTATCAGCACTGCCAGCACCTTCCAGTTTCTGGCGGGCATTTTGACCACGACCGGTCTTGCCATCACCCTGCCGGCGCTGATTGGCTCTGCCGCAGCAGGCACGGGGCTTGCTGGCGGTCTGGGTTTTGGCGCTGCAGTGGCTGCGCTTGCAACAGCAGCACCGGCCGGGCTTGCGCTGCTTGGGGCGGCGGTAGTGGCCACGGGCATTGCGGTGGCATCGCACTATATTTCATCACGCTCGTTTCAATCCGCCAATTTTGGTGCGCTTGAAATTAATGCTAAGCATACGGCAAAATATCTGGCAGGTGAGCTGAAGCAGAACAGCCTGTGCCTCACGGATGAGCACGAACATGCTAAGCGCTCTGACGGCAAGTCGTGGCAGCAATATCATGCAGAGCGTACCTGCGAGCAGCAGGCTATCAGCCGCTAGTCGCGGTAGATCATCGTTCCCGCGCCGTATTTGGTAAAGACTTCCAGCAGCAACACGTGTGGCAGGCGGCCATCTAAAATATGCGCCGCTTCCACATCATTTTCCAGCGCGTGGATGCAGGTTTCGATTTTAGGAATCATGCCGCCGGTAATCACGCCATCTTTTTCAAGCTTTCGTGCTTCCTTAACGGATAGTTCACTGATCAGCTCTTTATCTTTGTTGAGTACGCCCGGAACATCGGTCAGGATCATAAGCTTGGCGGCGGCTAGCGACGCGGCGAGCGCGCCGGCGGCGGTGTCGGCGTTGATGTTGAAGGTTTCGCCGTTTGGCCCATAGCCGATCGGCGCGATGACGGGAATAATGTTCGATTCGGCAAATTCCTGCAGCAGGCCGGGATTAATGCGTACCGGTTCGCCCACGAAACCAAGATCGAGAATCTTTTCCACGTTCGACTGCTCGTCCTTGCTGTGGCGGCGCAGCTTGCGCGCCTCGATGAGGTTGCCATCTTTGCCGGAAATGCCCACGGCCATGCCGCCGGCCGCATTAATCTGCGAAACAATCTGTTTGTTGATCGAGCCGGAGAGCACCATCTCCACCACTTCCACCGCCGCCGCATCGGTCACGCGCAGGCCGTCGATGAATGAGCTTTCGATTTTCAGACGATCCAGCATCTTGCCGATCTGGGGGCCGCCGCCATGCACGATAATCGGGTTGATGCCGACCTGCTTGAGCAGCACCACATCTTCCGCAAATTGCTTGGAAGCGTCGCCGCCTTCCATGGCGTTGCCGCCATATTTGATCACAAAGGTTTCATCGGCAAACTGACGCATGTAGGGCAGCGCCTCAGACAGTGTCGAGACGGTCTTAAGCCAGTTTTCCTGAGTTTTGAGTTCACGCGTTTTCATGAGGTTTAACTATCCCTAAACCGCGAAAGGCGCAAGCTGCTCTTGCAGCGACTCAATGCCGGTTTTATCTTTTGCGCTGGTCGCCACGATATCGGGATGGGCGGCGGCGTGTTTCTTCAGCTTGGCCAGCGCCGCCTGCCGTATATCGGAGAGCTCGCTGACTTTCAATGCATCGCTTTTGGTGAGTACCAGCTGGTAGCTTACGGCAGCATCATCGAGCTTATCCATGAAGCGTTCATCCACTTCAAGCACTCCGCGCCGCGCATCAATCAGCATCAGCACGCGTTTCAAGTTCGGCCTGCCCATCAGGTAGCGTGTGATCAGCTTATCCCAGGCACCCTGCTGCTGTTTGGAGGTTTTGGCAAAGCCATAGCCCGGCATGTCCACCAGCATCAGCCTATCAGCCAGCAGGAAAAAGTTCAGCTGCTTGGTCGCGCCCGGGTTTTGCGAGGTGCGGGCAAGCGCCTTCTGGCCAACCATTGCGTTGATCAGGCTCGACTTGCCCACATTCGAACGGCCAATCAGCGCGATTTCCGGATGAGAAAATTCAGGCAGCGACTGAATGGTGGCGGCTCCGGCCACAAACTGGCAAGGCCGCGTAAACAGGCTCATGCCGCAGCCTTACGAGCTTTTCTTGCCTCGTAACGCTTCGAGATGACGTGCTGCTGCAGAATGGAGAGCACGTTGCTCCACACCCAGTAAAGCACAAGCCCGGCCGGGAAAGCCGCAAAGAGATACAGGAAGAAATACGGCATGATCGCCATCATCTTCGCCTGCACAGGGTCGGTGGGTTTGGGTTGCTGCTTCATCTGGATGATCATGGTGACGGTAAACAGAATGGGAAGCACGCCAATATGCAGCCACGCCGGATGATCCCACGGCAGCAGGCCAAACAGCGTGAAGATGTTCGACGGGTCGGTGACCGACAGATCTTTCAGCCAGCCAAAAAACGGCGCGTGGCGCATCTCGATGGTGACATACAGCACCTTATAGAGCGCGAAAAACACCGGCATCTGGATGAGGATCGGCAGGCAGCCCGCCGCGGGGTTGACTTTTTCCCGCTTGTAAAGCGCCATCATTTCCTTGTTCATGGCAATCGAATCATCGGCATAGCGCTCGCGGATTTTCACCATCTCCGGCTGCAGGGCGCGCATCTGCGCCATGGAGTGGTAGGATTTATTGGCCAGCGGAAACATCAGCAGCTTCACCACAATGGTCAGCAGCATGATGGCGATACCGAAATTGCCAATCAGCGCATAGAAGAAGTTCAGCATCAGAAAGAGCGGCTTGGTGAGGAAATAGAGCGTGCCGAAATCCACCGCGCGGTCAAATAGCGGGATGGGCGGCATTTGTGCGCCAGCATCGCCCGCAGTGTAGCGATCCAGCACTTTGATTTCTTTCGCACCGGCAAACAGGCGAACCGTTTGCTGCGCAAAATCGCCGGGGGCGACATTTGCCGCCGTGCCAAGATAATCGACCTGGAAGCGGTCGAAGCCTGCTTTTTCATAAAAGCTGAAGGTGGTTTTGTAATTGTTCTGGCCGGGAACGAGTGCTGCCAGCCAGTATTTGTCGGTGATGCCGATCCAGCCGCTGGCATTATCAAACACCTTGCTTCCTTTATCGCGTAGCTCGTCGTAGCTGACTTCGGTGAGTGTCCCATCCATCACACCCATCGGCCCTTCATGCAGTACGCCGTAATGGTTTTTCGGGCGCGGATAGATGCGGTTAATGAAAGCATAGGGCACCACATTTGCCGCAGCCGCGCCTTTGTTCTCGACGCTCTGGTTGATGGTGAACATGTAGTCGGCATCCAGCGCGATGCGCAGCTTGAAGATCAGGCCGGAGCCATTATTCCAGCTGAGGGTGACGGGCTGCTCAGGGGTCAGTATTTTGTTGTCTGCCTGCCAGAGTGAGTGGTGATCGGGCACTTTGGTTGCCCCGTCACCTGCCACCCAGCCGACCTGAGTAAAGAAAGTTTTTTCATCACCGTTAGGCGCAAAAAGCGCAACTTCCGGGCTGTTTATATCCAGCTCGGTGCGGTATTTGGCTAGGGTCAGGTGGTCGAAGCGCGCACCTTTCAGTGCAATGGAACCGTGCAGCTTGTCGGATTTAATCTCCAGGCGCGGCGACAAGGCGAGGCGCTGCTCACGTGAAAGGTTCGGGTTTTCCTCAGCGGTGGTTGGTTTCTCAATGAATTGTTTCGCCTGCTCTTCGCGCTTTGCGATCTGTTCCTGCTGCTTGGCGCGGTGATATTCTGCGAGTTTCTGTTTGCGCGGCGCGTCGACCAGTGCCTGCCATGCAAACAGCAGCAGAGCAGCAAGAAAAACGGCAATCATAACGCGGGTGTGGTCGGGTTCCTGGTGTTTAAATTTCATGGCGGGTGCAATGGTTGGAGGATGAATGAGAAGAATGTGTGAGCTGAACCGGATCATGGCCGCTAGCGCCCCAAGGCTGACAGCGCAGCAGGCGCTTTATCGCAAGCCAGCTGCCGCGAAGCACGCCGTGCTGACTCACCGCCTCGGTGGCATAGGCTGAGCAGCTGGGCGTAAAGCGGCAGTTTGTGCCAAGCCATGGCGAGATGGCCAGCTGGTAGCAGCGAATTGCGGCAATGGCGATGGTGCGGGCTAGGTTCATGAGCGTTCCGGTTTGCGGTGCTCTTTCTTAGCGTGAATTCTTGAAAAAGCAATTTCGATGTGATGGGCAAGTTCGCTGAAAAGACAGCCCGCACAGGCCTGACGTGCGATCAGTACATAGTCATGCTGCGATCTGAGATGAGCGGCGGCATGCAGCCGGCAGGCCTCTCTCAGCCGGCGCTTGATGCGGTTACGCACTACCGCGCCACCCATTTTCTTCGTCACGGTGTAGCCGATACGGGCAATGTCTTTAATGGGATGATCATCGGGGCGCTTACGTGCAACCAGCAGAAAAAAAGGTGTGCCATAACGGTAGGCACCATCGTGAAGCGCAAGGAAGTCCCTGCGATTTCGAATGGTTGGAAGCTGGGTCAGCAATGATTAAGCAGAAAGGCGCTTGCGGCCTTTGGCGCGGCGGGCGTTAAGCACGTTACGGCCACCCACGGTTGCCATGCGTGAACGGAAGCCATGGCGGCGTTTGCGAACCAGTTTGCTTGGCTGATAGGTTCTTTTCATGTTGATATCCTGCTTGTCTTAGGTGCTTTTATTTAAGAGGCGAGATGTATAGCCGCTGAAGGTGCGCAAGTCAATCCTTTGCATGGGTTTGTATTGTTTTGTAGATTATCAATAAAATACAATAGCATGATTCTGTTTTTTACCTTCCTCTGCGCAACGATTTCTTAATCAGGCTGCGCTAAAATGCATGGATGTTCAATTTCCTGCGTCTTTTTTCTGCCCTCAGCCTGTTTGCCGTGGTGGTGCTGGCGATTGTCGCTGGCATGAGTGTGCGCACCATTGCTGAGGATAACCTCAAGCAGCAGCTTTCGCAAAGTGCGGTCAATATCGCCCAGGGCTACATTCAGGGCGTATGGGCGGATTACCGTGCGGTGGTGGTGCCGCTTGCGCTGGATCCGCAGGCGCTGAAGGATTCCAGCGAGGTGCGTGATTTTGCGCGTGATACGGTGCGTTTTTTTCAGCCGATGCCGCTGGTGCGGGTGAATATTTACAGCGCTGATGGCCGGCTACTGATGACCAGCCATGCGGATGGCAAGGCAAAGCTCGCTGGCAGCAGTGCTTCTCCGAATGGTGATTTTGTCGCGCGGCAATTTGCTGCAGGCATGGTGGCCAGCCAATGGCTGGCGCCGGTGGCGATTGAGGGAAACGTCGCTGCCACGGTGCTGCAAACGGTGGTGCCGATTCAGCTGCCGGGTGCCAGCGTGAAAGAAGGTGCGGTAGAAATTATTCATGACATCAGTAAGCCATGGCAGCAGATTGCCAGCTTCCAGCTTTATGGCACGGCGGGTATTATCGGTATTTTTATTGCCATCATTGCTATTTTAGTGCTCTCCACGCGCAAGGCCGAGGCGATTATTGCGAGGCAATATGAAACCAACATTGAGCTGGCCGCCACTGCCGAAGCAGCGCAGGCAGAAAACCGCCAAAAGTCGCAGTTTCTTGCCAATATCAGCCATGAACTTCGCACACCGCTCAATGCCATCATCGGGTTTTCAGACATTATCAAAAACGAGGTGATTTCAGCGCTGGAGAATAAAAAATACCATGACTACATCAATGATATTCATTCTTCCGGCGTGCATCTGCTCAGCCTGATTAACGATATTCTTGACTATTCCAAGGCTGAGGCCGGCAAGCTGGAGCTGGAGGCGGCGGAAGTGAACGTCACCAAGCTGGTGCAAAACAGCATGAGGCTGGTAGCGCCACGCGCGGAAAGCGGCAAGGTCACGCTCACCGACGCGCTTCCCAAAGAACAAATCATCATGATCACTGATAGCAAGAAATTTAAGCAGATTCTTCTCAACTTGCTTTCCAATGCGGTGAAATTTACGCCATCCGGCGGCGAGGTGAAAATCACTGCATGGCGCGACCTCACCACCGATATGTATTATTTTGAAGTGAAGGACACTGGTATCGGGATTGCGCCCAAAGATATCTCCAAGGCGATGGCACCGTTTGGGCAAGTGGATAGCGCACTGTCGCGCAAATATGAAGGCACTGGTCTTGGCCTGCCGCTAACCAAAAAATTCGTGGAAATCATGGGTGGTCAGTTCACCATAGAAAGCACGGTGGGCAAGGGCACCACTGTCACTTTCAGCCTGCCGCGAGAACTCAAAGAGCGCGACGGCATCACGGTCAAACAGGTGGCGTAAACCAGATGATGGATGACAGATAACCGATGACAGGCTAGGTTTTCGTCATGCGTATTCATCCTTTCGATATCAAACAACGTAAACGCCAGACACCCATTGTGGTGCTTACCGCCTATACCGCGCCTGTCGCACGTCTGCTTGATCCGCATGTCGATATACTGCTCGTGGGGGATTCGCTGGGCATGGTGGTGTATGGCATGCCCGGCACCGAGACGGTGACGATGGAGATGATGATGAGTCACGGCCGCGCGGTGGTGGCGTCTACGCAGCAATCGCTGGTGGTGATTGATATGCCGGCGGGTAGCTATGAGCAATCCGCGGCGCAAGCTGTCATCTCCGCAAAGAGATTAATCGATGAAACAGGTGCGCAGGCAGTGAAGCTGGAAGGCGGGCGCGACCGCGCACAGCAGATTCGTGCGATAGTGGATTCTGGCATTGCCGTGATGGGGCATGTCGGCTTGCTGCCGCAGCGCGCCAGTGAGTTTGGCGGCTTTAAAACACAAGGCAAAACACCTGAGCAGGCCGATTCTATCATGCAGGATGCGCTGGCGGCTGAGGAGGCGGGCGCGTTTTGCGTGGTGATTGAGGCGACTGCCGAGCCGGTGGCGCGCGCAGTCAGCGAGCGGCTTGCCATTCCCACCATCGGCATCGGCGCCTCGCCAGCGTGCGACGGGCAGGTGCTGGTGATTGACGATATGCTTGGCCTCACCGCCCGCGCCCCGAAATTTGTGAAGCGCTATGCGAATGTGGCGCAGGTGTTAGAAGAGGCGGTGAAATCTTATGCGCATGAGGTGCGTACAAAAGTTTTTCCTGCCGCTGAACACGTCTCTGCGCCAAAACACTAGCGCTGCTTTATTTTTTGTTGGCGTTCTTCATCCATCTGCTTTTTAAACAGTGTCGAGGTTTGCGAGCCATCATTATGACCAGCATGGCGAGAACAAATTTCTTTGTATGTTTCCCAACAGATTTCGAGTTCACCATGGTTCTTTTCTACGGCAGTAAACTGAGTCACGCGGCTTTGAATGCTGGGTTTAAAATCCTTTGCGCGATGATGGCGTATGGTAGATTCGTCAATGCCAAAATCATCATCCGTAAGGTCGTAAATGTCTTTCAGTGCAGCATAAAACATTTCAGGTGTGTAAGGCTTTTCCAGCATTTTCGCTTTTAAATGCTTAGGATTAAGATAATGGCTGGTTTGTTCCATCATGAATCGTTGGTCATCCAGCGTAAGATCTTTAATTAACGGCAAAAGCCTTGTGCGTTGAATGTTTTCATACCAAGTTTTTACTGTTCCGAGTTTGACGTCTATCTTTTTCGCGTAGTCGGCGCTGCTTCCGGCATTCAGTTCCATCAGCCCGCGAACTGCTCTTTGAACCGTAATTTTCCCTGTTCGTAATGCAGCAACAACATCGGGCGCTTCGACGTAGTGATCTGCCGCTTCAAGGAATATTTTTTTCTGCTCATCAGACAAATCGAATAGATCTTCCCCTGCCATTGACAGCATGTGATTTCGTGGCGGTATGTTTTGAATCACCTCGCTGGCCCAGCTGGCAAATGTACCTTGATTAACACCTAAACGCGAAAATACATCCTGGTGCATAAAGCCAGATATTTCGCATAATGCGCCGATGGCTTTAGCAACCGATATCTTCTTTTCTTTTAGATCAAGGATTACCTTGTCTTTTCGAAGGTAGAAACCACCAAATCTTTCTAAAAAATCTTCCTGATATTGTGCGGGGATATCGTAGGCTATGGCAAAAGATAGAGCATCTTTCCTGCTTGAAAAAGCCCCATTACGTTTCACAACTCCAAATTTACTTTTGGTTAAACCCAGCGAGCGAATCACATCGATGTTTTGCATGAATCCTTTTTGTGCAGCATAATCATCGATTAATTTCATCAGCGGTTGCTTGCTCATCATCGCATATGAAGAAGCAATAAAGTCAGTTCTGGGAGTGCTAGCTTTTGATGCGCTATTCATGGGAGTTGCGCGATCATTGATGTTTAGCACATCTGCAAGCCTGGCTGTTACGTGCATGCTAGCAAAGCTGTTACCTGCTGCGATTGCTCTTAATCGTTCTGCACCTACGCCTGGTGTATCGACGGCATGCGCCAGCGATTCAAAATCTATTGTTGAAGGCCCGCTGTAATTGCTGCGTAACTGTATATATTGCGTGAGCAATTCTGAAAAAGATTGCGTGGTTTGTTGAGTCTCTGATTCAGCTACTTGAGTTGCTTGTGACATGCGTCATACAATAACACATATCCATAATCGGAGATTGTTAAGATTATAAGAAATATGAAGGATTAAAATCTAAACAATTGATTTATTTAAATTTTACATCCGCAATTTCGTAGCTTTTTTCACCTTTAGGGGTTTTAACCTGGGTGGAGGCGCCTTTTTTCTTGCCGATCAGGGCGCGTGCCATCGGCGCGGTGATGGAGATCTGTTTCAGCTTAATATCCGCTTCATACTCGCCGACAATCTGGTAGGTCGATTTTTCTTCGGTGTCTTCATCGATCAGCGTCACGGTTGCACCAAATTTCACCACATCGCCGCTCATCGCTGCCACATCGATAATCTCAGCGCGTGAGATCACTGCCTCCAGCTCCTTGATGCGGCCTTCATTGAAGCTCTGTTTTTCCTTGGCGGCGGAATATTCCGCGTTTTCCGACAAATCACCATGCGCACGCGCTTCAGCAATCGCCTCGATAATGGCCGGGCGATCCACCGATTTACGTTGTTTCAGTTCAGCTTCCGCTTTGGCGTAGCCTGCCGCGGTGAAGGGGATTTTTTCCATATAAAATACTCCAGACATCCCTGCGAAGGCAGGGATCCACGGCAGGCTTTGCACCATATGCACAGCGTGGATGCCAGCCTTCGCTGGCATGACATTGATTAAAGTTACGCCGCAAAGTACGATTGAATTGAACGCACGTCAAGCCCGCCATTATCGCGGATGGCTTTCATCGCCTGCGTGGCGGCGCGCGCGCCGGCCATGGTGGTGTAGTAGGGCAGTTTCATGAGCAGCGTGGTGCGGCGGATGGAATGGGGGTCGGCCATCGCGGCGGCGCCTTCGGTGGTGTTGATGACGAGTGCGATTTTGCCGTCTTTCAGCATATCCACGATATGCGGCCGGCCTTCGCGTACCTTGTTCACCTTCTCTACTTTCAGGCTGGCTTTTTCAAGGAAGCTGGCGGTGCCGCTGGTGGCAATCAGCTCGAAGCCGAGCGCCGCCAGCTCTTTGCAGATCTCG
>CANHDY010000072.1 GCA_947459535.1 Rickettsiales bacterium | reverse complement strand
TGATCCATGCGATTCCTACGACAACAAGCTAAGGCTTCTGATGCGTGTCTGAGCAATTGTTAACGTAAGTTCAAACAACTATCCAGCTCTTACTGCTATCTCGAATGGCTTTTATCCTGCCCAGCATCGCGTTTCCATTCATTCGGAACACCTAAATCATTAGCCAGTTCAGTAATGGATTTTTTGAAAAGCCCCTGCGTGATCACATTTTTATTTGAAACATGAATATCAACAAAGTTTCTTGATGGAAATTGTTCTATCTCAGTGCGTTTACTACGTTCGTTAACGCAATCTTTCATGATGTTATTTGAGGTGATATCTTCTTTTAGGCCTACAGCCCGATGTAAACCATTGCTGATAAATGGCCGCATCAACCCATGAAAATCAATGACTGGTACACGGCAGTTCAGTTTAATTTTCTCGGCAGCTTCTCTGTCTTCAGTCAGCACGAAAATATTATTCATCCCAGTCTGATTGGTATCATGGAGATAGCCAATGATCGCCGCCTCACCAAGATCCCTGCCAAATTGCGAGCGAATCGAAGCAAGCGCCCTCTGAGCTTCCTCACTACCGCGAGGATATGCTTTAATAGAAGTCAATGCATCCGTGTAACGCTTGGGTTCCAGCAATATCGGGTGCTTATGTTCTCGGATTTCAACCACGACAACGCCATTATATTTATTCTTGGCAGCTTTACCGAGAATTTTGCTTAGCTGCAGGTCGTAAATCTTGGGTCTTTTGCTTTCCGGGATATCGGCATATTCCATCAGATCTGTGCCGCATTGAAGGACACTGCCGGCCTCAGCCGCAACAATTTCGGGAATAACAATATGAAAGCCATTTTTAGCAAGAAACTCTAACACACCAAGATAGTGTAAAATACGCTTGTCATGTTGATTGTTCTTAAGCTTCGCTTTGCAGTCGCTAAACTCTTCGCTGCTGGCTTTTCTTCCTTCAGGAACCTCGCAATATAAATGCTGGATGATGTTAGCATCCACAATAATGGTTCCGCGATATTTTTTGGGGGGTTGCTGTATGGGTGACATAGTGCAATGTTACACCAAGAATCTAAAGATACATTAAATATTTATATCTTTGATTTTACTTGTTAATTTGGCTTTGTTATCTGCATGCTGTCGCGTTTTGCAAACTCATCCAGCCATGTGGCAAGCCGCGAGTGCTTTGCCCGCCAATCCAGATGCGGCAGGCGGAAGCTGACATAGCTAAGTGCGACGGCAAGTCCAATGCTCCCCATCGATAAAGGCGTGTGATTCATATCGATGCCCGCGAATTTCGAAATCGCGCGCATGATGGCGGCTTCTTTGCGCTCGCGCCACATGGCGTATTGAATCTCTTTAGGCCGCCTGCCTTCCAGCACGCAGGCTACCGCCGCATCCATGATACCATCGCTCATCGCGACAAACGCCAGCACACATTCCCGGGCTTTGGGCTCAGGCAGCAGCGCAGGCGAAGAAGACGGCAGCGTATCGAGATATTCACAGATTGCCGTTGAATCACACAGGTGAAGCCCCTGATCCGTGACCAGCGCGGGTACGGTGCCCAGCGGATTAACGGCGAGCAGCTCTGGCGGGTTTTCAAGTGCATTCACCGCCACCTGTTCGCAAGGAAGATTTTTTTCAATGAGCACCACGCGGCATTTACGCGCGTAAGGTGAGTTGATGCTGTAAAAAAGCTTCATGTTATTCTCCTGCTGTCATCCTCACGGTATTTTGTCAGCAGACAAAAATCCGTGAGGATCCATACTGAAAATGTCAGTAGACATTTTCAATACGCAAAAAGTCTTCTGACTTTTTGCTATTCTGGATCCCTGATAAATTTTGCTACTGCAAAATTTTCTGGGATGACGGTTAAAACGCCAGTGCCTTGACTTGCCGCACACCATGCACCGCCGCGATTTCCGCGAGAATCTCCGGCGATACCGGCTGGTCAATTTCCACCAGCGCAATCGCTTCACCATCCTGATTACGGCCGAGATGGAAATAGGCGATGTTGATTTTGTGCTTGCCAAGCAGCGTGCCCAGCGCGCCGATAAAGCCCGGCTTGTCGTCGTTATTCACATAGAGCATGCGCGCACCCAGCCCGGCTTCCAGCTTAATGCCATTGACCTCAACGATACGCGGCTTATCGCCAAACAGCGTTCCGGCAACGGTGCGCTTTCTTTTCTCTGTCACCACCGTGATACGCACCAGCGTCTGATACATCGTGGTGCGATCGTGGCCAATCACGCTGACCTCGATATTGCGCTCTTTCGCCACCATCGGCGCGTTCACCATGTTCACATTATCAATCAGCGGGGCGAGCAGACCCTTCAGCGCCACAGCGGTGAGTGGTTTGGTGTTCAGCCGCGCCGCATGGCCTTCATATTCAATCATCACCTGCTTCAGGCCGGTTTCGGTGAGCTGGCCTGCGAACCCACCGAGCTGATCAACCAGCTGCAGATAAGGTCTCAGTTTCGCTGCATCTTCCGCCGACATGGAGGGAATATTAAGCGCATTGGTGACCGCGCCTTTGGTGAGGTAGTCGGCCATTTGCTCCGCCACCTGCACAGCCACATTTTCCTGCGCTTCGGTGGTCGAGGCGCCGAGATGCGGCGTGCAGACTACCTGCGGCATGCCAAACAATGGATTCACTTTGGCGGGTTCTTCTTCAAACACATCCAGCGCCGCACCTGCTACATGGCCGCTATCAATCGCGGCTTTGAGATCCGCTTCATTCACCAGCCCGCCGCGCGCGCAGTTGATGATACGCACGCCCTTTTTGCACATGGCGAGTGTGTTTTTATTAATGATGTTTCTGGTTGTGTCGGTCAGTGGTGTGTGCAGCGTAATGAAATCAGCGCGCTCCAGCAGCGCGTCCAGCTCCACTTTTTCGACATGAATCGCTTCAGCGCGCTCGCCGGAAAGGTAGGGATCATAAGCGATCACTTTCATTTTTAGCCCCTGCGCGCGATCGGCCACAATCGAGCCGATATTGCCAGCGCCGATAAGCCCCAGCGTTTTGCCCGCGAGCTCCACGCCCATGAAAGCATTTTTCTCCCACTTGCCAGCATGGGTTGAGCTGTTAGCAGCAGGAATCTGGCGCGCCAGCGCCATCATCAGCGAGATGGTATGTTCTGCTGTTGTTACGGAGTTGCCGAACGGTGTGTTCATCACCACCACACCGCTGGCTGTGGCTGCGGTTATATCCACATTATCCACACCAATGCCCGCACGGCCAATCACGCGCAGTTTTTTGCCTGCTTGAATCACATCCACCGTCACCTTGGTGGCGGAGCGCACCGCAATACCATCATATTCGCCAATGCAGGCCAGCAGCTCTTCTGGTTTCATCCCGACTTTGACATCGGCCTGAACGCCGCGCTGTTTAAAAATATCGATGGCTTGCGGGGATAATTTATCGGCAATTAAAACTTTGGGCATTGTTTCTCCTTTTGTCATTCCCGCGAAAGCGGGAATCTAGTTTATGTTTGTTCTGGATCCCCGCCTGCGCGGGGATGACGGGAGCCTAAGTAGCTAAGAGCTACCAAGGCTTCCCCTCACTTCTGCCCATGCCCAGTCAAGCCATGGCAGTAGTGATTTGATGTTGCTTGTTTCAACGGTGGCGCCGCCCCAAATGCGAAGCCCCGGCGGCGCATCGCGATACGCACCAATGTCGAACGCCACGCCCTCTTTCTCCAGTATGGAGGCGATTTTTTTGGCGCCTTCCGCTTGTTGCTCTGCAGAAAGAGACTGATACCACGGATCCACAATTTTCAGGCAAATAGACGTTGAGGAACGGTGCGCTTCATCAGCGGCAAGAAAGCCAATCCATTTCGAGCTGGAGACCCATTCTTCAATGGCGTTCAGGTTATGCTCGCTTCGCGCGATTAACACCGGCAGGCCACCAATCGAATCCGCCCATCTCAAGCCGTCCAGCGCGTCTTCAACGCAAAGCATCGATGGTGTGTTAATCGTCTCGCCTTTGAAGATGCCTTCGATTAATTCGCCTTTTTTGCTCATCTGGAAAATTTTGGGCAGTGGCCAGCTTGGGGTGTAGGTTTTAAGGCGTTCTACCGCTCGCGGGCTAAGCGCGATCATGCCGTGCGCGCCCTCGCCGCCGAGAACTTTCTGCCACGACCATGTGACCACATCCAGCTTGTGCCATGGCATGTCCATGGCAAATGTTGCAGACGTTGCATCACAGATGGAAAGGCCTTCGCGATCATCCGCAATCCAGTTGCCATCCGGCACGCGCACGCCGGAGGTGGTGCCGTTCCAGGTGAAAACAACATCGCGTTTCCAATTGGCTTTGGAAAGGTCGGGCAGCTGGCCATAGTCAGCTTTGTACACATTCAGGTCGGCCAGTTTCAGCTGGGTTTTGCAGTCGGAAGCCCAGGTGGAACCGAAGCTTTCCCATGCAAACACATCCACGCCGCGTGCGCCGAGCAGCGACCACATAGCCATCTCAATGGCGCCGGTATCAGATGCCGGTACAATACCAAGGCGATAATCCTTCGGCATGCCAAGAATTTTTTTGCTTAAACTAATCACTTCTTCAAGCTTATTTTTGCCTAGCTTAGCGCGGTGGGAACGGCCAAGCGCGGCGCCTTCCAGCGCAGCCAGCGACCAGCCCGGGCGCTTGGCACAAGGGCCGGAAGAAAAACAGGGATTGGTTGGTTTGGTGGTGGGTTGATTCATCGTCAGAAACTCGCTTTAGCATGAAAGCAATTCTTCTAGCGTTTTGCAGAGTAATTGCAAGTTATTCGGCTCGCTCAGGCGATGACCGGCATTTTTAATCACATGCAGCTCCACATCATCGGACGCCAGCTTTTCCATGAGCTCCGCTGAGGTTTGCCATGGCACATCCGGATCCAGCCGGCCATGCAGCAGTCGCACCGGCACGCGCACATTGATTCTGCCACCCATCAGCAGGTGATTTCGCCCCTCTTCCACCAGCTGGCGGGTGATGGGGTATGGCTCTTCGCCATAGCAGGAAGGTGCGTGATAAATCCCTTTTTCCATGAGTTCTTTGCGAGCCTCTTCGCCGGATTGCTGCCAGATGCGCCGCTCGGTGAAATCCGGCGCGGCGGCGATGGTGATCAGGCCGCTTATTTTTTCTGGTCTGGCAAGTGCCAGCAGCAGTGCAATCCAGCCGCCCATGCTGGAGCCAACAAGGATATTTTTTTCACCACCGAGCGTGTCTAATATCGTTAGCGCATCCTTTTTCCAGCTGCCGATGGTGCCATCGGTAAATTTGCCTGATGACTGGCCATGACCGCTGTAATCAAAGCGAATGAAGCGCTGGCCGCGCTGCTGGCAAAAGGCTTCCAGCGCCAGCGCCTTGCCGCCCTGCATGTCGGATTTGAACCCGCCAAGAAAGATGACGGTTGGCGTTTTGCCTTCACTCAAATGATAGGCGATTTTATTTTGATCAGGTAGTTCTAGAAAGGATAATGTCATATTACACTTGTTATGATAAGAGCTGTGTGCGACGAAGCAAACGAGAGTCATTGAAAATTTAAATTAGTTTGCTACGCTTGCAACAACCAATAATTGATAGAACAATGAACTACAAGCCACCGGTGATTCTACAAGTCCTACCTGAGCTGCGTAGCGGCGGCGTTGAGCGCGGCACACTGGAAATTGCCAAGGCGATTATTCAGGCGGGCGGCAAAGCCATTGTTGCCTCCAGCGGCGGGCCAATGGCTGCAAGCCTCAAGCATTTTGGCGCTATTCATGTTCAGCTTCCTTTAAAACGCAAAGATCCGGTCAGCCTTTTTTTGAACTGCATGAGCCTGATCAGGCTGATCAAAGAACACCGTGTGGATATTGTGCATGCGCGTTCGCGCGCTCCTGCATGGAGTGCTTTCTACGCAGCAAGAGCCGCTGGTTGTCGCTTCATGACCACTTTTCACGGAACTTATGGTTTGCAGAATGAATGGAAGAAAAAATACAACAGCATCATGACACGCGGTGAGCGTGTGATTGCGATTTCGCACTTCATCGCGGATCATATCAAAGCCAACTACGCTCTGGATAGCTCGCGTATGCGCATCATTCATCGCGGAGTGGATTTAAAGCTTTTCAACCTGCAGAACCATTCACTGCTTCGTCTGGTGGAATTGACTAAAGAATGGCGATTGCCAGAGACCATGCCGCTGATTCTTTTTCCTGCGCGCATCACACGCTGGAAAGGTCAGCATATATTTTTGCGTGCGCTGGCTGCCCTGCCCCACCGCAATTTTTTTGCCGTCATTCTGGGGGATGACAAAGGTCATGAAACCTATCGCGCAGAGCTCGAGGCACTGATTACCGAGCTGGGTCTGGAGGGGCATGTACGCATTGCGCGGCATACCCATCATATCACAGAAGCTTACCGCTTAGCGCGGGTGGTTGTCGCCACTTCGATCGAGCCGGAAGCGTTTGGGCGTGTTGTGCTCGAGGCGCAGGCCATGGGTAAACCGGTGATTGCCACCAACCATGGCGGCCCCATGGAAACCGTTATTCCTGATACCACCGGCTGGCTGGTTAAACCTGAGGATGTCGAGCAGCTCTCAGCGAGGATCGGCCATGCGCTCGAGATGCCACAGCAGGAACTGGAATGGATGGGTGAGCAAGCGGTTCATAATGCTACCAATTTTTCTTTAGCGCACATGGCCGCCAAAACTATTGATGTGTACAAAGAGCTGCTTCCAGCAGCCTAACCAGAAATGTTTCACGTGAAACATTTTTGCAGCTGAAATCTATCGTGTGTGTTGTGTAATCAGAGTTTCACTGAGCGGCTCACTTGCTTTGGCTAGTAACGTTTCAATAGTGGGTAGAAAATCAGAACTTGCCAGCTGCATTCTGAGTGCAGCGCCATGCGATACTTTTGCAATGTTAGGATAACGTGCCAGATCATTGGCATAGGTTTTCACTTCACCGCGGCGAACCAGTTCTACAAAATAGGGGTTCAGATAGTCCGCAACTGAGATGCCGGCAATGGCCTGTTTGATTTCTCTGGACATGTATGAAGCATTGCTCGAGCCAAGAAATGTTAGAAAACTTGCTGCTTTGGCATTGTCAGATCTTCCTCTGAATATGCCAATGGCTGGTACGGGTTTAAAATTAGCCGCCGCCAGTGCCAGCAGTTCAAGTGTGTGGAGTAGCCCGCGCGCTTCTTCGGGAATGGTGGTGTAATCAAGCTTGAAATGTTGGGTTGCCACATCGTGGCTGAGAATAAGCTTTCCATTCACTATCAATTCTAAAATAGCATCCGCATTTTTGCCTTCACCTTTTTTCTGGCCAGCAAGAAAAGCGATATCGAGCAGGTTAAGGCAACCTTCCGGCGCAAAGACCAGTGGCAGGTCACGATCTGAAACTTTTTCAGGGTGCGATTTAAGATAGCCACGGATAAATGCTGCATCGCCGGATTGCGCTGCCTCAACCAGCTTTTTTTCATCCGCATCCAGCTTGATTACCATCGGCTTTGCCTAATGCCGCGCAATAGCTTTGCTCATCTCGAGCATGCGGTCGAGCGGCCTTCTTGCGCGCGTGATGAGGTCTTGGGACAGTTCCAACCGCGGCGACTGACCCAGCATGCAATGATAAATTTTTTCCAGCGTGTTAAGTTTCATGTACGGGCAGTTGTTGCACGACACACATGCCCCGCCATCCATGAATGGAACGGGGTGAAACACACTGCCGGGCGAGCACTTTTTCATGGCGTGGAAAATGCCCGGCTCAGTGAGAACAATGAACTCCCTGCCCGGGTTTGTCTCGGCATAGCGAATCAGCGATGAGGTGGAGCCGATATGGGAAGCATAGCGCAGTAGTGCTTCAGGGCATTCCGGATGCGCAATAATCTCGGCACCGGGATGGCGTGTTTTCAGCTTCACCAACTCCTGCTCAGAAAAGCGTTCATGCACCATGCAGGTGCCATTCCACAGCAGCATATTGCGGCCAGTTTTTTTGTTCAGCCAGCCGCCAAGATATTTATCCGGCGCGAAGATGATTTTCTGATCCGCTGGCAATTGATTGATGATGGCCTCGGCATTGGATGAGGTGACGATGATATCCGAGAGCGCTTTGACTTCCGCCGAACAGTTAATGTAGGTGACCACCAGATGATCCGGATGTGCCTCCTTGAACGCTTTAAACGCCGCCGGCGGGCATGAGTCCTCGAGCGAGCAACCAGCCTTCATATCTGGAATCAAGACCAGCTTATCGGGGTTTAGAATCTTGGCACCCTCTGCCATGAAACGCACCCCGCAGAAAACAATCACATCCGCCGTGGTTTCCGCGGCGCGGCGCGCCAGCTCCAGCGAGTCGCCAACATAATCAGCGAGATCCTGAATCTCATCTTCCTGATAATAATGCGCGAGAATGACCGCGTTCAGCTTCTTTTTAAGCGCAGCAATCTCTGATTCGAAATCAATCCGGCTTGAAGCGACGATGCTATCAGACTCTGCCTTGGTTTGGGTAGGTTGCATGCAGGAATCTTAAGGAAAACCAAGGCTTATGACAAGCCTTCATTGGCAAAAGGCCGCTCCAGCAGCTCCTGAATGACGCTGCTCACATCGACATCTTCATGCAGTACACGGTAAACCGCATCGCAGATAGGCATGCTAACCCCATGTTTACGCGAAAGTTTTGCCACAGATTCAGCCGCCACGACCCCTTCTGTGGCCGTGCGCCCGCGCTCGCTGAGCACATCGTCTTTATGCTTGCCTTCGCCCACCGCTACGCCAAACGACATGTTGCGTGATTTACGGCTACCGCAGGTGAGCAGCAGATCACCGAGGCCGGAAAGCCCCATCAGCGTTTCATAGCGACCGCCCTTGGCAAGCGCGAGGCGCGCCATTTCTGCAAAACCCCGCGTGATGAGCGCGGCGGCGGCATTTTCGCCCAGCTTACGGCCACTGGCAATGCCACAAGCAATGGCAATCACATTCTTAACGGCCCCGCCAATCTGGGTGCTGATGATATCATCAGTCAGGTACGGCCTGAAAAAACGCCCGCCTATCGCATAGGCTGCCAGATCAAGCAATTTCTGGTCTTTGCTGGCAAGCGTGGTTGCTGTAGGAAGCCCACGTGCTGCTTCATCCGCAAAGTTGGGGCCAGAGAGAATGCCCACTCGATTGTTAGGTAGAATATCCTGCGAGACTTCGCTCATCAGCATCAGGCTGCCGCGCTCGATGCCCTTACTGGCAATGACAATCGGAACATCCGGCGAGATGACATCAGATATCGTAATGCAAACCCACCTCACCACCTGCGATGGAACAGCGATGATAACAAGGTCTGAATTTTTGCAGGCATCAGCTAATTTATCGGTGATGGTGATTCTGGGGTCCAGATAGATATCAGGAAGATAAATATCATTCATGCGGCGTTCAGAAATGGATTGAATCACATTCTGATTTCGAGTTCCAAGAACAACGCTGCTGCCCGCGCGGTTTGCAATCACGCTGAGCGCTGTTCCCCACGAACCACTGCCAATCACACCAACGCGGTAGCTATTATGATCACTGCCCATTGGTTTAGCGTGGCACTCTGCTTAGCATGGCTTCATTGAAAACGCAGACCACCTGATTGCCGTAGCGCAGGCTCATGCGTTTAGTCACGCGCTCAACAACAATGTAATCACCACGGGTGCGATAGTTAATCACAGCTTCGTTACCCTCGTCATCCACCCAGTAGAACGCTGGTAGATCCGCATTTTTATTTTTGAACTGAAAATAGGTGAACTCGCCATCATCAAAAATACGCAGCGGAGCGAATTGCTCAGAGCCAGAAATAGTGTAGCTGAAGTTGAGTTTATCAGCGTTTTCTTCAAGATCCGGCGAGGGAACCGAATCATTCATGTGGGTGATGGATTTGGCTGCATCACTTTCGGGATAGATAAAGCGCATGATGAACACCATGTCCTTATCCGCAATATCGTCGGTTTCGCGCGCATGCAGCTCAAGAAGATAAGTGCGACGGTTGGTAATAATCGTCATGTTTGTGGTGGCGTCCTGTTCGATGGGTTTGAGAAAAAGACGACTACCGGTTGGGTTCAGCATCCATGCGGTGGAGTCACCCATCGAAATGGTCTGGATTTCTTCGCCTTGCTCAAACTCTATGGACGATTGATAGCGGTAGTGACCAGTAAATTTATAAACCTCATCAGGTTGATACATGACCGTGCGAACACGATGATCGATTTTGATTGGGCGTGGTTCTCTGCTGGCAAGAGCATCGCCTACTGGAAGTAAACCTGTCAGAATTATGCTCAGTAACAACATCAATGCATGCATGGTTATTGTCCATCCTGTAAACGTTTGGTGCGATAGCCCGTCACTTTAAATTCAACGGGCATTACTTTGCCCGTTTCTTCGTCTAACGCAAGGCCATTATAGGTATAGTTTATATCTGCCTGCCAGCGTGTTTTTTTTACATCGGTTTTGCTGGTGACAACCGCTTCATAGACGACTTCCATGAGCTGTTCTGCTGGATCAGCGGAAGTAGCTGATATAATTTTGATATCACGCTTCGAGTGGCGCTGATAAAGAGTAATAGGACTTTCCGGATTTCGTGGATCCATCAGGCGCTGATACTCTTGAAACACTTCATCTGTGCTTTGTGATTTAACGCCGCCGGCATTGCGCTCGA
>CANHDY010000071.1 GCA_947459535.1 Rickettsiales bacterium | reverse complement strand
TTCTGGATGCAGAAGCTGCGTGGGTCGGCTTTTTTGCCGGTGGTGTAGTCGTCGTGGTCTTTCCAGTTGGAAAAGCGGCAGTGGGAGAGGCAGCCCATGCAATCCACCTGATCTTTATGAATCTCCGCTGCTTTTTGTTTGCTGACAAACATCAGCGTGGCATCCGGGGTTTTCATCGGCTCATCATAGCCTTCTGCAATCCAGCGTTCGGCGCGCGCGCGATCATCGGACTGGATGTAGACCGGCCTGCCGCGCGGGCCAAAGGGGAAGGGATCGGCAAACAGGCCTTCGATCTCGGTGCGATATTCAATCTGGCGCTCGCTTCGACCGCGCAGCTCCTTGATGAAGCTATTATTCACGGCGGATGAGTAAAAGCCAGTCGGCGAGAAGTTATTAAGGAACACATCGCCTTCTTTCAGCGTCATCAGGCGGCGTTTCCATTCATCAGAAACGGGGCTTTCTTTGGTGAGAATCGGGCGGGTGCCAAACTGAAAGGCAATCGGGCCGATCTCGGGATTATCCAGCCAGTGCTGCCATTCCTTGAGCCACCACACACCACCCGCCATAATAATCGGCGTTTCGTTCAGGCCAAAGCCGTTCATGGTTTTGCGTAGCTCAGCCACACGCGGGTAGGGGTCTTGCGGTTTGGTCGGGTCTTCGGCGTTGGACAGGCCATTGTGACCACCCGCCAGCCATGGATCTTCATAGACGACGCTGCCCAGCCATTTGGGGTGTTTGCTGTAGGCGCGCTTCCACAGCGCGTTGAAGGCGCGGCCGGAAGAGACAATGGGGTGCGCATAAACTTCGTAGTGCGCTGCGATTTCGGCGAGTTTATAAGGCATGCCAGCGCCGCAGGTGACGCCATGCACCAGCCCTTTGGCGTTCTCCAGGATATTCACCAGAATCCGCTCGCAGGCACCCATTTCCCACAGCACATTCACATGGATGCGGCCTTTGCCGCCAGAAATCTCATGCGCAAGTTTCGCCTGAAAAATGCCGCCTTTACTGCTCTGTTCGATCAATTCTTCGTGGCGTTCGCGGCGGGTGGTGGCTTTGTAAACGTAAGGGATGGGTTTGCCATCCTTATCAAAGGTGTCGGCATTCACGCCGGAAAAGGTGCCAACCGCGCCGGCTGCTGCAAAAGCGCCTGCGGTGCGGCCATTAGTGACCGACACGCCCTTGCCACCCTCAACAATTGGCAGCACTTCACGGCCTGAAATCACAACGGGTTTAAGTTTTTCGCGGTTAAAACTGGACAATGTGCTTCCTGTAACAAAATGAAAGATTTCGTGATTATAGGCATAAGACGCCAGCACGCAACGAATTTGATTGCATTAATGCGCATCGCCCCAGTGCTTGCCGATGCCGATCTCCACGGTGAGGGGAATGGATAGGCTGGCTGCCCCTTCCATCGCCTTTTTGATAAGCTCCCTCAGCTGCTCAACCTGCTGCTCTGGCACTTCAAACACCAGCTCGTCATGAACTTGCAGGAGCAGCTTAAAGCCCTCCCCCCTTGAGGGGGAGGGTTGGGTGGGGGGTAATTCAAATTGCAAATTGGCGTGTATATCACCCCCCCTCCTATCCTCCCCCCTCAAGGGGGGGAGGGAAATACGAATCATCGCACGCTTGATGATATCCGCCGCGGTGCCCTGCAACGGTGCATTGATAGCGGCGCGCTCGAAAAACTGGCGGCGGGCAGCATTCTTATCATGAATGCCGGGAAGGTGGCAGCGGCGGCCATAGAGCGTTTCCACATAGCCATGAGCGCGGGCAAATTCTTTGGTGGCTTCCATGTAATCACGGATGCCGGGATATTGGCGGAAATATTGCTCGATATAACTTGCCGCCTCGGAGCGACCAATGCCAAGGCGCGCAGCCAGCCCATGCGCAGAGATGCCGTAGATGATGCCGAAATTAATTGTCTTGGCGCTGCGGCGAAGATCGCCGGATACGCTCGCAACCGGCACGCCAAACATCTGCGAGGCGGTGATGGCGTGAATATCATCGCCGTTTCGAAAAGCGGTTTTCAGCACCTCGATATTGGCCATGTGTGCGAGCAGGCGAAGCTCAATCTGGGAATAATCTGCCGAAACGAGCACGCAGCCTTCATCCGCCACAAACGCTTCACGAATCTTACGGCCTTCTTCGCTGCGAATCGGGATGTTCTGCAGGTTCGGATCGCTGGAAGAAAGCCGGCCAGTGGAGGTGATGGCCTGCGCGAAGCTGGTGTGAACCCGTTTCGTTGCCGGATTAATCTGTTGTGCCAGCGCATCCGTATAGGTGCCTCTCAGCTTGGCGAGCGATCGCCAGTCGATCACTTTGCTGGCAATCATGTGGCCAGCTTCGGCCAGCTCTTCCAGCACCTCATTATCGGTTGAGTAGGCGCCGGTTTTGGCAGATTTCTTTCCGCCCGGCAGCTTTAGTGCATCAAATAAAATCTCGCCGAGCTGCTTGGGCGAGCCGACATTGAATTCCGCCCCAGCCAGCGCATGGATATCTTTTTCCAGCACAAACATCCGCGTTTCAAAATCCTTGGAAAGTTCGGCAAGCCGCGCGGGATTCACCTTGATGCCGCGCTCTTCCATCGCAAATAAAATAGGAACCAGCGGCCGCTCAAGGGTTTGATAGAGCGTCTGCAGCTGCGCTTCAAACAGCTCACGCGCAAAAAGCTGATGCAGCTGCATGGTGATGTCGGCATCTTCCGCGGCATAGGCGGTTGCTTTATCTATCTCCACCTCGTCGAAGCGTTTGCGGGCTTTGCCGGTGCCGGTGACTTCGTCGAAGGTGATGGTCTTGCGTGCGAGATATTTCTCCGCCAGCTCATCCATGCCTTGCCCATGCTCGCCAGCATGCAGGCAGTAGGCCATCAGCATCGTATCATCCACGGCGCGCAGCGTGATGCCGTAGCGCGCCATCACATGCATGTCGAATTTAATGTTATGCCCGATTTTGAGGACGGACTCGTCCTCCAGCAGCGGCTTCATCAGCTCCAGCGCGCGGGTAAGGGGGATCTGGTTGGGTGCGAGGTCGGATGACGGATGACGGATGATGGATGACAAAGAAAAAAGATCACCCGTTTGGTTACTTGTCATCTGTGATCCGTCATCCGTCATCCGGTGACCGAGTGGCACATAACATGCCTCGCCTGCCTCCACACACAGCGAAAAGCCCACCAGCTCGGTGCGCATGCTATCAAGCGAGGTGGTTTCGGTGTCAAAAGCCACCATGCCTTTCCTGCGCGCGCGCAGGATCCATTCGGCGAGCGCTGATTCGGTGGTGAGGGTGGTGTAGTGGGCTTCGGGCTTTGGGCTTTGGGAGTTATCAGTGTCATTGCGAGGCGAAGCCGAAGCAATCCAGCTTTCTTTTTTCTGGATCGCCACGTCGCCTGCGGCTCCTCGCGATGACGCCTGAAGCCTAGATAAAGCCGCCTTCAGCCCATATTTCTGCATGAACTCGCCGGCGGCTTGAGCGTCAAGCGGGCGGGCGGCAAGGCTATCCAGCGGCGGCAGGCTTGGCACTTCTTCCATTAGCCCCACCAGTTCGTAGGAAATGCGCGCCTGCTCGCTGCTCGAAAGAATAGTTTCGCGGCGTTTGGGTTGTTTGATTTCATGGGCGCGCGCGAGCAGCGTTTCCAAGTCGCCATATTCACCAATCAGTTCGGCGGCGGTTTTCGGGCCGATACCGGGAACGCCCGGCACATTGTCCGAACTATCGCCCATCAGCGCCAGCACATCACGCACCTTGTCCGGACTAACGCCGAATTTTTCCTTCACTTCCGCTTCGCCGATGGGTTTGTTTTTCATCGCGTCATAGAGCGACACGCCCTGTCCCACCAGCTGCATCAGGTCTTTATCCGAGGAAATAACAACCACCTCAAAGCCCGCCGCGCGCGCCTCGCGTGCGTAGGTAGCGATGATGTCATCCGCTTCGTAATCTGCCAGTTCAATTGCAGGCAGACCAAGCGCCAGCGTGGCCTCGCGCACAATTGGGAATTGTGGCACTAAATCTTCCGGTGCGGGCGGGCGGTGGGCTTTATAGTCAGGATAAATACGGTTGCGAAAGGTTTGTCGTGCGGCATCGAAGATCACCGCCATGTAGGTGTTGCCGTCATCCCCGCGAAAGCGGGGATCCAACTTATTTGAATTATCTGGATTCCCGCTTTCGCGGGAATGACGAGCAATCATTTCCCCCCTTAACTTCATCAGCATATTCACAAAGCCACTCACTGCGCCAATCGGCGTGCCGTTTGGCGCGGTCAGCGGCGGCAGCGCATGATAAGCGCGGAAGATGAAGCCGGAGCCGTCGATGAGGTACAAAGTAGGCATTAGGGATTAGGCGCTAGGATTTAGGGTTAGAAGATGGCATTCATATAGAAGTTGCCATTTACATACAATGCTCGTATCAGTTTTTTTGAAACTCTAATCCCTAATCCCTCATGCCTAATCCCTCTCTCACCGGCCCCATCCGTACACCCCGCTCCGGCGGAAAAGCAAAACAGCTTGTTGTGCTGCTGCATGGCTGGGGCGCGGATGGCCCCAACCTGATTGATCTTGCAGATGTGTTTTCGCAGGTGCTGCCGGATGCGCATTTTATCGCGCCGAATGCCCCCTATCCATGCGAGGCGAACCCGTTTGGCTATCAGTGGTTTTCGCTGATGGATCGCACGCCCGCGAATTTGCAGGCAGGTGTTGAGAATGCAAGCAATATACTGAATCAGTTTTTGGATGAGCAGCTCTCATTGCTACAAAGCCCTCACCACCATTCTAGCCCTCACCACCATTCTAGCCCTCACCCTAGCCCTCTCCCAAAGGGAGAGGGAATAAAAATAGCGCTGGTTGGGTTTTCACAAGGCACCATGACCGCGCTGCATGTGGCGCTGCGCCGCACGCCGCAGCTTGCCGCAGTGGTGGGTTTTTCCGGCTCGCTGCTTTCAGCTGAAGTGAAAGTAAAACCGCCGATTTGCCTGATCCATGGCGACCGCGATGATGTCGTGCCGTATGGCGCGCTGGCTCACGCGGAAACGACGCTGAAGCAGCAAGGTGTTTTAATTGAAGCTCACTCGCGCCGCGGCCTTGGCCATTCGATTGATATGGAAGGGCTTCAAATTGCGGCTGAGTTTCTGGTGAAGAAGTTAGCCTAGCCGCGACCTGAAGCAGTTTCGGTTGGTGAACCGCGGGCGGCTAATACTTGTGCTGGTGCCGTTGTCGCTTGCTCACCACCTTGTGTCATACCGCGCCCGGGTTGTGCCGCAGCGACTGCTTGTCCGCGCACCGCATCGCTTGGTGCAATACGCGGAATGCGATCATAATTTTCATTCACGCCTTGCGCAGCGCCACTCGCCATTTCGGCGAGCTGCTCATCAGTGAAGGCAGTATAGTTCGCGCGGTTTGCTTGTAGATTTGCGAGTGTGGTCGAGCGAACGGCTTCAACCAGCTCGGTGCGGCTCATTCGCGCGGCGTTCTCGCGCACGACATCCGTTGTACTTTTTGAAACAACGGTGGATACGTTATGGATATCATTCTGCGATGGAATTTTGGGAATATCAAAACCGAAAAGACCAGCAATCGCTTTGATGATGTCGCCAAGGATGGGGATTTCAAGTAGCCCCATCATAAAGCCTTTAAAGCCATCCCCACGCGCTGATTCAATCCGCTGATTGATGGTGCTTTGCGTTTTGTCATACACGACTGAACCAAAACCACTAAAGATCGCCTCCTTGGTTGCGGCATCAATTGGTTGGATTTTGGCCTTAGCCACACGATCTACTTTGGGTTTTGGCACTCCCGTGATTGTGCCTTCCTCAATTGCTTTGTTATTAACTCCAGCACTGACCGCATCAGACAACTCTGCAATAACTTCGGGTTTTAAAAAAGCAGTCATATCAGGGCGTGTTTTTACTAACTTATCCAGTCGATCCGACGTAGCGCTAGCTGCATCTGCCGCAACAGCATCAACGGCTCCCTTTTTACTGAATCCATTGGTTGCAGCTTTCCAGCGTTTCTCGATCCATCCCGTCGGTGTATTAGAGGCAACGGCTTCACCAACTTCATTGGCTATTTTAGTTGCTTGTTCATTGTTTGGTATGAGCTGAGAGAGGTTGCTGACTCCCTGAGATGAAAGAAAGACTCTGCCGTTTTCCTGATCAAGCAGCTTTTTATTCATTTGATCGAGTTTGATGCCGTTAATGCTGCGATTATCAATAAGTTCAGCGCCCCATGCGCGAAACTGCTGGTCTGTTGGTTTTTCTGGCAGGCTCGGTTCAATCAGCCGCAAAAATTCATATTTTTCTTTTGTTAGCTCGGCGACACGCTCGCGCACGCCCTCAAACACTGCTGCGGCAGTTTCTGACTTAACTTGGAGTTGCTGTTCGTTTAGAGCCATGGGTAATATTATTCCTCAGATTGCCATCTTACCGTAAATTCTGCCAATGAATCATGAAAGATTCATGACATCGCAGGCGCAGCGTGTGGGGAATTGTGACAAAACTGTCTTTTTGATTGATTTTGGTCGGTAATTCGGGCTAGTTCAGGGGTGTAGGTGGCTTAAAAAAGACGCAAGAATCTTTTGTAATCAGGAGCTTAAATTGCCGATTGTTGCGATACGTGTAGCAGGAAGAGATTATCAGATCGCGTGCGGCGATGGCGAAGAAGACCGCCTGCGCCAGCTCGCCGATGAGGTGGATGACCGAATTAACTCTCTCACCTATGGCATGAAACAAACCCCTTCCGAGCCGATGGCGCTGCTGCTGGCGGCGCTGATGCTTTCTGACGAACTATCAGAAAAACAAAAAGAAATCGATTTTCTGCGTGCCCAGCCCCCCGCCCTTTTAGAAAGCGAGGACGCCGCGCGCCTTACGCAGGTGGAGCAGGCGCTCGCCGCCACCATGCATGACATGGCCACGCGCATTGAAAAACTGGCGGATTCGATTGAAATCCGCGGTTAACTGCACTATCTTAACAGGTGAGTGGTTCTGTCCGGTGCGTCAGGTACATTGTTCCTTGGACCGATAATTAGCATTTCGGGAGCTGTCCCTGGTGAAGGCCTTGCCTTTGCACATATGGCGCCCACCTGTCTCACAGGGTCGAATGCGAACTTGTTTTACCAACGGCCAGTGATGGTCCACTCACTTAAACCCCTTCATAAACTCTACTATGGCTTCAAATCTGCTTGCGATGAAGCCTCCCTCGGACATGTCATGTACTTTTGTGTACACTCATGTCCTCGGACTCCATCGCTGCGCGCTTTTTTGCCATAGCGAGTTTATGAAGGGGTTTGCTTTGCTGCATTTCTAGCGAAATTAAATCCAAATGATGATGATTGACAAACCCACCCTTCGAAAACAGATGCTCGCAAAACGCATGGCGCTTTCAGATGAGTTTCGCGCAGAGGCGGCTCGCGCGCTGGTTTCTCATCTATTAAAGCTGGCTGCGGAAGGTGCGGTGGTGGCGGGCTATGCTGCCATCAAAAATGAGCTGGATGTGTTTCCGTCGCTCGCAGCGCTTTCGGCGCGTGGTAATCCCATTTGTTTGCCGGATATTGCTGGCCGCGAGGCACCACTGATTTTTCTGAATTGGAAGCCGGGTGCGCCGCTTATCAAGGGAAGTTACGGTATTGACGTGCCGCACAAGCAAGACCAGGTGGTGCCGCAGTTACTGCTGGTGCCTCTCGTGGCATTTGACCAGCAGGGCAATCGGCTGGGCTATGGCGCGGGCTATTATGACCTCACCATTGCATCGCTACGAAGCCGGAATCCTCATGTGAAAGCCTATGGAATCGGCTATAGCGTGCAGCAGGTGGATGAGGTGCCAAGCGAGCCGCACGATATCAGGCTCGACGGCATTGTGACGGAAAAGGGGATGATGTGAGGATTTTATTTCTGGGTGATGTGGTGGGCAGAAGCGGGCGCGACGCTATTTTATCCAGCATCAAAAAATTACGCAGCGAGCACCAGCTGGATGTGGTGATCGTGAATGTGGATAACGCGGCGGGTGGGTTTGGTACCAATGCCAGCATCTGCAAAGAACTTTTTGCTGCGGGGGTGGATGTGCTCACCGGCGGCGACCATGTGTGGGACCAGAAGGATATTGCCTCTTATCTCGCTACTGAAAAGAAATTGTTACGCCCGCAGAATTATCCGCCAAATACCGTGGGGCATGGCCATTATGTGCTGGAGGTGGCGGGCAGGAAGCTGCTCATCCTGCATCTGCTGGGGCAGGTTTTTATCCGTGATCATGTGGCGTGCCCGTTTGCCACAGCCGATGAACTGCTGAAAACCTATCGCCTTGGTGCGGGGGGCATGGATGCCATTGTTGTCGATTTCCACGCTGAGGCAACCAGCGAAAAAACGGCGATGGGGCTGTATCTGGATGGCCGTGTGAGCATGGTGGTGGGTAGCCATACCCATATCCCCACGGCGGATGCGCGGGTGCTGCCCGGCGGCACCGCTTATCAGACCGATGCGGGCATGTGCGGTGATTATGATTCCGTGATTGGCTTTGCCAAGGAAGGGCCGCTGGAGCGTTTCCTGACCAAGCGCCCGAAAATTAAAATGGATGCGGCGCAAGGGCAAGCGCGGCTGTGTGGCCTGATGGTGGAAACGGATGACAAAACCGGCCTGGCGCGCTCATGCCGGGCATTTGTTTACCCAAATTTCTAATATAATTCAATTATATGATAATATTTACCGAGCTTTTACCGGTGATGTGCTAAGACTGCCGCATGCTCATTGTGTTATCGCCTTCCAAAACGCTCGATTACGAGAGCGAAAGCCGTCTGGTTCGCTACAGCCAGCCCGATATGCTTCTCAAGAGCCAGCTGCTGGTGGCGGAGCTTAAAACTTATTCCACGGATAAGCTCGCGGATCTGATGGAGATCAGCGACAAGCTCGCAACGCTCAATGCCCAGCGCTACCGGGCATTCAAAGTGCCTTTCACGCTGCACAACGCCCGCCAGGCGCTGCTGGCTTTTAAAGGTGATGTCTATGAGGGCATTCATGCCGCGGATTATGGTGATGATGACTGGGACTTTGCACAAAACCATGTGCGGATTCTCTCCGGCCTTTATGGCCTGTTAAAGCCGCTGGATCTTATGCAGCCTTACCGGCTGGAGATGGGCACGCAGCTTAAAACCCGCTTCGGTAAAGACCTTTATGCCTTCTGGGGCGAAAGCATTACCAACTCGCTGAATCAAGCGTTGGAGGGGCACAAGAATCCTGTGCTGATTAACCTTGCATCGCAGGAATATTTCAAGGCGGTGAAGCCTAAATTGCTCCATGCGCCGGTGGTGGAGATGGTGTTTAAGGAAAAGCACAAGGGCGCGCTGAAAATCATCGGGCTGCACGCCAAGAAAGCTCGTGGTATGATGGCGCAGTACATTATTCGAAACAGGCTGGACAGCCCAGCTGACCTGAAAGACTTTAAAGACGAGGGTTATCGCTTCGAGAAAGCGCTTTCAAGCGAAAGCCAGTTTGTATTTGTGCGATCCAGCTAGCGCGGCGGGTTGAGTAGGTTGCCCAGACGGGGCTTGAAAATAGCGTACTTATAGAGGGTTTGTGGACGAAGTGCGCTGATGATTTCCCCTGTCATCCGCAGCATGGGCTGATACTCCAGCATGACCTCAACCACAACCACGCTTTGCCCGATGGGGACGTTATAACCTCCAGGCAGGTAGGTGATCGTGCCTTGCTCGCCAAGCTGACTGCTGCCGTTGCCTTGAGAGCGGTACTGCCAGACAATGCAATTGACGGTTGTTTCGCTGCAGGCTTCTATCGGCTCACCGTTGCTGGTGTAGACAGAGCTGAAAATAATGGTGCCGTTTCTGAAATCAAAGGGTTTCATGATGTGCTCAGCGGCTATGGAGATCTGGTTCAGGGCAGGGGCTGTCGCCTGTTGCTGCTGGGAAAGGAGATCCGTTAATGTTGCAGCCGTTCGGTCAAGCTTGATGTGCGCGACCGCATAGCGACCTGTTTCAACAGTTCCGATGATAATCAGCACCAGTATTGGCAGAATCAGTGCCAACTCTGTCAGTGCAACACCGCGATTACAAAAAATCAGCTTCATCAGAATGGCTCGTTTTTGACAGCGGTAATGGCGGATAGTTCATAAGATCCACCCGTCTCAGTTAACACGGCTCTCATGAAGGGGGTAATAACCTGCCAGTTGTAAGTGATAGTGTAAAGAACAGCGTCTCGAGCAGATCCAACCCCTTCCTTACCCTGATCTGCGTCCCAGCGGCCATTGCCATTGATATCCTCAAAGCCATTGCGGCATGGCGGGCGATCGTTCGGCCGTGTGCATGGTTCGGGTAGGCCGATCAGGCTGAAGTCTTTATATGATAGGATTCTGATGTTGACGAGTTCCGGAGAAAGAAATCCACCGGAAAGGCGCTCGATTTCACCGCGAATGAACCTCTCTCTGGAGATCTCTGTCGGGGTGAAGCCGGTTTTGCCCATGCGCGAAGCAACATTCGCTGCTCCTTCCAAAACCGTGCTGGCAAAAAACATCAATGCAATTTCGATAAAGCCGACAACCGCGAGAATCATAATCGGGGCGGCAACGGCAAACTCGATGATAGTCGCGCCGTCCTGCTCGTGCAGTGACGCCGATCTAGGCTGAGATGCAGAAATGTGGTTCGAATTGCTTTGCATGGCCAATCATTTATAGCAAACA
>CANHDY010000070.1 GCA_947459535.1 Rickettsiales bacterium | reverse complement strand
CGGCATGGCCAATTTTTTCCGGCTTCAGCAGGCGCTTCACACGCGCCACCGCCTGCGCCGAGCTCATGCCCAGCGGCTTGTCGAGCACGAGCCAGCCATTGATACGATTACGCATCCGTTGGTTTGGAAAGATCGCGAGCCACTTCAGGTTTTTGCAGCAGGCTATTGATACGCTGCGCTTCTTCAAACGAATTATCCAGCGCAAAATGCAGGCGCGGCATATAGCGCAGCTTAACTTTTTTCGACACGAGGTAGCGAATTTCCGGCGCAGCGGTGCGCAGCGCCTCAAGGCGTTCCTCTTTCATTTCTCCAGCCAGCGGCATGACAAACACCGTGGCGTTCTTCATGTCTGCGCCAATACGAACTTCCGACACGGTAATCGAAGCGCCCATCAGCTCAGTGGAATGCACTTCGCCGCGAATCAGCACTTCAGAAATGGCGTGTCGAATTTCCTCGGCCACACGAAGCGGCCGCTGGCTGCCGGAAGATTTACTGGAGAACAAGTCATGAAGTTTGGTCATTTGTTATCCTGAGCGAGCTGAGCGAGCCGGGGGATTTTACATTGCCCCGACTGCACTCGGCATGACATCATACTGTCCTCGCCAGCTCCTCAACTTCAAAACATTCAATCTGGTCGCTCTGGCGGATATCATCATAATTTTCAAATGCCATGCCACACTCCATGCCGCCCTTCACTTCCTTCACTTCGTCTTTGAAGCGCTTGAGGGTTTTGAGCGTGCCTTCGTGAATCACCACGCTGTCGCGAAGCAGGCGGACTTTGCAGCCGCGCTTGATAACGCCGTCCGTTACCATGCAGCCCGCAACCTTGCCCGCCTTGCTGATGTTAAACACCTCGCGGATTTCAGCATAGCCGAGGAAATTCTCACGCTTGGTCGGCGAGAGCATGCCGGAAAGCGCCGCTTTCACATCATCCACCACATCGTAAATCACCGAGTAATAGCGGATATTGACCTTGTCGCGGCTGGCCATTTCCTTGGCCTTGGGCGCTGCGCGAACGTTAAAGGCAATGATCATCGCGCCTGTCGCTTTAGAAAGCGTGACATCCGATTCAGTGATCGCGCCAACACCGCTATGAAGGACTTTAACCGCGACTTCTTCGCCGGTGTATTTCGCAACCGATCCCGCAATAGCTTCTACCGAACCCTGCACATCGCCTTTGATAATGACGGGCAGTTCTTTAGCGTTGGTTCCGGCGGCAGCGCCAAAAAGGTTATCAATGGTGCGTGCCGAAGCAACCACCGCCTGCTCGCGAATGCGGCGGGCGCGGTATTCAGCAATATCACGAGCAGTTTTTTCATTCTCAACGACCGAAAACACATCCCCGGCTTCTGGCGCCTGACTCAGGCCGAGAATCATCGCGGGCATGCCCGGCATCGCCTCTTTAATCGCCTGACCTTTATCATCGATAATGCTGCGCACACGGCCATAAGCAGGACCGGCCACCACAATATCACCAGCTTTCAGCGTACCTTTCTGAATCAGCAGCGTGGTGACCACACCTTTGCCCTGATCCAGCTTGGCTTCCACCACCACACCGCTGGCCACACGGTTCGGGTTGGCTTTGAGTTCCAGCACTTCGGCCTGCAGCAGCAATGTTTCGACCAGCTTGTCAAGGTTTTCGCCGGTTTTTGCCGATACCCCCACCACCATCGTCTCGCCGCCGAATTCCTCAGAAATCAGCTCATACTGCATCAGTTCCTGCTTCACGCGGGCAACATCGGCGCCGGGCTTGTCAATTTTATTGACCGCCACCACAATCGGCACACCAGCCGCTTTGGCGTGGCTGATGGCTTCTTTGGTCTGCTCCATGATACCATCATCCGCAGCTACGACGAGCACCACAATATCCGTAATTTTTGCGCCGCGCGCGCGCATGGCGGTGAAAGCTTCATGGCCGGGCGTATCAAGGAATGTTACTTTCTGGCCGCTGGCCATTTCCACCTGATAAGCGCCGATATGCTGGGTAATGCCGCCGGCCTCACCTTCTACTACGTTGGTTTTGCGCAGCGCATCCAGCAGCGAAGTTTTGCCATGGTCAACATGCCCCATAATGGTCACAACCGGTGGGCGTGGAGCGAGCAGTTCCTCGTCTTCACCCTCATCGTCCTTAAGCACATTTTCCACATCACCTTCTGCGACGCGCTTGAATTTATGGCCAAACTCGCCCACCACCAGCTCGGCGGTGTCGGCGTCGATGGATTGGGTGGCGGTTACCATCATGCCGAGTTTCATCAGCATCTTGATTACATCCACCACGCGCTCAGCCATGCGGTTAGAGAGTTCCTGCACCGTAATAGCTTCAGGAATCACTACCTCGCGGATCACTTTTTCTGTTGAGGCTTGCGTACCCGTGGCTTTTTTCATCGCCTTTTCGCGCTGACGACGCATCGAGGCGAGCGAGCGAACGCGCTGATCTTCCAGGCTGGAAAGTGCGTTCTGCACGGTGATTTTACCGGACGACCAGCGGTCTTCCGCGCCTTTGAGTTTCAGTTTGCCGCCTTTGGCAGGTTTATCCGCCGCCACCTCATCACCATCGCTATAGGCCTTGGCGGGTTTGGCTAGGGGCGCGGGCGCAGCAGTCGGTGCGGCAGCGGGCGCCGGTTTTTTATCACGGCTTGGGATAATCGGCTTTTTAGGTTTCACAATGCCCGACGCATCGGCAAGATCTTCGTCACGCGCAATGACAGTCTGCGCCGTCATTACCGGCGTCTCCGCCTGAGTCTGAGCCTTGGCTTTAGCTTGTTCAGCGGCCAGCTTCATCTGCTCTTCGGCGATTTTCAGCGCCTTCATGCGCGACTGACGCTCTTCCGGCGTCAGGTGGCGCAGCGCATCATCATCATGCCCGCCATGCTGGCCAGCGCTGAGGCTGCCGGCTTTTACTTCCACCATGCCTGCCGCGCCTTGCGCGAAGGTGCGGGTTTTTCGCACTTCCACGGTCACGGTTTTGGAACGGCCATGGGTGAAATTCTGCTTCACCTTGCCACTTTCGATGGTTTTGGTGAGCTGCAGGCGCC
The DNA here is from genome assembly GCA_947459535.1 of Rickettsiales bacterium. Classification (GTDB taxonomy): domain Bacteria; phylum Pseudomonadota; class Alphaproteobacteria; order Rickettsiales; family SXRF01; genus JAJTHB01. Next base: position 8,023 of record CANHDY010000070.1, on the reverse strand, counting down.
CCGGGTTCGCTACTTTAAGCGTCTCTTTTTTAGTGCTGTCGTTTGCGTCGGTCATGGGTGTTATATAGTCCAGTTATCCTTGGAAAGCTAGTGATAAAGGGGCGGTTAGAGTTTGGAGTTTAGAGCATGGCAAAAAGCAAATTTCCATACTCAGGCTACCAGACTCTAACCACCTGCGGCGCTATGCGTCGCCCTCAAACCAGCCGGCGCGGGCTTTCATAATCATCTCACCAGCCTCTTCCATGGAAAGCTGACCGCTTCCAAGGATCTCAACCAGTTCAGAGGAGGAAAGATCCGCAAAGTCATCCAGCGAAAGCACTTTGGCTTCGCCAAGTTTTTCGAGCCATTCCTGTTTCAGCCCCTCGAAGGAAATGAGCGAAGCATCCATCCCCAGCTTGGATAGTTTTTCTTCATTTTCTTTCTGCTTGGCAAGGAGATAGCTTTCGGCGCGGTCATGCAGTTCCTGCGCGACACTCTCATCAAAGCCCTCAATGGCTGCGAGATCTTCCACCGGAATAAACGCCACCTCTTCAATCGAGGTGAAGCCTTCGGTGACCAGCAGCTGCGCGATGACTTCTTCCACGTTCAGCGCATCAATAAACAGTTCGGAGAGTGTTTTGAATTCTTCAGCGCGGCGCTCCGATTCGGTGGCTTCAGTGAGAATATCGATACTCCAGCCAACGAGCTGCGATGCCAGACGCACGTTCTGGCCGCGGCGGCCAATGGCCAGCGAGAGCTGATCATCCGGCACCACCACTTCAATGCGGTTTTTGTTTTCGTCGATCACCACCTTGGAAACCTCAGCGGAAGATAGCGCATTGACCACAAAGGTGGCAGGATCCGGCGACCACGGCACGATATCCACTTTTTCGCCCTGCAGTTCATTGACCACCGCCTGTACGCGTGAGCCACGCACCCCCACGCAGGAAAGCACTGGGTTCACGCTTGGATCTTTTGAGAAAACCGCGAATTTTGCGCGTGAACCAGGGTCACGGGCAATGGCTTTAATCTCGATGATGCCATCATAAATTTCTGGCACTTCCTGAGCAAAGAGCTTGCCGAGGAAATCGGGATGAATGCGCGAGAGGAAAATCTGCGGGCCAGATTTTTCGCGGCGCACATCAAAGATGTATGCGCGAATACGGTCGCCCACGCGGAAGACTTCACGCGGAATGAGTTCATCACGGCGAATCATCGCCTCGGTGCGACCGAAATCAACAATCACGTTGCCATATTCAACGCGCTTGACCACGCCGCTGACAATCTCGCCAACCTTGTCTTTGAATTCATCAAATTGCTTCTCGCGCTCAGCATCACGCACTTTCTGCAGCACCACCTGTTTGGCGGTCTGGGCGGCAACACGGCCAAAATCAATCGGCGGCAGCAGATCTTTAATTTCATCGCCAATTTCGAGTGCTTTATCGATTTTCTTTGCGTCTTTGAGCAGAATATAAGCGCCGGTCTGCACTTCATCTTCTTCGTTTTCCGGCTCGGGCATCACATCCACCACCGTGCGGATGCGATACATTTTAATCTCGCCGCTTTTTTTATCAATTTCCGCGCGGATATGGTGCTCGTGGCCATATTTGCGGCGGCCAGCGGTCTGAATCGCCTGTTCCATAGCTTCCAACACGGAATCTTTTGAAAGGCCTTTCTCACGTGCCACGGCATCGGCAATCTGCAGAAGTTCCGTGCTACCGTAGATGGTTTGGGGAGCGCTCATGATATCATTCCTTCTTTTAATTATCCGCCGGCTGGCGGGGTCAGGTTAGCGATTATTTTTTTTACTACGTGGTTTAGCGCTGGGTTTTGCTGGTGCCATCGAGGGCGCAAGTTTGGCCGAGCGAATATTGTTAAAAGCAATGGTGTGTGTTTCTTTTGCGTCGAGCAGCGAGAGGGTGATGTTGTCGCCTGCGACGGATTCAATCACCGCGCGCATGCGGCGGCGACCACCGGGCAGCGGTATCATCAGCTCGATTTTAGCTTCTTCACCTGCATAGTTGACGAAGTCCTGAAGGCGGGTCAGCGGGCGATCGGTGCCGGGCGAGCAAACCTCAAGATCGTAAGCGCTGGTAATAGGATCTTCCACCTCCAGCAGCGCCCCCACAATGCGGCTGATTTCCGTGCAGTCATCAAAGCTCATCGGCACCGTGTCGGCGCGCTCGGCCATCACCGTCAGCGTCTTGCGCCGCGCCTGATCCACCAGCTTCACCTGCACCACGCTGTAGCCCATCGCGGCAAGCGATGGCTCAATGAGGTCACTAATTTTTTTGCTCAGTTCCATAACACACAAATAAAAAGGTGGGCAACCGGCCCACCTTGAATAGTCGGCACTATACGCATCATGGCGCGGCAATTCAAGTATTTTCTGGCGTGTGCTGGCGCGTGGTTTTTATGCTTGATTTCACTGATATTTCATGGCCATGCTAATCTATGTGCCTACCAGAATGAGGGATGTATGAACAATAAAAAGCTGGTCTTTTTCGTGGCAGCGGCAGTTTTTATTGCCCTATTGTGGTCGGCGCAGCAGGATTCTCCCTCGGCTGATGCTGGCACCAGCGGCGCCGCGCTGCCAACCAACGGGCTGGTTGGAAAAACTGTTTCGGATGCCGCGCGTGAAGCGAGCTCAACGGTGCCGGTTGCTGCACCGTCATCGCCGCAGAATTAAGCAAAACTGCGCTTTTTTTTGTATCAAAACTTGTGCTTGCAAACTGAACTAAAATGCCTATTATCCGGCTTCGCTTTTGCAGGCAGCGATGCTTGAAAAGCAAGTTCAAGGTGGAATAAGCGGGCGTAACTCAGCGGTAGAGTGCAACCTTGCCAAGGTTGATGTCGAGGGTTCGATCCCCTTCGCCCGCTCCAGCCTAGCTCTACGAGCTTCGGCTGATGATACCAGACGAACGCGAGTAGCTTAGCGAAGCACGGACTATCAAATTAAGGTTTAATCCCCATGTCCGCCATTGATCCAAAATTGCTTGAAATCCTCGTCTGTCCGCTCACTAAAACGCATTTGCGCTACGATGCGGGCGCGCAGGAGCTGATCAGCGATGCGGCGCGCCTCGCCTACCCGATCCGTGAGGGCATTCCCATCATGCTCAGTGAGGAAGCGCGCCGGCTGGATTAGCGCTGAGTGATAGTGCGCGTTCGACTATATCAGAAGTAATGCCTATGCGGATCAGCGCTCAAAGCCGCGGCTATTCAAGCGGCCAGTGTCATCGCGGCTGATTTCCTGCGCCGCGCGCAGGATTTCCGGCCGCTGCAAATCAATGGCGGCGCGCCAGGCGCGGGTCGCTGCGTTACCAAGCGGTGTGGACTGGGCGGGCATGGCTCAGTGTTCCTTTCTCTGGTGCAAATAATACATCAGATCCTGAATCGCATCCGCAAGGCTGGTCATCGCATAGCTTTCCATCTCATCATTCAGCGTTTTTAGGCCGCTCATTGCGCTGTGATATTTATCGCGAACGCTGCTCATCAACGCCACCAGACGAGTATCCACCGGCTGGCCCTTATCTGCCATCGACACCAGCTGCTGCAGGTCTGATTCCAGCAAGTTGGAAAACATCATCAGATCGCGCAGCGCATCACGCGCAATACGCTGGTTTTTTTCACGGTTTGCCGTTTGCGCCACATGCGCGGCAAACCGCCCTTCCATCGGGCTGGAAAGCTGTGGTTCGGCCATGGTTTTCCCCCTTCCTGGCTCACACGAGAATCCCATAATAGTGAAATAATGTTAATTTTTGGTATGAAATGAAGAAAAATCTTCAAAAAAAGCAGGGGCGGCACGAAGTGCCCTCACCCTCAGCTAACCCTTTCCCGCAGTGCGGGAGAGGGTGACAAATTTTACGTTAAGCGCTTAGCCTAAGCGGCGCGTTGCATCCGCCGTGGCAGATCGCCGGTCAGTCCCATGGCGTGCAGCATGAAAAAACGCTTCATTTGCGGCAGTTTGCTAACGCCGAGCAGCCCCAGGCTGCGCGCCCAGCGAATCGGCGCAATATCATTACTGAACAGTCGGTTAATGCCATCTGTGGCGGCCAGCATTGCCACATTATCAAAAGCGCGCCAGCGCGCGTAATGCGACAGTAGCGAAGCCGCGCCAATATCCAGCCCCAGCGCATGCTGCGATTCCAGCAGCTCCAGCAGCACTGCCACATCACGAAAACCGAGATTCACCCCCTGCCCGGCAATCGGGTGCATGCCGTGGGCGGCGTCGCCAGCCAGCGCGAGGCGCTCATCGGTCATGCGTCTGGCATGCATCAGCGACAGCGGATAGCTGAAGCGGTGCAAGACATGGGTCACCGCGCCAAGATAATCGCCAAGTCGCTCACTGATTTCGCTGATCAGCTCGGCGTCACACAATGCCAGATAAATGGCGGCGCGTTCTACTGGTTCGACCCACACCAGCGAAGAACGGTTGCGCTGCATGGGCAGCACAGCAAACGGGCCAGCGGGATAAAAACATTCCAGCGCAAGGCCATGGTGCGGCGCCTCATGTTCAATGGTGCAGACAATAGCGATCTGGCGGTATGGCCACGATGTCACACCAATCCCCGCCATCTGGCGAATCTGCGAGCGCTTGCCATCCGCAGCAACCAGCAGCTTGCAGCGCAGTTTCCCGGCATGGCTGCCTGCCAGCGTCAGTGTGCGGCAGCCTTGCTCACCATCCATCGCCGCGACACTGGTAGCCTCCAGCAGCGTCAGGCCGCGCTGCTCGCGCGCTGCTTCATGAAGCGCGCTGCGTATGTGGCGGTTTTCAAGGATATGTCCAAATGGCGCGCTGCCCACTTCGCGGTGGTCATAATGAAGAAACGCACGCGAATGGCCGTCAATCACACGAATATCAAGAATAGGCTCGCCATGCGGCTGCATCGCCTGCCACACACCGATAGATTCCAGTAGCCGGGCAGAGCCTGCCGCAATCGCACTGACGCGGCCATCATAGGCCGCATCAAGCTGGCTGGATAGCTGCTGGCGATCCACCACCGCCACGTTCAAGCCCAGCTGCGCAGCGCCGATGGCGAGGCTCATGCCCACCATGCCGCCGCCGATGACAGCGAGATCATAATCCATTTGTAATGGCTGCATGAGCGCAGTATAGAGCGCAGCATGCGTATCGCAACATGGAATATTAACTCGGTTCGCCTGCGACTTGCTCAGCTGAAGCAGCTGGCTCTGGAAGCATCGCCCGATATCATCTGCCTTCAGGAAACCAAGGTGGAAGATGCCAGTTTTCCGCTGGAAGCATTGAAATCTCTGGGTTATCCGCACATCGCCTTTTCCGGCCAGAAAAGCTACAACGGCGTGGCGATTCTTTCAAAATCCCCCTTCCGGAGCATCGAAATCCATGATGTAGTGAAAGGGTCGGATCATAAGCGCCATATCGCTGTCACGCTCGAAAGCGGCATAGCAATCCATAATTTTTATGTGCCGGCAGGCGGCGATATTCCAGACCGAGAGCAAAATCCAGCCTACGGCTTCAAGCTCGATTTTGTGGAAAGCATGCAGCGCTGGTCGCGCTTGCTCGCGGAGGATCAGAAAGTAGTGCTGGTGGGCGATCTGAATATCGCGCCGCTAGAGCATGATGTGTGGTCGTCGAAGCAGCTGCGTGATGTCGTCAGCCACACCGCGCCAGAGCGCGAACGTCTGATGCAGCTCGTTGCCACTCGCCAGTGGTGTGATGTCGGAAGGCATTTTGTGCCGGAGCCGGAAAAGCTCTATAGCTGGTGGAGTTATCGCAACCGCGACTGGAAAAAATCAAATCGCGGCCGCAGGCTCGATCACATCTGGGTCACGCCGGCGCTGAGCCCGTCGCTGAAACACTATCAAACATTGATCCACGCCCGTGACTGGTCGTCGCCGTCCGACCATGTACCGCTGATTGCTGAACTCGCCTGAGCCGGAAATGTTTCACGTGAAACATTTATAAAAAGCCCTCTCCCTCTTATATAAAAAGCCCACTCCCTTCACTCCCCCTAAGCCCTCTCCCTTCACCCCCCCTAAGCCCTCTCCCTTTCACCCCCCCCTAAGCCCGCTCCCTTTCAGGGAGAGGGTTGGGTGAGGGTTAGGAGCTAGAGTTGGGTGAGGGTTAAAGAGACAGATGCGGGTGATGCGTGGGTTAAAATTGTTTCACGTGAAACATTTTCTGAGCCTGGAAATGACAAACAGCGACAGCGCCGCCAGAATAATGCTGGGGCCGGTTGGCGTATCAAACATGAGAGAAGCATAAAGCCCGCCAACCACCGAGACCACCCCCAAAACCACCGCCAGCAGCGCCATCTGGCTGGGTGTGCTGGAAAAAGCCCGCGCGGCAGCAGCCGGAATAATGAGCATGGATGTCACCAGCAGAATCCCCACCACCTGAATCGCAAGCGCCACCACCAGCGCCATCGCAAGCAGCAGCAGCAGCCGGTGCTTAGCAATATCCACCCCTTCCACACTGGCAATATCCGGATGAACCGCCATACGCATCAGACTTTTCCAGCAGAGCACCAGCCACACGGAAATCACCACCGCCAGCGTATAAATGAGCATAATATCCTGATGACTGACCGCCAGAATATCACCAAACAGCAAACCGCTGACATCAATCACAATCCTATCCGATAGCGATAAAAGCACCAGCCCCAGCGCCAGCGCGCCATGCGCCGCAATGCCAAGGAGGCTGTCACCTGCCAGTTCGCGCTGTCTGCCAAAGCGATACAGCACAACACTGATCGACACCGACACCGCCACCACCCCCGCGAGCACCGGAAAATCAAGCGACAGCGCCAGCACCACCCCAAGCAATGCACTGTGTGCGATCATATCGCCAAAATAAACCAGCCGCTGCCACGCCACGAAACATCCAAGCGGCCCGGCCATCAGCGCAATGCCGATACCCGCCAGTAGTGCTTTAAGAATGAATGGATCAAGCATGATGGTGTGAATGGCTGTGGTTGTGATCATGGTCATGATGATGCGTATACACCGCAAGGCTATCCGCCACATGCTGGCCAAAAAGCGCGGCAAAAGCCGGATCCCCGCGCACCGAATGGGGATGCCCGGAGCAGCAGATATGATGGTTCAGGCAAATGACATGGTCAGTCGCCGACATCACCAGATGCAAATCATGCGATACCATGAGCACACTTAAATCATGCGTTTCTTTCAGCCGCGCAATCAGCGCATAGAGCATGGCCTGCCCGGTCACATCCACCCCCTGCGCCGGCTCGTCCAGCACCAGCAGCTGCGGCTGCGATAGCAGCGCGCGAGCAATGAGCACACGCTGCAATTCGCCGCCGGAAAGCGAGGAAAGCGGCTGGCTGAGCAGTTCCAAAACCCCAACCTCCTGCGCTACATTGCGAATATCGCTGCCCGCATGAGCGCTTAAAGCCAGGAACCACGCGGTGGTTATCGGCAGGATCGGATCAATCGCCAGTTTCTGCGGCACATAACCAATACGAAGCCCGGCGCGGCGTACAATCCGCCCGCCATCTGGCTGCTCCAGCCCCAGCAGAAGCCTAATCAGCGTTGTTTTTCCGCTGCCATTGGGGCCGATGATGGTCATGATATTGCGCGGCGCGAGTTTTAGGCTTACATTCGTAAGTACACGCACCCGCCCGAAAGATTTTTCGAGGCTATCAGCGGTAATCAGAGCTTGGGATTCGTTCATGACTCGTAGCAAAACAGATGTTGAAAGCCTAGTAAAGCGTATAAAATGGAACGATCAGGGTCTCATCCCAGTGATTGCTCAGGAAGCCACCACCCGCGAGGTGTTGATGCTGGCATGGATGAACGCCGAGGCCCTGGGCATCACCCTTTCCAGCGGCAATGTCACCTATTGGTCGCGCTCACGCGCCGGTCTGTGGCGCAAGGGCGAAACCAGCGGCCATACACAGCTACTGGTGGAAGCCAAATTGGACTGTGATGGCGACGCGCTGCTACTGCTGGTCAGCCAAACCGGCTCCGCCTGCCACACCGGCGAAAAAACCTGTTTTTTTAGGGGGATATAACAATAACTCCTCCCCCGCCTGCGGGGGAGGTTGGG
>CANHDY010000069.1 GCA_947459535.1 Rickettsiales bacterium | reverse complement strand
GGCGAGCACCCCAATATTCGCGTACTGCCCGGTGATACGGTGATTTTTTCTTCGCGAAAAATTCCGGGCAATGAATCGCGCATCAACTGGGTGAAAAATCAGCTCACAAAAAAGAAAGTCGAGATCATTACTGATCGCAGCTTCTTTATCCACGTCTCCGGCCACCCTGCACGCGAAGAATTAAAACGCATGTATGAGCTGGTGCGGCCGCAGATTGCGATCCCTACCCACGGCGAAGCGCAGCACCTGCATGAACACGCCAAACTGGCAAAAAGTCTTGGCGTGAAAGAGGCGGTGGAGGCGCATAATGGCGCGATTGTCTGGCTGGAAGCGGGCGAGGCAAGCATCATCGGTAACGTCGATTCGGGCTATATCGCCATTGACGGCACCTCGATGATTCCAACCGATGGCGATGTCATCCGCACGCGCCGCCGCCTGCGTGATGAAGGGGCGGTGTTTGTATCCGTCTCGCTTGGCCAGCAGGTTCAGGTGCAGCTTTCTGCGCCGGGCGTGCTGGACAGCAAGGAAGACGCAGAGTTTCTTGAAGAATGGCGTGCCTTCGCCGAGGATGTGGCGGCGCGCGCGAAAACCACCTCGGATGCCAAGCTCAGTGAGGAAATCCGTGTGGCGCTACGTCAGCTGATTAAGCGCGAGCTGGAGAAAAAACCGCATATCGACGTGCAGCTATTCAGGCACTAACGGCTGACTTCTGCAATCGCTTCTTTGTGTTTTTCTTCAACACATTACTGAGAACGACGTAATTTATCTTCGGCCTTGGGGGAAGAATTCGGCTATCTCGAGATCTGGTTAGCGGCTGTCTCACGCCGCGCCATCTCGCGGGCGCAGTGGCTGCATTCTTTTTCTGCTGCGCTGTCTTTTGGCGCTTCAAAACCCTGCTGAGGCGATCCCTGCGCTAATTGCATATCACGAATAAGATTGGTTTCTCGCGCGATGGCATAGCCTTCTGCCTCTACTCGCGCCATTTCGGCCGTGAGTTTATTGGTGTGTTTCCGTACATCCGACACTGCGCCCAGCGTGCCGCCAATGGCCAGTGTTGCTGCGCCTAACCAGCTGCCGAGAAGAAGGTTGCCGGCTGCAGATAGCCCCGGGCCAATGCCACTGGCAAATGAGGCGCCCAGCCCCACCGCACCAAAACCAGAAACAAGCGCAAAGCCTACCAACACGATTGCGGCACTGGTGAGCATGCCTTTACCAAATCCTGTCGCCGCTACTTTAATAACTCCTGACCAGAGTTTTCTGCCCACATTTTTAAGCATGGCGTTGTATTCACTTTCGACGCGCTCGGGGATGCCGGGGCCAGAGGTGAAACTGTCATTAATTGGATCATAGGCTGATTGGTCGCCAATGAGGCGGACTGCATCACTCCAGCGCTTGTCCGCTTGTTCGCTGATCGCATCTTTAAGTTTGCTATCGCCGGTGATTTTGGAAAGTAGCGACATGAGATACTTTCTATTGCGGCGTAGCGCGGGTGTGATCAAAGCTCAGCAGTGCGCGCTGGGCTGCGGGTAGCACCTTATCTCGCCACTGAGTCTGAGAAACAGGCATGTCCTTATCGGCCATATATTCTGGCACCACCGCAGTTGCGATGGCATCTTGCTTTTCGCTCAGCTTTTCTTCAATGGCCTTACCCTCACTCTGCTGGCATTCTTTAATGTAGTCATGTGACTTGGAGCCGATCACGCCCTTAAAAAGCAAATCCGTGCGATCCGCGATTTTGCGCGCATAGTCGCGATTGATGCCGAAGCTCGCTCCGACCGCGCCAAATATCAGCGCCGAACCGATAATCATCGCATCAGTACCCAGTTTAATTCCCGCTGGTAAAGCATAGGCGGCAAGCCCGGTTGCGCCAATCAGCGCGCCGGCTGCCGCACCCACCACCAGCCCCACCAGCGCCACTTTCCAGAATGCAAAGCTATTAATCTTCGGCGGCGTCAGCTTCGCATAATGTGTTTTACGATAGCTGGTTTCGTCTTCCTCGGCCATTTGCTGAGCCTGACGATTTTCAGCTTTATTGGGATCCGGCTGCCCGGTCAGCAGCGATTTAATTTCGCCGAGCTCTTCTTTAATTTCCGCCACCTTACCATCGACCATGGTGCGTGTGCGTGATTCAAGCAGGCGGAACTGCGAAGAGGTATTGCCTACGCCTTTACCTATTTCGCTGAATTCTTTCATGCCATACATCAGGCCAGCGACACTGAAAGCGCCAAGCGTTGCGGCTGCGGCTCCAGTAGCTGCCAGACCAGCCAGCGGGGTAACAAATGTGGCTGCGGCAATGACAATACCGCCAATAATCGCACCCACCGCTGCGCCAAGCACCGCACCAAGTAATTTACCCTTGATGCTGCCCTTGTAGGATTCCCACCACGCGTGATGATAGTAAGGGCCTTCATCGTTCAGGTTTTTTCCTTCACGAATTTTCTTTTCAAGTTCAAGATGTTTTTCGGTATCCATCTGCGTGCGCCAGTCTGCAAGAAATCTTTTGCTACTTCCTGAGTTTACTCTATTTTATGGCGACCGAAAGTGAAACTTTTATGACAGCTTTTGCAATTATTCATAAAAATCATTACTTTAACAAATAAGACAAATTGATGAACGAGGGGTTATGTCCTGGCTGATGGCGCTGTTTACCTTCCTGAATGCGTGGTGGATTACGCTTTTTATCACTGTGCCGATGTGCATCGAAACCGGCGGCAAAGAATCAAGCTTAGATTACGACGCCGCGCCAAAGCGCATCCACTGGCGGAAAATTCTTTGGCTCAACAGCCTGATTGCCGCGGGTGCCACGCTGCTGCTTGCGCTGGTGATTGAAAGTGGCATAGTGCAGGTTCGCTAAATCACAGGGACTTAACCATGAAACTTTCCGGGCTTCTTCTTCCTCTCATTAAAGAAAACCCCTCCGAGGCGCAGATCGCCTCCCACCGGCTGATGCTGCGTGCGGGGATGGTTCGCCAGCTTGCCGCCGGTATCTATAACTGGCTGCCGCTGGGGCTTCGTGTGCTTCGAAACATTGAGCAAATCGTTCGCGAGGAAATGGATAAATCCGGCGCGCAGGAGCTGCTGATGCCCACCCTGCAACCCACCGAGCTGTGGAAAGAATCTGGCCGCTATGACGCACTCGGCAAGGAAATGCTGCGCTTTCCCGACCGCGCGGAGCGCGAGCTGCTCTACAGCCCCACCTGCGAAGAAGTCATCACCGATATCGCACGCCAGAACATCCGCAGCTACCGCGATGCAGGCAAAAATCTCTACCAGATTCAGTGGAAATTCCGCGATGAGATTCGTCCGCGTTTTGGTGTGATGCGCGGCCGCGAGTTCCTGATGAAAGATTCCTATTCTTTCGACATTGATTATGAGGGCGCCAAGCGTCACTACAACCTGATGTATGACACCTACCTGCGTATTTTCGCGCGCATGGGGCTCACCGCGGTGCCGGTGCGTGCGGATTCCGGCGCCATTGGCGGCGATCTGTCGCACGAGTTTCATGTCATCGCCGACACCGGTGAGAGCGCGCTTTATTACGATGCCGCTTTTGACGACATCCGCTCCGGCAAAGTGACCATGACCACCGAAGAAATGCGCGCGCTCTACGCCGCCGCTGATGAGCAGCACAAGCCCGCTGAGTGCCCTATTCCCAAAGAAAAACTGCGCGAAGCGCGTGGTATCGAGGTGGGGCATATTTTCTATCTCGGTAAAAAATATTCTGAAGCGCTTGGCGCCAAAGTGGTGAATAAAGACGGACAGGAAGTGGTGCTGGAAATGGGCTGCTATGGCATTGGCGTGTCGCGCTTAGTGGGGGCAGTAATTGAGGCCAGCCACGATGAGCACGGCATCATCTGGCCAGAATCGGTCGCGCCTTACAGGGTTGGTTTGATTAATCTGCGTGTGGGTGATAGCGCCTGCGACAACATCTGCGGCGAGATTTACAGCAAACTTGCCGGCGATGTGCTCTATGATGATACTGATGCGCGCGCCGGCGAAAAATTCGCGCGGATGGATTTGATTGGCCTGCCGTGGCAAGTGGTGGTGGGACCCAAAGGCGCTGAAAAAAATGTGGTGGAACTCAAAAACCGCAAAACCGGCGAAAAACAGGAACTTTCGGTTGAAAGTGTTTTATCAACACTGTCATCCCGGAAAATTTTGCAGTAGCAAAATTTATCCGGGATCCAGAAAAGAAAAATGTCAGGAGACATTTTTCGTCTCAAGAACAGCTGGATCCACGCTTTCGCGGGGATGATGTCAGGGAGGATAAGTTGCTTACTAACTTCGAACGCAAAATTGCTTTTCGCTATCTGCGTGCGCGCAGGCAGGAGAGCTTTATTTCCATCATTGCGATGTTCTCGCTGGTGGGCATTGCGCTTGGTGTCGCCACGCTGATTGTTGTGCTGTCGGTGATGAACGGGGTGCGGGGCGAGCTGATTAAATCCATCATCGGCCTTGAGGGGCATATCACCGTTTCTTCCCGCCAGGGTGCGATCAGCGACTATGATGCGCTCGCAGCTAAACTGCGCGAGGTGCCGGGTGTGGTGAGCGCGGTGCCAAAAATCGAAGGCCAGATTATGGCGTCGTATCGCGGTATGTCGACCGGCGCGCTGGTCTCCGGCTACCGCTTGAATGATCTGCGGGAGCATACCTTCATCGGCCAGAAGCTGGTGGCGGGAGAGGCGGGGGGTGTGTTGATTGGTAGCCGCATGGCCGAGCGCATGGGGCTTTCTATCGGTGATGAGATTCTGCTTATTTCACCCGAAGGCAGGCAAACGGTGGTGGGCATGGTGCCGCGCGTCAAATCATACCCGGTGGGGGGTATCTTTACCATTGGTATGTTTGCTTATGATAACAGCCTGATTGTACTACCCTTTGACGAAGCGCAGCTTTATTTCAAGCTGAAAGGCGAGCAGCAGGACAGCGCCAGCCAGATTGAAATCATCACGAATAATCCTGAGGCCGCACCGCTGCTTGCGCGCCAGATACGCGCCGAGCTTGGCGATGGCTTTCGTTTGCATGACTGGAAAAATTCCAACAGCCATATTTTTCAGGCAGTCATCGTGCAGCGTAATGTCATGTTTTTGATACTCATGCTGATCATACTGGTTGCCAGCTTTAACATCATCTCCAGCCTGATCATGCTGGTGCGCGAAAAGGGGCGGGATATCGCTATCCTGCGCACGATGGGCGCGCCGCGCCGCTCGATCATGAAGATTTTTATTGCCTGCGGCGCGAGTGTTGGTGTGGCGGGCACTTTAATTGGCGTCGCTCTGGGGCTGATCATTGCGTTTAATACCGAAAATATTCAGCGCTCGCTGGAATCGATGATGGGGCACAAGCTGCTCGCCGATGAGCTGTATTTCCTTTCGCATCTGCCGTCCAAGGTCGATGGCAGTGAGGTGATGACGGTGGTGGTGATTGCGCTTTTGCTCTCGCTCATTGCGACCATTTATCCGGCGCGCCGTGCAGCAACGATGAGCCCGGTAGAGGGGCTGCGCTATGAGTAACGACGTCATCCCCGCGGAAGCGGGGATCCAGCCTTTTATTCATGACGCCAAAAGTCTCCTGACTTTTGGCTTCTCTGGATCCCGTGTTCGCTTATCTACTGATAAGCGCCACGGGATGACGGTGAGGGGGAAGGCGCTATGAGTGAAGTGCTTAAATTAAAACACATCACCCGCACCTACCATCAGGCGGATAAAACACTAGAAGTTCTGCGCGGCGTGAATCTCGAGCTGAAGGCAGGTGAAGTGGTGGCGCTGGTCGGTCCCAGCGGTAGTGGTAAAAGTACATTGCTGCAAATCGCTGGTTTGCTTGATAATCCCACCTCCGGGCAGGTGCTGCTGGCCGGGCTGGATATGAGCAAGGCGGGCGATAGCGAGCGCACGTTCGCGCGCCTCAAACATATCGGCTTTGTGTATCAATTTCACCATTTGCTGCCGGAATTTTCGGCGCTTGAAAACATCACCCTGCCGCAGATGATGCAGGGGGTGCGGGAAAGTGAGGCAAACCAGCAAAGCGAGATGCTGCTTGCGACGCTGGGTCTTTCCCAGCGCGCGTCCCACCGCCCGGCTAAACTTTCCGGCGGCGAGCAGCAGCGTGTGGCGATTGCTCGCGCATTGGCGGGGCAGCCAGCTCTTTTGCTAGCCGATGAACCCACCGGCAATCTCGACCAGCATACGGCAGAGGAGGTGTTTTCACTGCTGATGAAGCTGGCGCGGGAGCGAAAACTTGCGGCGCTGATCGCCACGCATAATCTGGATCTTGCCCGGCGCATGGATCGCATGGTGCGCCTCGAAGATGGTGTGCTGAAATGACGGCGCCCGCCTTCATTCACCTGCGTGTACACAGCGCCTATTCGCTCCTTGAAGGCGCAATCCACATCAAAGAACTGGTGAAATGGGCGAAAGCAGAAGCCATGCCCGCAGTTGCCATCAGCGACCACGGCAACCTGTTCGGCTCGCTCGAATTCTCACTCGCGGCAATGGATGCAGGCATTCAGCCGATTATGGCGACGATACTTTATCTGGAGCCGCGCCAGGAAGGAAGGCCAGGACACCACGCAAAGCCCGATCAGATCCTCGCCATTGCTAAAAACGAGGCGGGCTGGAAAAATCTGATCGCGCTTTCCAGTCTCTCTTACATGGAGCCAGCGGGCGGGCACGCCCCGCTGCTTTCCATGGCACAGCTGGCGGCGCATACTGAGGGGCTGATCATACTCACCGGGGGTATCTACGGTGCGGTCGGGAAAAGCCTGCTCGCCGGCCGCGATGCGCAGGCCGAGGCGCAGCTAACCGAGCTTGCTTCACTCTTTCCCGGCCATCTGTACATCGAGCTGATGCGCCACGGCATGCCCGAAGAAAAACAGATTGAACCCCGCCTGCTTGAGCTTGCTTACCAACATCACCTGCCAATTGTGGCAACGAACGATGCCTATTTCATGCGCGAAGATCAGTTTGAGGCGCATGATGCATTTCTATGCATTGCCGATGGCAGCTATGTCAGCGAGGATAACCGCCGCCGCCTGACCCCGCAGCACCGCCTGAAAACACCCGGCGAGATGGCGCAGCTTTTTGCTGATTTGCCGGAAGCGCTGGAAAACACGGTGCAGATTGCGCGGCGCTGCTCGTTTGTGGCTACCAGCTGTGCGCCGATGCTGCCCGGCTTCACCCGCGAGGGCATGAGCGAAGCCGACTTGCTGCGCGAGGAAGCGCGCCGAGGCCTTGCTGAACGCATCCAGCAGCATGCCATCACCCATACCGCGCCCTATCAGGAGCGGCTGGAATTTGAGATCGAAACCATCATCAAGATGAAGTTTCCCGGCTACTTCCTCATCGTTTCTGACTTTATCAAATGGAGCAAGCAGCAGGGCATTCCGGTGGGGCCCGGCCGCGGCTCAGGCGCAGGATCGCTGGTGGCATGGGCGCTATCCATCACCGATCTTGATCCGCTGCGCTACGGCCTGCTGTTTGAGCGTTTCCTGAATCCTCAGCGTGTGTCGATGCCTGATTTTGACGTCGATTTCTGTCAGGATCGCCGCGAAGAGGTGATCCATTACGTGCAGCAGAAATATGGCCGTGACCGTGTGGCACAGATTATCACTTTTGGTAAGCTGCAGGCGCGCGCGGTGCTTCGCGATGTCGGCCGTGTGCTGCAAATGCCCTACCCGCAGGTGGATCGCATCTGCAAGCTGGTGCCGGCAAACCCGGCAAATCCCGTGACGCTCGCTGAAGCGATTGAAATCGAACCAGCGCTCAAAGCCAATATCGAGCAGGACGAAACGGTGGCCAAGCTTACCGATATCAGCCTGAAACTCGAAGGGCTGAACCGCCACGCCTCCACCCATGCGGCAGGGGTGGTGATTGCCGACCGGCCGCTTTCTGAACTGGTGCCGGTGTATCGTGACCCGAAATCCGATATGCCGGTGGTGCAATATTCAATGAAATATGCCGAAAGCGCCGGGCTGGTGAAGTTTGACTTTCTTGGGCTGAAAACACTGAGCGTGCTGGTATCTGCGGTGAAGATGATCGCGGCTAAAGGTGTTGCTATCGACCTGCTGAAATTACCAGAAGGTGACGTTAAAACTTATGCGCTGCTTGGCAAGGGCGATGCGGTGGGCGTGTTCCAGATGGAGAGCGCGGGCATGCGCGACACGCTGAAAAAACTAAAGCCCGACTGTCTGGAGGATTTGATTGCGCTGGTTTCGCTTTACCGCCCGGGGCCGATGGACAATATCCCGACTTACATTGCGCGCAAGCATGGTCACGAAAAACCGGAATATCTTCATCCGCTGCTAGAGCAGGTGCTGAAAGAAACGTTTGGCGTGATTATTTATCAGGAGCAGGTGATGCAGATCGCCCAGCTGCTGGCCGGTTACAGCCTTGGTGAGGCAGACCTGCTGCGCCGTGCGATGGGTAAGAAAATCAAAGCCGAGATGGAAGCGCAGCGCGATATTTTTGTCAGCCGCGCAGTGGAACGCGGCATTCAGAAGGCGCAGGCCAAAAGCATTTTCGATCTGATTGCGAAATTTGCTGAATATGGCTTCAACAAATCACACGCGGCGGCCTATGCGGTGATCGCCTACCAGACGGCTTACCTTAAAGCGAATCATCCGGTGGAATTCTACGCCGCCACCATGAACTACGACATGCATAACACCGACAAACTCGGTGTTTTCCGCGAGGATGCTGCACATGCCGGTATCCGCCTGCTGCCGCCGGATATTAACCGCTCACAAGTGCTGTTTTCGGTAGAAGAGGGCGCCATACGCTATGCGCTGGCGGCGGTGCGCAATGTTGGCCCGCAGGCGATGGAGCTGATTGTGCGCGAACGAGATACCCACGGGGGGTATCAGGATATTTATGACGTGATGTCGCGAATTCCCACGGAAGCGATGAATAAGCGCGCTCTTGAGTTTCTCATTAAAGCGGGCGCTTTTGATTCTATTCATGCTAATCGCCGCCAGCTTTATGACGGGCTGGATATGCTCGTTGCGTATGGCGCAAGCCTGCAGCAAGAGCGCGATAGCTCGCAGGTCAGCCTGTTTGGCGGCGCTGAGGGCATTGCTGCACCCAAGCCCAAATTGCCGCCGGTTACTGATTGGTCGGATCTTGAGCGCTTGGAGCATGAGTTTTCCGCCATTGGCTTTTACCTTTCTTCGCACCCGCTTTCCGGCTATAGCGCGGCGCTGAAGCGTGCCGGTGTTCTTAGCAGCTCTGATTTCAGACTACGGCTTGATGGCGCGTATAAATCGGTTCGTGTGGCAGGCATTGTGACTGGGCGGAAGTTCAAGGTATCCGATAAGGGGAGGTTTGCTTTCATCCAGCTATCGGACACGACCGGCGTTTATGAAGTGTCAGTGTTTAACGAACAGCTGCTGAGCGACCAGCGCGACCTGCTGGAAAATGGCAAAATTCTCTGCATTCAGGCTGACGGCAAAGCCGATGAATCCGATGTGCGATTAATCGCACAGAAAATCGAACTACTCGATGAGCTGCTCATCCGCCAGCAGCAATCGCAGCATTATCGCTCGCAGCTGGCGATTGCCGTCAGCGATATGCAGGCGCTGGCCGCCATCCGCGAACTGCTTGGCGAGCCGCAACAGACCGGCGTGACCATCCGTCTGCTGGCCAACTTGCCGCAAGGACGCGCAGAGATTGACCTGCCTGGAAAATATAACCTCACCCCGGCCGGCCTGGGTAAGCTTCGGCATATTCAAGGCGTTGTATCAGCTGAAGAAATAGCAGCGTAGCAGGCAGCTGCTCTTAACGTTTTATTTGCATTTCCCTGTTAAAAACAGTTCTGAGCTCACCTGAAACATAAGGGAATCCCTGCATGCTGCCGATTATTGGCATTGTTATTACGCTTGTCTGCGTTTTTGGTGTTTACATTGCGTCAGGCGGTAAAATTGACATTATTCTCAAGGCACTGCCCGTTGAAATGGGCATGATTGGCGGTGCTGCGATCGGTGCGTTTTTGGTCGGTAACAAAAGTAATGTGGCCAAGAAAGTTCCTGGCGAAATCGGGAAAGCATTCAAGGGCGGCAAATGGAAAAAACAGGACTACAAGGATCTGCTTTGCCTGCTCTTCGCGCTATGCAAGCTGATGAAATCCAAAGGCCTGATTGCGCTTGAGCAGCATATCGAGAAACCGGAAGAAAGCAGTATTTTTTCCCAGTATCCTAAAATTCTCAAAGATCATTTCGCCATCGATCTCATCTGCGACACGCTTCGAAGCCTCACTATGGGGCTGGAAAACCCAATGCAGGTTGAAGATCTGATTGACAGGCAGCTTGAGAAGCACCACCACGAGGCCTTGGCGCCCGGACACTCGCTGCAGAATATGGCGGATGCGCTGCCTGCGATTGGTATTGTGGCGGCGGTGCTGGGAGTGGTAAAAACCATGGCGAGTATCACTGAGCCGCCGGAAATTCTCGGCAAAATGATTGGTGGTGCGCTGGTGGGCACATTCCTTGGTGTATTCCTTGCATACTGCCTTGTCGGCCCGCTGGCGGTCAAAAATCAGGCGATTCATAACGAAGACCACCAGTTTTACCTGATTATCCGTGATGTACTGGTGGCGCATCTTAAAGGGATGGCGCCGCAGGTTTCTGTGGAGCTTGGTCGCGGCCAGGTGCCGACGCACTATCAGCCCACATTCGGTGAAATTGAAGAAGCGACCGGCAATATCAAAGTAGAATAAAAAAAGCCGGGCGTGCCCGGCTTTTCTCCTATAGCAATTCCGCCGGATTAGTGACCGGCATGTCCCATGCCATGATCCTTGCCATGCTCTTTGCGAATTTCATCGCGCAGTGATTTGCGTTCCTCGCGGTGTTTCATGGCGAGATCGCGTTGCTCGGGCGTCATATTATCAAGTTTTTCCTTGGCTTTTAGCTGGCGCTCATGATTGCGATGGCGGCGCACTTCCTTTGCTTTGGCCTTCTCTTCTGGGCTCATCTTGTCCCATTTTTCTTTCATCGCTTCGTGGCGTTCGGCGCGTTTTTCCATGCGTTTCTGAGTGGCAGCTTTTTTCTCTTCACTACTCATGGCTTCCCAGCGCTGCTGACGTTCGTCGATAGTAGCGGTTTTGTCTTTCGTCTCTTCCTTGGCAATAGCAGGAAACGGCAAAGCCGCGGGAGTAAGGATAGTGGCAAGAAGCAGCGCTGCAGCAGTATGTTTACGCAT
>CANHDY010000068.1 GCA_947459535.1 Rickettsiales bacterium | reverse complement strand
CGAAGCTCCTCTTCTTACCACCGTATTCACCAGACATCATGCCCATCGAAAAAACCTTCGGCACTCTCAAAAAATATAGACAGTACAACTCGCATCTCTCAATAGAACAATGTATTCAATCGTCTAATTATTTATTCAAATGAGTATAGCAGTTTTGTCTAATTCGCTGCAGGGGGCTTGTTTTAATGTGGCGCACCCTACTTCGGTGCCACCTCAATAAATACATCCATCTGCTGGCCAATGAACAGCTGCTCGCTACCGCCCATAATTTCATACACCACTTCCAGCACACGCGTATCCACCAGCTCAGTGCTGCGGCCACTTAGGTTCTGTTTAGGCTGCACATAAGGCTCCACACGCACAAACTTCAGCGGCACTTTAATCTCTTTATTGCTGCGCAGCGCTGCCTCAGCTTTCGCCTCTGGCGCAAAACGCCACACATCATTTTCATCCACCGTCACGCGCACATAAAGCGGGGTGTCATTACCCATTAAGATTGGCGCCACCTGCTGCCCCGCCTGCACAAATTCTCCCGGCTGCACGCGCACTTTCAGCACGCGGCCTTCCATCGGCGCGGTCACGCTCAGGCGGCTCAGCGTTACTTCGGCGCTTTGCATCTGTGCTTTGGCGCTTTCCACTTCTGCTTCAGCCTGCGTCACATTCGCTGCCGCACGCCTTGCCGCAAAGCGCCGGCGCATCAGCACATCTTCGCTCACCGCCACCCCGACCTTCAGCGATTCAGCACGGCGCAGCTGATCCTGATCATCCGCGAGCTGCACACGCGCTGTTTCCAGCCTTGCCTGCGCCGCCGCCAGATCCTTCTGGCGCGACCCAAGCTCGGCTTTGGCCGCGCGGTCATCGAGCGCAAACAGCAGATCCCCCTGCTTCACCACCTTGCCTTCCACCACCGGCACCTGCGTAACAATGCCGGAAAGATGACTGCCAACTTCGATATTACGCGTATTCGCCTCAATAATGCCCGTGCCGGAAATCGTCGCTGCGAAAGGTGCGGCTGGCGGCAGGGAAAGCTGGTTAGGCTGCGGCGTTTCTGCCTTACCAATAGTAAAGACAAACGTCACCGCCCATAAAAGACCAACCAAACCGAGAAAAGGAATCAGGTAGCGGGTAATCATGTATATACATCTCCATCACAGTAAATTCCCTCCCCCCTTGAGGGGGAGGGTTGGGGAGGGGTGTAAAATAGTGACCCCTCACCTCGGTTTGTCTAAGGCTTAGCTGCAGCTAAACCTAAGACAAACCGTCCTCTCCCTCAAGGGGAGAGGAGATTATCTTGTTGTCTCCATATATTCGCTGGCGGATAGTAGCTTATCAATGCGCCCGTCGTCCATATGAGCGATGCGGTCGGCATATTTAAAAATGCGGCTGTCATGCGTCACCACAATCAGCGTCGTTCCATGGCGGGCGCTTAAGGAGCGCATCATATCGAGAATTTTCATACCGGTGGTATGGTCAAGCGCGCTCGTCGGCTCGTCGCACAGCAGGATTTTTGGTTCATGCACCAGCGCCCGGGCAATCGCCACGCGCTGCTGCTGGCCGCCGGAAAGCAGGTTGGGCTTGCTGTCTGCACGGTCACCAAGCCCCACCTCATCCAGCATGGCGCGCGCCGCCTGCATTGCCCTGCTGCGATCATGGCCGTTGATAATCATCGGAATCGCTACATTTTCTGCAATGGAAAGCGACGGCAGCAGGTTGAACTGCTGAAACACAAAACCAATATTCTTTGCCCTGAAATCCATTTTCTGGCTGCTACGCATCGCTTCATAACGCTCGCCAAGCACTTCACAGCTTCCTTCATCAGAGGCAAGAATACCAGCAATGACCGAAATCAGCGTTGTTTTGCCGCAGCCAGAAGGCCCCACCAGCATCATGAACTCGCCCGCGCGAATATCAAGATCTACCCCGCGCAGCGCCACCACCTCGCCGGCACCTTCACCGAAACGCTTCACCACCCCCTGACAACGCACTGCAAACTCAGCCACGGAACACCACCGCAGGATCAATTTTAATGACTTGCCGGATAGAAAGCAGCGCCGCCGCCGCCACAATCAGAAACACCCCTGCCAGCGCAAAAACGAGAATAAACGGATGCATGCTGAAAGCGAGCACCGTGTCGCGCATCAGATAGCCAAACAGCGCCGTCATCCCCACCCCGAGGCCATAGCCCGTCAGCCCCACCACCAGCGATTGCAGCAGCACCATGCGCACCAACACGCCTGAGCGCAGCCCCATTGCCTTGAGCGCGGCATATTGTTTCAGATTTTCGCGGATGAAATTGAAAAACGCCTGCCCGGCCACCGCCGCCCCAACAATAAAACCCAGCGTCACCGAAATACCAAAATTAATCGGGATGCCGGTGTTCTTCATCCAGTAATCAAAGGTAACGGTTTTGAACTGATCCGATGTCAGCGCCAGCAGATCAACCTCGCTCGAAATGCGATCCGCCAGCGCCTGAATATCGACCCCTTGCTGCGCCTTCACCAGAACATAAGTGAGCTGCCGGCGGTTTTGCGGTGCGTAGGTCAGCGCGCGGGTATAGGTGGTGTAAATAAATGGCTGCAACACAAAATTGCGCGAGGCTTTCGCATAACCCACCACCACGGCGCGGCGATCATTAATTTCCATCACATCGCCGATGGCAAGCGGCCGCGTGCTGCCATCCGGCATGGAGACACGAAGCCGTGTAAAAGCGGATTCTTTATCTACCAACACACCATCGGCCTGCCTGAGCGACTCAAGCGAGCCTTCCACGATTTGCGGCGGCGCGCCGATCAGTGTTGCATCATCAAGACCCGTCAAATCAATCGAGCGTGTCGAACCATCGGGCAGCTTCACAATCATCAGATTCTTGTACATCGGCGCTGCCCAGGCAACCCCCGGAACGCCCCGCACCCGCGCAAGATCCGTATCACGTATCGGCTTGTGCTCCTCAACGAACTGCACCCCCGGATCCATCACCCAGATATCCGGCGCGGCAACATCGCCAATAAAGGCATAGGTACGCGTGAGAAGTCCCCAGAAAATTGAAGGTTGCTGGGTCATGATCAGCGAGGCAAACCCAATGCCGATAATCATCGCGATATATTTACCACGATCCCCAAACAACATCTGCAGCGCAATGGCGTTCAAAGTAAATCCCTGAATTCCTGAATAATATCGCGGTATAATACACGTTTAAACGGCACAATCAAATCAGGAAGGGTGCTGGGCGCCGTCCATTTCCACTCGCAGAATTCTGGGTGGGGCGTGTCGATATTAATATCGCTGTCCGTGCCATCAAACCGCATGGCAAACCATTTCTGGCGCTGGCCACGAAAGCGCCCACGCCAGATTTTACCTACCAGTTCCTGAGGCAAATCATAGGTAAGCCAGTCTTTGCTTTCCCGCAGAATCGTTGCTTTGCTGGTGCCGGTTTCTTCTTCCAGCTCGCGCCGTGCTGCCACATCCGGACGTTCGCCCTCATCAATGCCGCCCTGTGGCATCTGCCATGCTTCAGACAAGGTATCAATGCGCTTCGCCACAAACACCTGTCGATGCTGGTTAATCAGCATAATACCAACACCATCACGGTAAGGCAGGCTCATGAGAACCTCAGCTTCACAACTGCCGAGAGCGGCACCAGCCGGATGCCGCGAGCTTCCAGCTCTTTCGTCCAGAGATTCACCCGGTCAATGGATAGTGGAGTGGCTTGAATCACACCGATAGCATAGCCCTGCTTTCTAGCCTCCTGCTCAAGCGCAGCAAGACGACTATCAATCGAGCTTGCCAGCAGATCCTCGTCCACGAGCAGATTCGCCACAGCGTGCGGCGTGCTGCTGCCATCCAGCAGATCTTTAATTTCGCTGCGCGCAGGCTCACGGGTTACCAGCAGCATCAGGCCACGATTGGCCAGTGATTGCAGCAGCACGCGAAACGACTCAGCATCGCTCGTATACACCTCGTTATACGGCGTCGCCAACCCCACATAGCCTGTAGTGCGCGATAAAATCCAGCGCAGGCGGCTTTCGTTTTCCTGCAGCCCTTTATCCAGCAGCAATGCCTTGGGTCCGGGATCAGAGGCAGGGAAATTGGGTGGTTCAAGCGGCAGATCAAGCAGCGCTTCATGCGCGGTGAGGCGGGCGCTGTTGCTCCACTGCGTAAGATTAGGCGAATAGGGCGAAAAGCTAAGCGTAACTGCAGCAGGCAGCAACAAGGCACGCTCGGTCACGCCGCGGCTATGACCAAGACCCGTGATTACCAGTGCAATCATTGGCTCATTGCCCTGACGCGAAAATGAAGCGCTGTAATACTGCCATGCCTTACTGCCATCAGGCGCGATAAACGGCAAATCACCCACGGAACTTTTCTCAAGCAGCTTGGGATTAGCTTCAGGCAGCGGATTGGCCGCCGGCACAATCGTAAGCGGCTCTTGCGCCTCCGGCTCTGGCTCTGGTGGTGCTGCCAGTGGCAGCTCCTCACCTGGCACGGGCTGATCCACCGAGTCGGGCGTCTGCGTTGCTGCGGGCGGGGGCGCGGCAGCAGATTCATCAGACGTCGGTTCACTGCTCTGGCTGGCCTCTGGCTGAGAAGCCTCCGGCTCCTGAGGCGCCACTGGTTCACTCGCAGGCGCCACCGGTTCGCTCGCAGGCGCCACCACCTCCGCAGCGCTATCGGTGCGGTGGATATGGCCTATTATTTTTCCATCCTGCAGTGTAATCGCGAGACGTCTGCCAGTATCATCCGCCTCTTTAGTTTCACCAAACGCTGCCAGAAAGAAAAGCACCAGCGCTAGAACACAGGCAAAAAGCGATGCCCACATGCCAAGCTGCCAGATCAGGGCTTTAGAGAATTTCAAGCCCATACGCATGGTCAGCGATCCGGCGTGACCTGATTATACACATGAACCGCGCGCAGCAGATCAATCGCGCGCTGCAGCTGGAAATCTTCCTCAGCTTCGCTATCGCTACGGCGCGGAGCATCTTTCTTGCCATTTTCTTTATCGGCACCATCCGGTTTCACCGGCTCCTGCTTCTGCTTGCTTTCAGCCGGTAGTTCTTCCTGCTTTTTGTCTTTTTTATCTTCAAGATTCTCGAGGCGCTTGCGAAGATCGGCCTCCAGACGCATCTTGCCTGCTTTCACCGGCTCGATTTTCGCCTGCTCGACAATAATATCCGGCGTAATACCCTTGGCCTGAATCGAATGGCCGGACGGTGTGTAGTAACGCGCCGTAGTAAGCCTCATCGCGCCATGTTCCGCCAGCGGAATGACCGTCTGAACCGAGCCTTTACCAAAACTTTTCGTGCCCATGACCACCGCTCGCTTGTGATCCTGCAGCGCACCAGCCACAATCTCGGAAGCCGAGGCCGATCCATTGTTAATCAGCACCACGACCGGCATATTTTCGGCGACCAGCTCATCGCCTGATTTAGCGCTGAAGCGCTTGGTATTGGCAGGGTCGCGCTCACGCGTGGAAACAATTTCGCCCTGCTTCAGAAAAGCATCCGCCACCGACACCGCCTGATCCAGCAGGCCGCCCGGGTTATTGCGCAAATCCAGCACCACGCCGCGCAGATGCGGCAGGTCTTTTTTCATCTGGGCAAAGCTATCGCGCATCAGTTCCGTGGTCTGTTCATTGAACTGAGTGATACGCAGATAAGCAATATCATGCCCTTGCGCGCGGCCGCGCGCGGATTTGATTCGAATCACCGCGCGGTTCAAGGTCAGCTCAATCGGCTCGGTGGTATCTTCGCGCAGAATGGTCAGCTTCACCTTGGAATCCACCTTGCCGCGCATTTTTTCCACCGCTTCCGACAGCGCCATGCCCATCACCGATTCATCATCAATCTGAGCAATAAAGTCGCCCGCCTTCACGCCCGCTTTAAACGCCGGGGTATCGTCAATCGGGGTGATGACCTTCACCAGCCCGTTTTCCATGGTCACTTCAATGCCAAGCCCACCAAATTCACCCTTGGTCTGCACCTGCATTTCCTTGAACGCTTTTTCATTCATGTAGCCGGAATGAGGATCCAGCGAGGTCAGCATACCGTTAATGGCCGCCTCAATCAGCTCAGAATCTTTGGTTTCCTCAACATAATCCGTACGCACACGGTCAAACACATCGCCAAACAGTTGCAGCAGGGCAAACGTATCATTCTTCTGGGCATAGGCAACCACCGGAAGGCTCATAGCCCCCATCAGCAGCGTGAATTTAAGCGCGCGACGCATGTTGTATCCATTCATTGATTGTTCAGCCACACAGCTGGGTCAACGGGTTGGTTATCTTTCCGTATCTCCAGATAAAGCCGTGTGGATGCTTCTTTGTTTCCCATAGCACCAATCGGTTCACCTTCCAATAGAAACTCACCGGTTCTGGTATCGATATCCGCAAGTCCTGACAGCAATGTGTGAAAATCGTCACTGTGACGCAGAATGACCATCCGCCCATAGCCCATGAATGTCCCGGCATACACGACTTCGCCATCAAATGGCGCTGTCACACTGGCCTCAGGACGTGTTTTAATAGCAATGCCGCGGCTGGTTTCATTACGCCCGGTGCTTTCGGCAAAACGCTGCACTAGGCGGCCAGACGCAGGCATACGAATCTTGCCGCGTGCACGCTCAAACGAGCGCAGCTTGCCGCGTGTGGCCTGCACTGGCGCATCGTGGGGTGCCACCAATTCTTCGGCTTCTTTTTGTTCCCTGCGTTGCTGTTCGATTCGCCCCAGTAGATCCTGCAGGCTCTGCGCCTGCTTCGCCAGCTGTGCGATGGATTGAGCCTGCCGGCGCTCGTCCTCTCCCAGTTTCTGTTGAAGATCGCTGCGCTCGGCAAGCTGCTTTTGAATAGATTCATGCTGCGACGCCAGCTGCTGCTTGTCTCTCAGCATGGCCTCGCGCTGCGCGGCGAGCTTATCCTCAAGTAGCTTCAGCTCTTCCAGCTGCAGACGAATCTGCTGCGCCTGAGTTTTAATGCCGGCAGTCGTCATTTTAAGAATACGGGCGGCGCGGATGGTATTTTCCGCCCCTTGCGGCATCAGCACCATGGCCTCAGGCGGTGTGCGGCTGACGCGTAGCGCCGCCTCAATCATGGCGGCAAGTTTGTCGCGCTCGGCTTTCAGCTCGAGCTCCTTCGTTTGCTGCTGCGCAAGGGTGCGCGCCAGTTTTTCTTCTGCCGCTGAAAGCGCCGTTTCACGTTGCTGAAGCTGCTGGGCAGCCACGACCAGTTGGCGCTGCAGTTCCGCCAGCTCCGATTCCAAGCTGGCGCGCTGCTGCTTCAGCTGCTCCTGTTTTTGCTCAGCTTCTTTAATCTGCTCTCTGGTTTTGGCAAGATCTTCTTTGCTGGAAGGAGCGGCGGGCAGAGGAATCAAGGCTGAAACAATGAGAAATAAAAAAAATGGTCTGGCGATGCTCATCATCCTTCTCAACGCATCCCACTCAATAACGAAACGCCCGTCATCTCGGCAGGCTGCGCAAGCCCCATCAGCTGCAAAATGGTGGGCGCGATATCGCCCAGTTTACCAACGGGAATATGAAGCTTCTGATGCTCAAAGCCTTTCGCCACCAGCACCACCGGCACCAGATTGAGTGTATGCGCTGTATGGGATTGGCCGGAATCGTGATCATGCATCATCTCGGCATTGCCGTGGTCAGCGGTAATGAGCATGGCGCCGCCGGCAGCAAGCGTCGCCTCAACAACTCGGCCAAGGCACTGATCCACCGCTTCCACCGCCTTTTTCGCCGCCACAATATCCCCGCTGTGGCCGACCATATCGGTGTTAGCGTAGTTGACCACGATGAAATCGTATTTGCCGCTGTCAATCGCGGCGACCAGCGCGTCGGTCACTTCCGGCGCCGACATTTCCGGCTGCAAATCATAGGTGGCAACCTTGGGCGATGGAATCAGGATACGCTCTTCACCGGCAAATTCCTGCTCGCGCCCGCCATTAAAAAAGAAGGTCACATGCGCATATTTCTCAGTTTCAGCGATGCGAAGCTGCTTAAGGCCAGCATTTGATATGACTTCGCCAAGAATATTGGTGAGCGGCTCCGGCGGAAAGAGCGCCGGCACCAGCGGTGCGAGCGCCTTGGAATATTCCGCCATGCCAAGCGCCCTCGAAAAACGAATGGTTTTATCGCGCGCAAAATCCTTGAAAGCGGGGTCAACCAGCGCGGCCAATAACTCACGCACACGATCCGCCCTGAAATTCACCATCACCAGCGCATCACCATCACGCATGCCGTCATAATCACCGATCACGCATGGCAGCACAAATTCATCTGTCACGCCTGCCGCATAGCTGGCTTGGGTCGCTGCTTTCGCGCTGGCAAACCGCGCGCCGCTTGCTGCCGTGAGCGTGCTATAGGCCTTCTCTACGCGATCCCAGCGCTTATCACGATCCATGGCATAGTAGCGACCACTGACAGTGGCAATGCAAACACTCCCTCTCCCTTTTGAGGAGAGGGTCGGGGTGAGGGTAATATCTTTTTCAAACTGCTCGATAAAGCTAAGCGCGCTCTGCGGCGGCGTATCGCGCCCGTCAAGGAACGCATGCACCAGCACCTCTACGCCACTTGCCGCCAGCATGTTCGCCATCGCCGCCATGTGGTTCATATGTGAATGCACCCCGCCATCGGAGAGCAGCCCCATCACATGCACCACTGGCTCCCTCTCCCTTTCAGGGAGAGGGCTGGGGTGAGGGTTAGAGGTGGTTTGATGAGTGTTATTACATCCAACATTCATTTGCCCCTCACCCTGCCCTCTCCCCTGAGGGGAGAGGGTTCTGATCAAGTGCTGCCATTGTGGATTTTTTTCTATGCTTCCACTTGCAATCGCCGCATCAATTTTCGGCAGATCCTGCATGAGCACACGGCCAGAGCCGATATTCATATGCCCCACTTCCGAATTGCCCATCTGGCCTTCCGGCAGCCCGACATGCAGCTCCGAGGCATTAATCAGGCCGTGCGGGTAGGTCGCAAGGAGGTGATCCCATGTGGGCGTTGCCGCCTGGGCAATGGCATTATGCTCGGTTTCTTCGCGGTGCCCCCAGCCATCGAGGATGGTAAGCACGACCGGCTTTGGTCTGGTCATTTATGATCTGTGATATGGATGGTTAGTGAGTATGCTATAGCTACGGTATAACTGCTCGGCAAGCAAGCCCCGAACCAGCATATGCGGCCAGGTAAGCGAGCCCAGCGACCACACCAGATGCGCATGGCGGCGCACCTCATCTGTCAGCCCATCCGCCGCGCCAATCATAAAGGCAAATGACGAACAACCCTGCTGCTGCCAGCGGCTGAGCTGGCCTGCAAAATCGCTGCTGGAAAATTGTTTGCCGGCTTCATCCAGCGCCACCAGCCGGTCGTAACCCTCACAGGCGGCAAGCAGCTGATCATTGGATTTACATTCGACGACCGAGAGTTTCCATGGAATGCGCCGCGCATAATCCTGATAAAGCGAAAGTTCCGGCGAGGCCTTGGCCTTGCCCACAGCGGCAATGAGGAGTTTCATAAGGACGTGGTCTTCGTGGTTATCGTGGTTCGTGGATATCGTGATTCATGTGTTATCTTATTTAAATACTATAACCACGACAACCACGAACCACGGCAATCACGACAACTACACCAGCGCATCCGCCGTTTGCGATGGAACCGACCACATCTTCTCCAGATTGTAGCGCGCGCGGGTTTCCGGTTTGAACAGATGCACGATAATGTCACCCGCATCCACCAGCACCCACTCGCTTGAATCCTGGCCTTCCACCGGCACCGGATTAAAGCCAAGTTTTTTCAGCGCATCGACCAGATGATCCGCCAGCGACGCAACATGGCGGTTCGACGTGCCGCTCGCCACAATCATGCGGTCAGCAACATCGGATTTACCGGTGAGATCGATGGAAACAATGTTCTCAGCTTTATTCTGATCAAGTGCAGAAATAATGAGACGTTCTAGGGAAGATAAAGTCAGGTTTGGAAATAACGATTTGATTAGAATGGTTAATCTCCTTTCTATGGTAAGGCGCTACCTTCACCTTACGAGACATATTATGCCCGAAACCGCATCATTTTCCAAGTGATTTTGTGACTTTTCGCCGCCGATGTCATCAAATCTTCATAAAACCCGGCTTGCTTACCCCCCCCATTTGTTAAAGTTTGCAAACTTATTTGTTCATCACTTTATGGGGGCGCTATGCAAAAAAAATACAAAGGCTATACCACGAAAGTCGGAGATACCGGAATTAAAGTACAGTTACGAGCCAATAGCGCTACCGACGACATACATGCTTGGGTCACGGCTCCTGATCGTACGGTGCAAGAGAATTTTGAAGGTGAATGGTCTACAATTAAACCTCTGGAACAAGATCTTATTGATAAGTTGTCTGCTTTAAGAAAAGATTTTGAATCGAGCCTAGTCACTAAAATTAATGCTGGCATGAAGGCGGCAGGTTACCCCGAAGATAGTGCCATAAAATGGTCAAGCAATGATTCAGGAACCCCATACATTCACATTCATTCTGATCGTCGGAAAGTCTCAGTCGGCGAAACGAAAGGTCTGGAAGAAAACTATGAGCAAATTGCTGCTATTGTACGTACCGCTACCGACGCTACGAAGCAAGAATTCGCAGCAATGATCGCGGAACTTTCGAAGCGAGTTAATGCGGCCAAAGAAGAAGCACGCGGCAGATAATCCTAAAGCACCTCTTCAATGAATCAAAATCTCCGCCGGCAGGCCAAGGCCAGTGTGGAGATTTCGGATCATGGCAAGCGTCAGTGGCCGTTTGTGATTCAGCACTTCGCTCACGCGCGCGCGGCTGCCGATAAATGGTTCCAGATCTTTTCGCGTCAGGCCTTTCTGCTCCATCGCGAACTCGATGGCGGCGATGGGGTCTGGTGCGTCAATGGCAAAATGCTTCGCTTCATACGCCTCCACCAGTGTCACCAGCACATCGAGCCTATCGCCGCGTTTGCTGCCGGGCGCAGCATCCATCAATGCTTCGATTTGCTTGAGCGCCGCCTGATAATCGCGCTTATTCTTGATCGGTTTAATATCCATATCACACCTCACTTACATCAATCGCATCATACTGCCGATGCGTTCCAATAAAACGTATATATAGCACATAACGTTTAATTAGCTAATAATATAACAGTTTGGAGTGCGGCATTGATGTCTGCGTAGGTTGCGAGGATTTTGCGTGTGGCGTTTTTGATGGGGAACCAACGGTGCTCGATTTTGTTG
>CANHDY010000067.1 GCA_947459535.1 Rickettsiales bacterium | reverse complement strand
CGCGCCTAGACCGCGAACAATCGCTGTCGTTTCTTGAGTTTAACTATATGATTTTGCAGGCCTATGATTTTCTGGAACTGCACCGCCGCTATGGCTGCATGTTGCAAATGGGCGGCTCGGATCAGTGGGGCAATATTGTGATGGGAATTGATCTCATGCGCCGTATTGATGCTGAAAATAAATTTCAGCCGCTATCGCTCAGCCAGCAGCAGGGCGATCTCAAAATCGTTGAAGTGCAACCGATGATTCAATCAAAGCGCACCGACCCGAAAGACTACACCGCCAAAGCCTTCCAGAACTACATGGAAAGCGAAGGTAGCCGTGAACTTATCGGGCTGACGACACCGCTGCTTGCCACCAGCTCTGGTGCCAAAATGGGAAAAACCGCGACCGGCGCTGTCTGGCTGAATAAAGACATGCTCTCCGCCTACGACTACTGGCAATACTGGCGCAATTGTGATGATGCGGATGTGGGGCGTTTCCTGAGACTCTTCACCGAAATTCCGGTGAAGGAAATCGAAAAGCTGGAAAAGCTGAAGGGCGCAGATATCAACGAGGCCAAAAAAATCCTGGCCACTGAAGCAACAAAACTTTGCCATGGCGACCGCGCCGCTAAACAAGCCGCCGAAACAGCCAAAAAAACATTTGAAGAAGGTGCCATTGGTGCGGATATACCTGTACATGTGCTGAGAGCGGCAGAGCTGGGTAAAGGCATGGCGGCCTATGAACTTCTCAGGCTGGTTGGGCTTGCCGATTCCGGCGGCGATGCCAAACGGTTGATACGCGGCGGTGGCGCACGCCTGAATGATCAGAAGATTGATGACGAAACCATGCTCATTGACAGCAACTATTTTAAAGAAACCGGCGAAGTAAAATTATCCGCGGGCAAAAAGAAGCATGTGCTGGTGAAGCTCGGCTAGATTTTCATTGTTTTTCGTCATTCCCTGAATTTTTGTTCTTACAAAAATTCTAAGGGAATCCAGCTAAAATCATGGATCGCCCTAGAATCGCAAAAGCGATTCGGGCGATGACGGCAAGACTCAGCCTTTGCCCCCCACATCAAAAATACCGCGAAGCACGCCAGGGGTAAGGATGGAAAGCGGGTTCACCGCCACTTTCGGATCCTGATAGGTGCCTTTCACTGAATAATTACCGGCGAAAACGCCTTTGCCTTCACCGCCGGTCAGCACATCGCCGATTATTGGCAGCTTACCAAGAATTGTATTCGCTGCATAAGAAGGCACGACCGTGCCGCGCACATCAAAAAGCACCGCAGGAAATGTGATGGTACCTTCTGCTGTGATGCCAATGGCGTTGCCAAATGCACGTGCCTTGCTCACCGTAATCACATCATTCTGCAGTGAAAACGGAATCACCATTTTCGTGAAGCGGATACCGTTGCCCTCGAGCATATCAAAAAAACCTGTCAGCGATGCGAGTGTCAGAATTTTCGCAAGCACTGGTGCTTTACGAATGGTGTGCTCGGTAATATCCATGCGAGCGCGAAGCAGGCTGCTGCTGCCGGGCGTATCGACATACTGGCCATTGATGGTCAGCACGCCACCTTCCATGCGATCGTAAAGTGCAAGTGATTTCAGAAATTCGCCAGCATCTTCAGCGCGAAGCGAGAATTGGCGCACGGTTTTAGGCTCACGATAAATCCGTAGACGGAATGGTTTATCTGATACCGCGCCGCCGATATCCGCCGACTCGCAGCGCTGCACTGTGCAATGAAGATGGCCTTTGACCGCTGTCATTTTTGTGCCGCCCGCCATGGCCAGCTCCGCTACATCCAGTTCCAGCTTAATGGCTGGAAAATTCGCGAATGAAAAATCCTGCGTCGCTTTATCGCCGCTATCATCAAGAATGCCGCTTAAATCAGCGCGCGCGCCTGCAACAGAGAGCGCCATACCATCGGCTGTGCGGCTGTAGTCGAGCTTGCTGAGCGAGGTGGTGCCGATATTGAGCCGCGAAAGGCTCGCTTTTACAATGGATTTCATATCAGCGCCGAGCGCTAAGGATCCCGTCGCCTCCAGCTGCTTACCTTTCAGCTCAAATGATTCAATGCTGAGGAGGCCGGATTTTTTTTCGCTTTTTAAAGCAAGTGTGGCCGCCTCACCTTGCGGCTTGCTCCACGCGATATCATTCACCTGAATCGCTGCCGGAGTTAAATCCAGCGTTAAATCTGCCTGCTCCAGCGCTGCCCCAAGACGCAGCTCAGCCTTAACCCCAATCTCGCCCGATATCAGCCCCAGCGGCGGCAGACCAAAACGCTCAAGCGCCTGACGCCCGGCGCTTGCCTGCGCTGTGATGAACGTGTCCAGACCATCTTTCGGCGCAAATAAATAGCGCACCTGAACGTCTTTTGCTTTTGCGCTATTGATTGTGCCGCTTCCCTTGAATTCCAGCTGATCTTTGCTGACGGTCACATCGCCGCTGGCCTGACTTACATCAAATTTGTGCATGAAGCCCGGCGCACTCACTTCCGCCAGCGTGGCGGTCACATTGTAATCAATATCAGGTTCAAGCGGCTGTCCTTTCTCATCTTTGGGCGCAAAAAAGTAAAATCCCACCTTCGCGGCAGCGCTCACCTTTCCCGACATCGATGCCGGGTTCATATTCAGACGGCTAGCATGTTCAAGCTTAGGCAGCGCCAGAAATCGCGCTGCTTCCTGCGCATTGCTATCCGCCTGAAGGCCGAGCTCAATGTAAGGATTATCGGCGTTCAGATCGGCAATCACCACCTGGCCGTTACTCAGCCGCGTGGCTTCCATATAGTCGGCGCGCTCGACCGTCGCCTCCATGGCGACACCATCCACCCGAATCAGCGCCTCCACCTGCCGCGCGGGTGGGTGATCCGGCAGGTAACGAATGGTGGCACCGCTGAGGCGTATTGATGCGTCAATCGAAGTTTTGGGCAGCGCCGGAAGATCCAAATCACCGTAGCCAAGATTAGCCACAACGCTCGCCTGCGTGACACTACCATCCGTAATATTACCAGTGACCCACTCACGCGTGATCGGCGCTAGTGACAACGGCCACAGCGCAGCCACACGCGCCGTCGGAACATTGGCAAGGCTGGCTTTAGCGGCTATTGCC
The DNA here is from genome assembly GCA_947459535.1 of Rickettsiales bacterium. Classification (GTDB taxonomy): domain Bacteria; phylum Pseudomonadota; class Alphaproteobacteria; order Rickettsiales; family SXRF01; genus JAJTHB01. Next base: position 8,426 of record CANHDY010000067.1, on the reverse strand, counting down.
AGCTGCTGCTGATCATTGCGTTGCAACTTGCCGCTTGCTGTAAGCGCTGCACCATCCAGATCCGCAGATAATTCAGCGATGCTCAGCGTATTCATGCCGTCCTGCACGGTTAGATCAAAACGCGCCCAGCTGATCGCCAGCGGCTCTGGCAGCTCCGCGAGTCTCAGCTCACCCATGCCGCCCATGCCCTTCAGCTGCAGCGAGCGCACACTTCCATCCGCATCGAGCGTCAGGTAGGCCTGCCCGCTGATCGGCATGGATAGCGGCACCGGCTTGTCTTCCTGAGTGAATAAATCCACCAGCGCGGCCACATCCACCCCTTCGTAATCCACCCGGCCGCTGACCTGCTGCTGGCCGGGCAGCATGGATAATTCCGCGCCGATATTTGACTGAAATTCATCATAACGCAGCTTGCCACTGAGCGAGAGCGCAAGCCCAAGCCGCCGCGAGCGCTTGAGGCCGATATCAACACCACTCGCCTGAAACACTACCCCTTCTGCCTCGCTGCCAACGCTGATATCCGCCTGCGATATGCGCACGGAACGCAGTTTGCGTAGCGGCCCAGTATCATCCTGCTGGCTGACGGCAGCAAATAGAAGCGCCAGTGGCAATGTTTGCGGCTGCGCGTGTTCCTGATTGTCCTCTGCGTTTTGACGAAAACCAAAACTTACCGAACGGTCTGCATGTTGCAACAGGCTCACTACCGGCTTATCCAGCGCCAGCGATGTCGGCAAAATGCGCCCCAGCAGCAAGGATGGGATGTGTAAACCAATCGCCACTTCTGGAAATGAAGAAAAAACCTGCCCTTCGCCAGTCAGTACATCCACTTGTTTCAGCCGAATATCCACCGGGTGCTTCCACCCATCCCACAGCAGCCATGTCTCGCCAATCGCCACACGAAAACTGCCATCCGAAGCGCTGAGTGCGGATTCTATCGCAGGCGTGAGCGTTGCCAGCGAGCGCGGGCCGGTCGCCACCCAGATCAGCAGCGAATTCACTGCCACCAGCAGCGCCACCAGCACCCCTGCCGTCATCGCAAACATGAACTTGAAAACCGGATGACCACGAAGCACGTTTTTACCAGAAAATGATTTCACGAGAGCAGTTGAACGTATATTGCATAATAAAACGTAAATATAGTGACCAATCTGTCATGAACGATACCAGCCTACCACGCCTTTATTCGATTCAGGATGCCAAGCGCCTTCGCGCTGATTGGCTGGAACGTGCCGGAAAACTGGAAGATCCAGCGCTTGCTGACTGGATGATTGCGTCGGCGGATCACCCCATCGTTGAAGCGGTATTTGCCAATTCGCCTTACCTTTCCCGGCTACTGCTGAAACACCCGGCCTCTGCCCGCGACATGCTGACCCATGGCGCAGCCAAAACCGCAGACCAGCTTCTTGCGAGCCTCGCAGAGCTGTCTGCTGGCACCAGCCGCGAAGCGCTCATGAAGCAGCTGCGCCAGACGAAATCAAAACTCGCGCTGGTGGTCGCGCTGGCGGATCTCAGCGGCGAATTTGCGCTGGAGGAAGTCACGCTGCGCCTTTCGCAAATGGCCTCAGCCGCGCTCGAAGCCAGTTTAAAGCTGCTGCTTGCCGAGGCGCACCGCCGCGGCGAAATTGCCTGGCAGGCAGCTGAGGCAGCGTTTGGCAGCGGCATTATCATTCTCGGCATGGGCAAGCTCGGTGCATATGAGCTGAATTATTCCAGCGATATTGACTTGATTGTGTTGTTTGAAAAAGATCGCCTCGGCTATCAAGGCCGACACAATGAACAGCACTTCATGAACCGCCTCGCGCAGGATTTAGTGCTTATCATGCAGGAGCGCACCGCTGACGGCTATGTGTTTCGCACCGACCTGAGGCTGCGGCCGGATCCCGCCTCTACTCCCCCGGCGATCAACACCACCGCCGCAATTTACTATTACGAAAGTGTCGGGCAGAACTGGGAGCGCGCCGCCATGATCAAAGCTCGGCCAGTGGCGGGCGATATGGATGCAGGGCAGCAGTTTCTTAAAACGCTCTCTCCCTTCATGTGGCGGCGCAGCCTTGATTTCGCAGCCATTCAGGACATCCACTCCATCAAACGCCAGATGGACAGCCATCAGAATAAAAAAATCAGGCTGCAGGGACATAACATCAAGCTTGGTACTGGCGGCATCCGCGAGATTGAGTTTTATACCCAGATTCACCAGCTCATCTGGGGCGGACGCATGCCTGTACTGCGCACGCGTGCGACCTGCGAAACACTGGCGCTGCTTGCCCGCCAACAACTTATCAGCGCCGAAACCGAACACACATTGATCGAAGCCTACCGCTACTACCGCACACTCGAGCACCGGCTGCAGATGGTGGGCGATGAGCAGACCCACAGCCTGCCGAGCGATCCTCTTGAACTGTCGCGGATTGCCAGTTTCATGGGGTTTGAGAATGTCGAAAGCTTCAGCCGCGAGACGGAAAATAGGCTGGCAGTGGTGCATGATATTTTTGCGAACTCTTTCAAAAGCTCTGAAAAGCTGGGCGATGAGGGCAATCTTGTGTTTACCGGTGTCAGCCACGACCCGGAAACGCTGGAAACACTGCGCCAGCTTGGCTATCAGAACCCGCAGACCATATCGGAAGTGATCATGGGCTGGCATCACGGCTCCAAACGCGCCACACGCACCAAGCGCGCGCGAGAACTGCTCACCGAGCTGATGCCCACCCTGCTCAAGCGCCTGTCAGAGACCGCCAGCCCCGACCACGCCTTTTTGAAATTCAACGATTTCCTCACACATCTGCCCGCCGGTGTGCAGCTTTTTTCACTGTTTTACAGCAACCCGCAGCTGCTTGGCCTGCTTGCCGACATTATGGGAAGCGCGCCCACCTTGTCGGAGTATCTCAGCAAGTCGCCAAGCCTGCTCGATGCGGTGCTGGATGCTGATTTTTACCGCGAACTGCCTAGCCGCAGCACACTGAAGGAGCAGCTGAAACAGATTTATCCGCATGATGAGGATTTTGAAGCCAGCATGGATGCGCTGACACGCTTTCGCAATGAAAAGCAGTTTCAGGCGGGTGTGCATCTGCTGAAGCATATGGTGCCTGCGGAATTTGCTGGCGCATTCCTTTCCGACCTTGCCGATCTCGCGCTGGATGAGGTATGCCGCCTGACGCAGCAGGAATTTGCGCGCACACACGGGGTGATCCCCGGCGGCCAGCTCGCAGTGATTGCGCTGGGGCGCCTGGGCAGCCGCGATATGACCTTCAGCTCGGATCTGGATCTGGTGTTTGTGTATGATGCGCCGGCAACCGGCGTGTCTGACGGTGCAAAATCTCTCAGCGCCAGCGTTTACTACAGCCGCCTCACCCAGCGCATCCTCAGCGCACTCACCACCATTGGCCGCGAGGGCAGGCTCTATGATGTTGATCTCAGGCTGCGGCCTTCCGGCACACAAGGGCTGCTGGTAACCAGCCGCGAAGGCCTCGCGCAATACCTTGCGCAGTCTGCATGGACATTTGAGCTGATGGCATTCACCAAAGCACGCATGGCAGCCGGCGATGATAAGCTCGCCGCCACAGTGGAAAAGTTGATTGATGAGGCGCTATGCCAATGGCGCGACCCGCAGAAGCTGCGCCATGATGTGGTGGATATGCGCGAGCGTATCGAAAAGGAATTCGCGACCACCAACCCATGGAACCTGAAATACATCAGCGGCGGGCTGATTGATCTCGACTTTCTGCTGCAATATGAGCTACTGCGCCATAGCGCTGGCCAGCAGCAGACCTGCCGTGGCAGCGCCCGCCAGCTGATTCGCTGGCTGGCCGATCGCGGCGCACTCGATGCGGATGATGCAGCAAAACTGGCCGAAGCGGCAGGCTTTCTGCAGGAGCTGTTCCATTTGCTCCGCCTGACAACACACGGCAATCCCGATGAAACCGCCATGCCGCCCGGCCTGCGCAAATTGCTGGCACAAGCCATCAACCCGGATACTGATGATTTCGGCAAGGTCAAACAGCGTCTGCTGGCTATTGAACAATACGTGCAAAACGCCTATCTTAAGCATCTAACACCAAACGGGAGTATATCATGACCGCCAGTGCCAGAAAAAACACCTCCGAACTTGCTGTTGGCAGCAAAGCGCCAAGCTTTAGCACGCAGTTTGACAGCAGCCACAGCCTCAGCTCTGAAGATCTTAAGGGTAAAAAAGTGGTGCTCTATTTCTACCCCAAAGACGATACCCCCGGCTGCACCATCGAAGCCAAAGATTTCCGCGACCATATCAAAGATTTTGAAAAGGCAGGCGCGGTGGTGATTGGCGTTTCCAAAGACTCAGTGAAAAGCCACGATAAATTTAAAGAAAAATACTGCCTGCCCTTCCCGCTTGCTTCCGACGAAAGCGGCACCATGTGCGAGGATTATGGCGTGTGGGTGAAAAAAAGCATGTATGGCAAAGAATATATGGGCATCGAGCGCGCCACATTCCTGATTGATGGGCAGGGCGTGATCCGCCGTATCTGGCGCAAGGTGAGTGTGGATGGCCACGTGAAAGACGTGCTTTCAGCGGTGCAGTCACTCTGAAAGTGACTGTATAAACGCCGGCACCAGCTCGGTTGCTTTGCCGTAGCGCCGCTCGGCGAAATGTCCGCTGATGGCCGATGGCTCAAGATTCAGCTCCACGGTGTGAGCGCCGTGGCTGCGTGCCAGCCGCACAAAGCCAGCCGCGGGATAGACCTGACCAGACGTGCCGATAGAAACAAACATATCGCACTCGGCCATCAGCGTTTCGATGGCGTTCATGTAAAGCGGCATCTCGCCAAACCACACAATATGCGGCCGCAGCCTGCCCTGGCGCTTGCAGCACGGGCATGGTGTCTGAGTGGATAGATCCTCGTGCCAGACAAACACCTCGCCGGAGACGACGCAGCGCACTTTTTTCAGCTCGCCGTGCATGGGCAGAATGACGCCTGCTTTGCCCGCGCGCTGATGCAGATCATCGACATTCTGCGTGATGATGGTGACACGGCCGGAATCACGCTGCGCCAGCTCCGCCAGCGCCAGATGCGCCGCATTGGGAGCAACCGACGCAAGCTGGCGGCGACGCTCGTTATAAAATGCATGCACGATCTCCGGCTGGCGGTCAAACGCCTCAGGCGTCGCGACATCTTCGATGCGGTGGCCACACCACAGCCCATCCGCCGCGCGAAACGTAGCAAGGCCGGACTCGGCGGAAATACCCGCGCCAGTGAGAATCACGATCGATGACATGGGGAAAGGTTAGCGTGCTGCTTTGCGCGCTTCAACTGCCTTCTGCAGCTGCTCTTCAAAGCGATGGTTCACCGCGTAATCACGCTCCATACGCGCGCGCACATCCGGCGGCACTTCGTGGCCATAGCCGGATTCGAGAATCGTGCCAAAATCATTAAGATCCAGCGAGCCTTTCAGCCGCGCATCGCGCAGTGGCTCGGCCATGCTTGGCTTCATGCATAAATACGCCCAGAAAGCTCTGCCGCGCTCATCATGCGCGTGGCAAAGCACCACCATGGTGTATAAAATATCGGCCATGGAGTGCTTGTTTGAAGCGGAATGTATGTCCGCGCGCGGCACAGCCTAACGCGCCCAGCCCGTGCCGGGCCCTTTAGCGTTGGGAAGCACCGCGTTTGATGCGTAGGCTGGGGTGGCAGTTATCAGGCCGTCTAAGTCGATGGAGTCAACAGAGCTATTGTTTATGGCGCTGACCGCACCTACCAAACCCTGGGCTGCGTCGCTCAATGGATCGTAATGACCGCTGGCGCCGACAACGCTCATACTGCTGATGGTACCACGCATATCACCCCCCGTTTTTTTATTCTTTAGATAAAGAGTAACAAAATAAAATTAAATTTTAATTAATGATTGGGCAACAGCAGCCCTATTGAGAAGCTAAGTCTTTGGGTAATGCAAAGAATTCTCTTTGATAAAAACGAACTATATCATCGAATTGATTTGTTTCGTCGTTTTCCTGACCTTCAAAAGCGCCAAAATAGATGGTGCTGCTAAAGTTATCCACCGTGCCGCCAGTACAGCCGCAATTAGCTTCTTCAAATGTATTTGATGTAGCGAAAGACTTCCGCACTCCACTACGGTTGAAGGCTCCCGCACCGTTGGCTCCATGAGAAATAAGCGCAGCGTAAGACTCTGAAATACCCGTATGGTTGGTTGGAAAAACACGAACTCCAAATGGAAGAGAGTTGTCGGTTACCGGCGCTGATTTGAGTACATCTGTTGCTGTGATGTTCAGCGCTACGAGATAGGTGAATTTGTTGCCCCAGGGATCAAAAGCGTAATCATCGGGCAGTCCGAGCGTTCTGACTGGCACTGTGCCACCCGCTGCACTGGCATCGCGCAGTTCTGCAGGGATAGCCCTTGAGCCGCTGCCTGTGGTGCAGCCCGGGTTTGCTGCATAGCCAAAGTCAGCGTGATCAAGTGCAAGCTTAGGATTAGCGGGGCAAGGCAGACGCTGGGTATCTGAACGCTTTGAGTAAGAAACCAAAGCATATTCAATTGCATCCATCTTTTGTTTAAGCTCTTCCGCTTTGCTTCTTCTGGTTTCCTGCGTCATGACAGCAAGGAGCCCCCCCAGCATCAGCGACAGAACCAGCAGCACAATGGACATTTCCAAAAGGGTGAAGCCACGGCTACGAAAGAGTAGTTTTTTGGAACATGTACAAGACATGTTACCACTATATCACCGCCATATTAACCAGCCGTTAACAGAATTAACTGGCTAAATATCGAGATTTTCGACCTTCAGCGCGTTGCTGATGATAAAATCACGACGCGGCTCAACCACATCGCCCATCAGTGTCGCAAAGAGCGATTCGGTTTCAGCATCGTCATTCACCGTGACCTTCAGCAAGCGACGGGTCTCCGGATTCAGCGTAGTTTCCCAGAGCTGGTCTGGATTCATTTCGCCAAGACCTTTGAATCGCTGAATGGTAGAGCCCTTGCGAGCATAATCCATCATCGTCTGGTAAAGCTGCACGGGCGTTTGAATCTGCGAGGATTGCTGCTTGCGGCTAAGGGTTGACGGAGCAGCAAAAAACTCATCAATGAAAGCAAGACGGGCAGCAATATCATGCGCATCTTTGGAAAGAAGCGCTTTATCTTCCACCACATAACTTTCACTGACACCGCGCACCATGCGCTGCAGCCTGAAGCCACCCGCCACATACTCGCAGCGCCAGCCAGCTTGTTCGCCCGCCATTTTAGAAAGCGCCATTTCCCAGTACGAAGCTTTTTTCTCACTACCTGCCTGACCGTCGAATACATGCGCCAGCGCCCCTGCCTCTACCAGTACCACCGGCATACGGCGCGCGAGCGATGTCATCGCCAGCGCGAGCTTTGCCGAATTGGCCAACACCGAGCGCAGCTCACCCGCGCTGATCTGACGGCCGTTTTCCAGTGTCAGCGTTGCTTCTTCAAGGCTGGCGGTCATCAGATGCTCTTCCAGCGCGTCATCATCTTTCAGATACACATCATGGCCACCGCGCTTCATTTTATAAAGCGGCGGCTGCGCAATATAGAGGTAGCCCTTATCAATGAGCTCGCGCATCTGCCGGAAAAAGAAGGTCAGCAGCAGCGTGCGGATGTGAGAACCATCCACATCAGCGTCGGTCATGATAATGATTTTATGATAGCGCGCCTTATCCACCGCAAATTCTTCACGGCCAATGCCAGTGCCAATCGCGGTAATCAGCGTACCGATTTCCTGCGAAGAAAGCATTTTATCGAAGCGCGCGCGCTCCACGTTCAGGATTTTACCTTTGAGCGGCAGAATCGCCTGATTGGCGCGGTTTCGTCCCTGCTTGGCAGAGCCGCCCGCCGAATCACCCTCAACGATAAACAGTTCGGATTTCGCCGGATCACGCTCCTGACAATCGGCCAGCTTGCCAGGCAAGCTGGAAATATCGAGCGCGCCTTTGCGACGTGTCAGCTCGCGGGCTTTGCGCGCTGCCTCGCGCGCCACCGCTGCTTCAATAATTTTGCCGATGACCGTTTTGCATTCCTGCGGGTGTTCTTCCATCCACTGCGCCAGCTTCTCGTAAGCAAGGCTTTCCACCGCCGGACGCACCTCTGATGAGACCAGCTTATCTTTGGTCTGGGATGAAAATTTCGGATCCGGCACTTTAACGGAGACAATGCAGGTGAGGCCTTCACGCGCATCATCGCCGGTGATGTCTACTTTTTCTTTTTTCGCCATACCGCTTTCTTCGTAGTAGCGGTTGATGGCACGCGTCAGCGCGGCGCGATAACCAACAAGGTGGGTGCCGCCATCACGCTGGCGGATGTTGTTGGTGAAGCAGAGAATATTTTCGTGGTAAGAATCATTCCACTGCATGGCAACTTCCACGCCAATACCATCTTTTTCACCGGCGATCATCACCGTGGGGTGCAGCGCGTTTTTG
>CANHDY010000066.1 GCA_947459535.1 Rickettsiales bacterium | reverse complement strand
TGTGCTGCGTATCGCCGGCAAGCCGGTGAAGCTCACGCGCCTTAAAGACCCGGCGCAGATACCCTGGGGGGCTATGGGCGTGGATGTGGTGCTGGAATGCTCCGGCAAATTCAACAAGCGCGCCGAATCAGCAAAGCACCTCGAAGGCGGTGCGAAGCGTGTACTTATTTCTGCTCCGGCAGAAGATGCGGATTCCACGATTGTGTATGGCGTGAACAACGCCATGCTGAAAAAAGAGCATCAGGTAATCTCGGTTGGATCTTGCACAACCAATGCCTTAGCGCCCGTTGCTAAAGTATTACATGAAGCATTCGGCATCGAGTCCGGCTTCATGACCACCATCCATGCTTACACGGGGGATCAAAACCTCGTTGATAACTCCCACAAAGACCTGCGCCGTGCACGCTCAGCCGCCATGTCGATGATTCCCACATCCACCGGCGCCGCCAAAACCATCGGCCTGATTATTCCCGAACTGAAAGGCAAGCTAGACGGCATTGCGATTCGTGTGCCGGTGCCGAACGTGTCGCTCGTGGATTTAAGCTTCACCACACAAAAACCCGCCAGCAAAGAGGCGATTAATGATGCGCTCAACAAAGCCGCCGAAACTGAAATGCTGAAAGATATTTTGCATATTTCACGCCGGCCGCTGGTATCAATTGATTATACCCATACCCCGTATAGCAGCATTGTGGATATCACCGGCACTTACATGACTGGTAATATCGGGCGTGTGGCTGCGTGGTATGACAATGAGTGGGGCTTTTCCTGCCGCATGCTGGATGTGGCCAAGCTGTGGAGCGCCCTCTGATGTCCGAGTTCCTGCGCCTCGACGATGTCAGCTTTTCCGGCAAAACGGTGCTGCTGCGCGCGGATCTCAACGTGCCGATGCAGGGCGGCAAAGTCACCGACGATACGCGCATCGTGCGCCTGAAGCCTACGATTGATTTTTTACTTAAGAAAAAAGCGAGGATTGTGCTGCTGTCGCATTTCGGGCGGCCGGAAGGCAAATTTTTACCCAGCATGTCGCTGGCACCGCTGGTGGATACGCTGGCAGCTGCTTACGGCGTTTCAGGGGTGAGGTTCGGGGTTGATTGTGTCGGCCCAGCGGCAAGTGAAGCTGTCAAAAAAACCAAAGCCGGCGAAATGGTGCTGCTGGAGAACTTGCGCTTTCATCCTGAAGAAGAAAAAGGGGATAAAGCCTTCGCGCGCGATCTGGCAAGCCTTGGCGATATTTTTGTGAATGATGCCTTTTCCTGCTCGCACCGCCCCCATGCTTCCATCACCGGAATCTCCGAGTTTCTGCCCACCGTCGCTGGCCGCCTGATGGAGGAAGAACTCACTCAGCTTTCCGCCATTTTCAGCCAGCCCCAAAAACCCATCACTGCGATCGTTGGCGGCTCGAAAGTTTCGACCAAGCTCGACCTGCTGAATAATTTGGTCAAAAAAATGGACAGCATCATCATCGGCGGTGCGATGGCAAACACATTTTTATACGCGCAGGGTTTCAAGGTCGGAAATTCGCTGCACGAGCCGAAGCTGAAGGCGACAGCGCTCAAAATCCTCAAAGCGGCAGAAAAGCATGGTTGCCGTGTGTTGCTGCCGACCGATGTGGTGATCGCGAAGGCCTTCGAGACACGCTCGCCTTGCGTGGTTGCGGATGTGGATGAAATACCCGGATGGGGTATTGCGATTGATGTCGGGCCTTCGAGCATCCAGCTATTTTCTGAGGAGATTGCCCGATCCAAAACCGTGGTTTGGAATGGGCCGATGGGCGCATTTGAAATCAGCCCGTTTGATGCCTCAAGCATCATGCTCGCACGCGTGGTGGCCAAGCTCACGCGGCAGAAGAAAATCCGCTCCATTGGCGGCGGCGGCGATACTGTATCGGCGCTGTCGCACTCGGCGCTGTCTGATTTCAGTTACATCTCCACCGCCGGCGGCGCGTTTCTGGAGTGGCTGGAGGGCAAGGAATTGCCGGGGGTAGAAGTATTAAACCAGACGTCATCCCCGCGCAGGCGGGGTTCTTTAAGTACGACGAAAAATGTCTCCTGACATTTTTTTCTGGATCCCGGACAAATTTTTCTGCTGAAAAATTTTCCGGGATGACAAACATATAAAAGGAGTCAATTATGAAAACGGTTACGAAAATGAATCAGATTTCTTCACTCACACCAGAAGTCAAAAAGATACTCTCGCATTACGAGGGCATGAATAGCGGCACGCGTGAGAATCTTGTGCGCATTTTGATGCAGGGCAAGCTCGGCGGCACAGGCAAACTCGTGATCCTGCCGGTGGATCAAGGCTTTGAACATGGCCCGGCGCGCAGCTTCGCTAAAAACCCTGCGGCGTATGACCCACATTATCATTACCAGCTGGCGATTGATGCGGGCCTTTCCGCTTACGCCGCACCGCTCGGGTTTCTGGAAGCGGGTATGGACAGCTTTGCCGGACAGATCCCCACCATCATGAAAGTCAACAGCTCAAACTCTCTCGCACCAAAAGCGCTAGCTCCGAACCAGGCGGTGACCGGCTCGGTAAAAGAAGCGCTGCGCCTTGGTTGCTCGGCGATCGGCTTTACCATTTATCCGGGTTCAGCCGAATGCCTGAACATGATGGAAGAAATCCGCGAGATGACTGAGGAAGCCAAGGCCGCTGGCCTTGTGGTCGTGATGTGGTCATACCCGCGCGGGGCTGATATTTCCAAAGACGGCGAAACCGCCATCGACATCACCGCTTACGCCGCACATATGGCGGCGCTGATGGGCGCACACATCATCAAGGTGAAACCGCCAACCGCATTCATTGAGCAGGCGGAAGCCAAGAAAGTCTATGAGTCGGAAAAGATTGATGTCTCAACTCCTGCGGCGCGCTTCCGCCACATCACGCAGGCCTGCTTCGCGGGCAAACGCATTGTGGTGTTCTCCGGCGGCGTGGCCAAGGGCGAGGACGACATCATGAACGAAGCGCGTGCCATCCGCGATGGCGGCGGCAATGGCTCGATCATCGGCCGCAACACCTTCCAGCGCCCGCGCGCTGAGGCGCTGAAGCTGCTCGAGAATATTATTGGGGTTTACCAAAGCAAACTATAATTGTCATGCCGAGCGCGGTCGAGGCATCTTAGATCCTTCGACTTCGCTTCGCTACGCTCAGGATGACACATGAACCATTGCCGCCTCTACCTCATCTCCCCGCCCGCGATCGACCTGACGAAATTCGCTGAGTCGCTGAAGGCAGCGTTTGATGGCGGCGATGTGGGCTCGTTTCAGCTGCGGTTGAAAAATGCGAGCGATGCTGAGGTGATGAAGGCGGCAGAAAAACTGATTCCAATCTGCCATGCACATGGCGCCGCTTTTATCATGAACGACCGGCCGGATCTAGCCGTCAAATGTGGTGCGGACGGGGTGCATGTGGGGCAAGATGATTTGCTGCATTATACCCCCTCTCCCTCGCAGGGAGAGGGATGGGGTGAGGGTAACCCTCATCCTAACCTTCTCCCTGAAAGGGAGAAGGAACAACAGCAAGCGCTTGACCATATCCGCGAGATCATCGGTGAGCAATCAATCATCGGCGTGTCATGCCATGATTCGCGGCATCTGGCGATGGACGCTGGCGAAGCGGGTGCGGATTATGTGGCCTTCGGGGCGTTTTACCCGACCAAAAGCAAAGATGCCGCCAAACTGGCGAAATATGGCGTGCCAACAGCGGAAATCCTGAGCTGGTGGGCTGAAAATACCGTCTTGCCCTGTGTGGCGATTGGTGGTATGACCCCTGCCAACTCAGCGCCGTTGGCCAAAGCTGGAGCCGATTTCATCGCTGTGATTACAGCGGTATGGGAGCACCCGGATGGGCCAAAGAAGGCGGTGGAAGAATTTAACGCGTCGTTCCTGCGAAAGCGGGAATCCATTCTTTGAGACGAAAAATGTCTGCTGACATTTTTCTTTTCTGGATCCCGGATCGCGCCGTCTACTGACGGCTTGTCCGGGATGACGGCAATGGAGGAATTATGAAAATCGATGGTAGCGCAGTGCGCATGGGAATGGTGATTGAATGGCAGGACAAGCTGTGGCTGGTGGTGAAGCATGAAATCCGCACCCCGGGCAACCTTCGTTCGTTTAACCAGGTGGAGCTGAAAGATATCCGCACTGGCACGAAAAACACGCCGCGCTTTTCGTCCGCTGAAAAAATCGAGCGCGTCTCGCTGGATTCCAAGCAATGCAACTTCCTGTATGCCGATGGCGACATGCTCACCTTCATGGATAATGAAAACTATGAGCAGTTCACTATGCATCAGGACATGCTCGGCGAGCGTGTCAAATTCCTGCAGGACGGCATGACCGTTGAGATGGAAACCTACGAAGGCAAGCCGCTTTCGGTCAAGCTGCCGCAAAAAGTGAAGCTGAAAATTGTGGAAGCCGACCCAGTTGTGAAAGGCCAGACCGCTGCCTCCAGCTACAAGCCTGCCATTTTAGAAAATGGCGTGCGCGTGATGGTGCCTCCATTTATTCCAGCCGGTGAGATGATCGTGGTTGATACCGACACGCTGGAATATGTTGAGCGTGCAAAGGCTTCGTAACGCAACGTGAGTCAATCCCCCCTCATCAATGTGATGTCCGGCGCGGCCATTAAGGCTGGCAAGGGCTTGCTGCGCGATTTTTCGGAAGTGGACCACCTGCAGGTTTCCCGCAAGGGCACCTCTAACTTTGTGACGCAGGCCGACCTCAAAACTGAGAAGCTGCTACACCGCGAGCTTTCTAAAGCGCGGCCAGATTTCGGCTTTCTGATGGAAGAAAGCGGTGAAATGCCGGGGAAAAAAGATGAGTTTCGTTTTATTATTGATCCGCTGGATGGCACCACCAACTTTATCCATGCCACCGCATATTTCTGTATTTCAATTGCTGTCGAACAGCGTTACCGCAATGGCGATACCGAAATTATTGCCGGGGTGATTTTTGATCCAATCAACAACGAACTTTTCACCGCGGAAAAAGGCAAAGGCGCTTTTGTGAATAGCCGCCGCATGCTGGCCTCAGGCCGCGACAAGCTGGAAGATGCGATGCTGGTCACTGGCGGCCTGCGCGGATCGCCGAAAGAGCTGTACAGCCCTTCGCTGCTCTCGATCATTCATGAATGTGGTGCAACGATGCGCATTTTTGGCGCTACCGCCCTTGACCTTGCCCATCTTGCCGCTGGTCGTATCGACGCCTGCTGGTATTACAGCATCAAACCGTGGGATGTCGCCGCCGGGGCGCTGATGGTGCAGGAAGCTGGCGGTCTGGTCAGTGATCTTTCTGGCGGTGCATTAACGATAGGCAGCACAAGTCTTGTTGCCAGCAATAAGCACCTTGCCGCGCCAGTGCAAAAACTACTCAGCAAACACACTTAGATTTTCGCTTGCGGTTAGGGGGCGTTTTGCCTTAAGTCATAGAGCTGGCAAAAACTTTTTTTCGGGCTTAACCTATGACCATCACTTCTCGTTTGCGCAATGCTGTATCACTTCTTGTTCTGCTCTCTCCAGTTTGGGCTATTGGTTCTCAAGCCCACGCATCTCAGCCGTCGATTGAGCTTAATCTCGATGTGCTGCAAGCACCAAATAATGCTGCAGCTAAGCCCGCTGTCATCGCAGCGCCACTTGCCTCTGAGCCCACCCCAACACCTACGGCTCCACCAGCCACGGATAGCGCCGCGCCTCAGGCAGCCATCACCAGCACTGGCGAAAAACTGATCTGGGTGAAGGGTCCCGAAGGCAAACCACTCACCGCCGAACAGGAGCGCGCGCTGCGCAAGCGTCCATCGCAACAGCCAGGCCACGCTAAACCCAAAACTCCCAAGGCTAGCGTCGCCAAGAAAAAGTCTGAAAAAGTTGAAGTGAAGGAAGAAGTGAAAAAAGCTGAAGATATCAGCACCCCCAAACATGAAGCCGCCAAAACGGAGGCGCAGTCAGAACCAAAGGCAGTAGAAAAACCTGTTGAAGTACCGCAAGCCCCGGTAGCGCCAGAGCCCACGCCAGCTAAACTAGAAACACCCGCACAACCCGCTACGCCTCCTGCGGCAACAGAAACACCCAAGCCGGAAGCCGTGAAAGCACCAGAACCAAAAGAGCTTCCAGCACCGTCCGCACCTATCCCTGACGCGGCAAAACCCTCAAAACCAGCACCCGAGCTACCGGCTCCCCCCGCGCCACCAGCGCCTGATGCCAAGAAGCTTCCTGACCCTGTTACGGCACTCCCAAAGCCACCTGCACCACCTGCACCGCCAGCGGCAGTAACGCCGCCAGTTCCACCTGCGCCTCCAGCAGCAGTAACACCGCCAGCTCCACCTGCACCGCCTGCGGCAGTAACGCCGCCAGCACCCGTCACACCGCCTGCTCCACCTGCGCCGCCAGCAGCAGCTAAGCCTGCGATGGAACAACCAGCTGATTCGCCAATGATTGCTCAGGAACCAGTTTCTCCGGCTCCGGCACCCGCCTCTGCACCAACCGCGCCACCTGCTCCGCCAGCTGAGCTTGAAGCTAAGAAGCCAGAACCTGCGGCCACCACCACACAGCAGCCGGCAGAAAAAGCAATGGAAGCGGCTATTGCCGCGCCTCCAACCGCAAAGGCGGATCTCAGTATCGTATTTAAGCCGACGGAGACATCCGTACCGCTGACGGTGAAGTCGCAGCTGGACGAAACAGCTGAACGCATCAAAGCCAATGCCGGATCCCGCGTGAACCTGATTGCTTATGCTTCCGGCACCGAGGAGCAAGCAAGCACGGCGCGCCGCGTTTCGCTTTCCCGTGCGCTGGCTGTCCGCGCTTATCTGATTGAAAAAGGCGTCGATAAGCTCGCCATCAATGTTCAGGCTGAGGGAAACAAAAATCCCGGCGGCGAAGCTGATCGTGTGGATGTGTTTGTGGTTAAGGGGGAAAGATAGATGGATTGATGAACGGATGAATGATTAACTGATAAAAAGATAATCATCGGCTCATCCTTCATCAAATCATCTTTCATCAAGACTACTATGGCAGGCCATTCCCAATTTAAAAACATCATGCGCCGCAAAGGCGCACAGGATGCCAAAAAAGCCAAGGTGCTGAACAAGGTCGCGCGCGAGATTATCTCCGCGTGCAAAACCGGCGCGCCGGATCCTTCGATGAATCCGCGCCTGCGCGCCGCCATCGGGTGGGCGCGTGAAGAAAATATGCCGCGTGATAAAATCGATGCGGCAATCAAGCGCGGCAGCGGCCAGACGGATAGCGACAACTTCGAGCCTGTACGCTATGAAGGCTACGGCCCGGGCGGCACCGCGGTCATCGTGCAGGCGCTGACCGATAACCGCAACCGCACTGCTCCCGAAATGCGCGCCGCCTTCACTAAATATGGCGGCAATCTGGGTGAAACTGGCAGCGTGAGCTTCATGTTTGATCAGGTGGGCATGATTATTTTTGACGCCAAAGTCGCCCCCATTGAGCGCATGTTCGAGGCGGCAATTGAAGCAGGCGCGGATGATTGCGGTTTTGAAGCTGATCAGCATGTGATTATCGCTGCACCAACACAGTTTGGCAGCGTGCAGGCGGCGCTTGAGAAACATTACGGCGCACCGCTTTCTGCCAAGATGGTGTGGAAACCGAAAAACACCGTTGCCGTTGGCGACGAGCAGGCGCGCCTGCTGCTTAAACTCATCGAAACGCTTGAAGATAACGATGATGTGCAGGAAGTATTTACTAACGTTGCTGATGATTCGATGATTCGATTGTTCGATGATTCGAGCGCCGCATGATTTCCAAACACTCCGTCAGTCCTTCATCCCACTATCGCATCCTCGGCATCGACCCCGGCCTCACCCACACTGGTTGGGGCATCATCGACAGCCAGCAGAACCGCCTTTCGTTTGTGGCGTGTGGCCGCATCACCCCGCCAGCAAAAGCGCCGATGGCGCTGCGCCTCAAGCACCTGCACGACGAGCTTGCCCGCGTGCTTGCTCTTTACACGCCCGAGGAAGCCGCCATGGAGGAAACCTTTGTCAATGTCAGCGGTGCCTCGTCGCTGAAGCTGGGACAGGCGCGCGGCGCGCTGATGCTTTCGGTTTCGCTGGCCAACCTTGCGCTTTCTGAGTATAGTGCCACGCAGGTCAAAAAGAGCGTGGTTGGCTCCGGCCATGCCAGCAAAGAGCAGATTGCGATGATGGTGAAAACCCTGCTTCCCGCAAGCAACGCCGCAAGCGCTGACAGCGCCGATGCGCTGGCGGTCGCGATCACCCATGCGCATATGCGCACTTCTGTCATTCCTGCGGAAGCAGGAATCCTGAACCCTCTACAGGATCCCCGCTTTCGCGGGGATAAGAAATTATGATCGGCAAACTCCGCGGACACATCGATGACAAAGAAGACGACAGCCTGCTGCTGGATGTGGGCGGTGTCGGCTACCTGGTGTTTTGCTCACAGCGCACGCTGGCAGCACTTGGCAAGGAGGGCGATGCGGCTGAGTTATATATAGAGATGATCGTGCGTGAAGATGCCCAGCAGCTTTACGGATTCCCTGATAAAACCGAGCGCGAATGGTTTCGCCTGCTCACCACTGTGCAGCGTGTGGGCAATAAAGTAGCGCTGCAGATCATGAACGCCTACACGCCGCAGCAGATGGCGCAGGCGATTTTAGCGAAGGATACCACCGCCTTTTCACGTATTAAGGGCATTGGCGCCGGGCTTGCCGAACGCATCGTCACCGAGCTGAAAGACAAGGTGGCGAAGATGCCGACTTCAGGCTCTGGGATTCAGGCTCTAGGCTCTGGTAAGAAAATCTCTGAAGCCCGAAGCCCGAAGCCCGAAGCCCAAACTGAGCATGCCATCTCCGCGCGCGTCAACCTTGGCTATTCACACACAGAAGCTTTCGCGGCGGCGCTGAAAGCCAGCGAAGTCGCGAAAGGGTTGGATGAGATGATTAGGATTAGTTTGAAGGAATTGAGCCGTCATCCCGTGGAGTCGGTCAGTAGACCGACGAGCACGGGATCCAGTAAAGCAAAAATTCAGTAGGATTTTTGCGTTTATTTTCTTAAAAACGTGGATCCCGGCCTTCGCCGGGATGACGAAAAATGGAAGAATATGGACACCGCCGAACGCCTGATTGCGCCCGATACACACGAGGATGATGCCAGCCAGCACGCGCTGCGCCCGACATCGTTTTCGGATTTCACCGGCCAGCCCGAGGTGTGCGAGAATCTGCGCGTGTTTGTCGGCGCGGCAAGAAAGCGGAAAGACGCGCTCGATCATGTGCTGCTTTATGGCCCGCCGGGGCTGGGCAAAACCACCCTCGCCCAGATTATCGCGCGCGAAATGGGGGTGGGATTCAAGCCAACCTCAGGGCCGATTCTCACCAAAGCTGGCGACCTTGCTGCCATCCTCACCAGCCTGCAGCCGAATGATGTGCTGTTTGTCGATGAAATCCACCGCCTCTCACCTGCGGTGGAGGAAGTGCTCTATCCGGCGATGGAGGATTTCAAGCTCGACCTCTTGATTGGCGAAGGCCCGGCGGCGCGCACGGTGCGCATCGACTTGCCCAAATTCACGCTAGTGGGCGCGACCACCCGCCTCGGGCTGATTGCCGGCCCGCTGCGTGATCGTTTTGGCATTCCGCTGCGCCTTAGGTTTTATGATGTGCCCGATTTACAAAAAGTGATTGAGCGCGCGGCCAGCCTGCTCGAAATCGGCATCAGCAAAGATGGCTCGCATGAAATTGCCCGCCGATCGCGCGGCACACCAAGAATCGCCATCCGTCTGCTGCGCCGTGTGCGCGATTATGCGGACAGCGCTGGGAGCAAGACCATTGATCAGAAGCTGGCGGATAGCTCGCTGATGAAGCTGGAGGTGGATGCGCTGGGGCTGGACTCCGCCGATCACCGCTACCTGCGCTACATCGCCGAGCATTATCAGGGCGGGCCAGTCGGTGTGGAAACCATCGCCGCCGGGCTTTCCGAGCAGCGTGATGCAATTGAAGAAACCATTGAGCCCTACCTGCTGCAGGTGGGCTTTATCCAGCGCACGCCACGCGGACGCTGCTTAACGCCGGGCTGCTTCAGCCATCTCGGCCTGAAACCACCGACAAGCCTTGCCAACCTGCCTTTACTGGAAGAAGAATGATGCCCGAAACCAACCATATCCCCTCCCCCCTTGTGGGGGAGGGTAAGGGAGGGGGGGATAAACCTGATGTTATGGTTGCTCGCGCTCGAATATTACGATCCAATCAAACCGATGTCGAACGTCAATTATGGTATTGGCTACGACGAAAAAATTTCCATAGCGCGCGCTTCAGAAGACAGGCTCCTATCGGACGCTATATCGCGGACTTCGCTTGTTATGATCCAAAACTCATTATTGAATTGGATGGTGGACAGCACTCGCTTCAAAGGCATTACGACAAAGCACGCGATGAATGGCTTCTTAAACAGGGATTTGTAGTTTTAAGATTTTGGAATAATCAGGTCATGGATAATCTTGATACGGTTCTGGAAACAATCTGTAATCAGATCATTCATTTGCAAAACACCCCCCATCCTGGCCTTCCCCCACAAGGGGGGAAGGAATAGTTATGAATAACCCTTCTGCCTTCCCCATCCGCGTTTATTACGAAGATACCGATGCTGGTGGTGTGGTGTATTATGCGAATTATCTCAAATTCGCCGAGCGCGCGCGCACGGAAGCGCTGCGCGCTGCCGGTCTGACACAACTGGAAATGCTGGAGCATGAAGGGATTGGTTTTGTGGTGCGCCATGTCAGCATCGATTACCTGAAACCGGCGCGTCTCGACGACCTGCTGCATGTCACCACCCGGCTTGAAGCGCTGGGCAAGGCAAGTATCACACTGAGCCAATCCATTCGTCGTGATGAGCTGCTGCTGGCGACCATCTCGGTGAAACTTGCCATCGTAAACCGGCGCTTTGAGCCGGTGAAACTTGAAGGTAAACTGAAAGAAACCATTCAGCGAGTTTTTAAGTGAGATAACAAAAAATTCACTCGCCGCCGCACGTAGTTTGCTCTATAGGATGTGCGCTTTGTTCGTCTTGAAAAGAGGAGTTCCATGACTGCTGCAAACCAAGCTGTTTCCACCGCTGTTTCGGGTGTTGAGTCCACCACGCTGGCCGGAAGTGTCGCCAAAATCGATTTTTCGATGTGGGGCATGTTCATGCAGGCCGATTGGGTGGTGAAATCGGTCATGATTCTACTGGTGCTCGCTTCGTTCTGGTGCTGGGCGATTATATTTGAAAAATATTTTCTCTTCCGCAGCATCAAAGCCAAGGCCGCTCGCTTTGAAAGCGATTTCTGGTCGTCGGAGGCGCTGGATAAATTTTATGAAAAATCTAAAAAACGCGCAAGCCATCCCATGGCCGTAATTTTTGTGGCCGCCATGGAGGAATGGTTCCGCTCGAAAAACGCAGCAAACCAGACCCCGCAGGGGCTAAGGCTGAGCCTCCGCGAGCGCATCGTGCAGGTGATGATGGTGGCGCGTAACCGCGAAGTGGAAAGCCTCGAGAAAGGTCTCGGCTTTCTGGCAACGGTCGGCTCATCCGCTCCGTTTATCGGTCTGTTTGGCACCGTGTGGGGCATCATGAACAGCTTCCACTCGATTGCCATGTCGCAGAATACCTCGCTGGTCGCCGTGGCGCCCGGCATTGCGGAGGCGCTTTTTGCTACAGCCATCGGCTTATTTGCAGCGATTCCTGCGGTGATTGCCTAT
>CANHDY010000065.1 GCA_947459535.1 Rickettsiales bacterium | reverse complement strand
TAAGATCTTTTTTCAGATCACGCACTTCGCCGTCGATCTTATAAAGCGCGCTAAGATAATCATCAATGTTTTCTGTGACTGCTATGGCGAAATCATCCGCCTCATACTCCATCTTTCTAGACGTGTGGCCTCGTGTTAAAATATGTCCTAATCTCCATTTTACCTGACTTGCTATGGGTCCGGATTTAAAATGACGTACGATATGTCCCAGCTCATGAGCAAGAACACCCTTAGTCTCATTCGGGGAAAGAAGATCGAGGGTTTTGGTAGTAATGAAAATACTTCCTTGTTTGCTATCAGGTAGCATGCATCCCGTTGCGCTTGGGATATCACTTTCGAGCAAAACCAGACGTGGCTTTTCAATAGGATTTTCAGCTAGTTTTTTATAGCGCTCATAAACATCATCAAATAATTGACGTATTTCAGTGTGAGATTCTTCTGTAACGAGGCTGGCTTTAGAGGCAATCTTTTTTACTGCGACAATCGCTTCAAGCGGCATCAGCTCTGGGTATGCTATTTTCAGTGGCTTGCGAATCTTTTCGCCTGCGCTACTGGGATTGCTATCGGGAGGGGTTTCGAGTGTTGATTTAATAATTTTTAAGAAGGCAAGTGAGTGAGCGAACTTATTTTGATCGATGTCTTCTTTGGCAAGCGCTTCTTCCAGCAGAGTCAAAAAAGACGGTTTTTGCTCTGATGGATTTTGATTGGGTGTTTTTGTTAGCTCAGCCATGCTATTCTTTAGTGATTCATGTAATGTAACGAATTATACATCAAGACATGCATTTGCTTTGTGACGATTCGGTTAAGATTGAACCGCGTTAATTTGATAAAAAACAATAATAAACAATTGGTTACTCTGTTTGATTGCTTTGTTTTTTACGGCTGGTTGATGAATCGTGACCGAAATTTCCATCCCGTAGTTGTCTCATAGTACATAAATGTAAGCATGACATAGACCTAAAGGATCATTTTTTAACCATCTGCTAACTGGCATATGTTAGCCTATTTTTATGAAAATTCTTGTCGGTGTTAAAAGGGTTATTGATTACAACGTGCGCATTCGCGTGAAGGCGGATGGCTCTGGCGTCGAGACGGCGAATGTCAAAATGTCCATGAACCCGTTCGATGAAATTGCGGTGGAAGAGGCGGTGCGGCTCAAGGAAAAAAACATCGCCAGTGAAGTGGTGGTGGTGTCGATTGGCGCAGAGCTGGCGCAGGAGCAGCTGAGAAGCGCGATGGCGATGGGCGCTGACCGCGCGATTCTCATTCCGGTGGATCAGGAAATCAACTCACTGATTGCCGCTAAATTGCTGAAGGCGGTGGTGGAAAAAGAACAGCCGCAGCTGGTGATTATCGGTAAGCAGGCGATTGATGATGATGCGAACCAGACCGGCCAGATGCTCGCCGGGCTTCTTGGCTGGGGGCAGGGTACTTTTGCTTCTAAGCTCTCTTTTACTCCTCCCCCATTAGGGGGGTGGTCGGGAGGGGGGCATAATGACTCGTTAGAGCAAGTTAGCCCCCACCAAACCATATCTGGCCCCCACCCCAACCCTCCCCCTAATGGGGAGGGGGTTGTTTGGGTGGTGCGCGAGGTGGATGCCGGGCTTGCCACGGTTTCGCTTACGCTGCCGGCGATTGTCACCGCGGATCTGCGCCTCAACGAGCCGCGCTATCCGGCGCTGCCGAACATCATGAAAGCGCGCAGCAAGCCGCTTGTCAAAATGACGGCTGCCGAGCTTGGTGTGGCGCTGGAATCGAAAGTCACACGCCTCAAGGTGGAAGAGCCCAAAAAACGAAAAGGCGGCGGTAAGGTGAAGGATGTGGCTGAGCTGGTCGAGAAACTGAAGAATGAAGCGAAGGTGATATGAATTGTCATTGCGAGGAGCGTAGCGACGCGGCAATCCAGCAAAAGCGCCATGAGCGCGGTATAGATACCATTGCGTCGCAGACGCGACGCTGCTGGATTGCTTCGGCTTCGTCTCGCAATGACGGAGAAAGCGCATGACCATACTCGTGATTGCCGAACACAACAATGCCGCGCTGCATGCCTCAACCAGGCATGCGGTCACGGCGGCGTCGCAGATTGGCGGCGAGATTCATGTGCTGATCGCGGGCAGTGGTGCTGGTGAGGTGGCAAAGCAGGCCTCGCAGCTCGCGGGCGTGGCTAAGGTGCTTCATGCGGATCATGCTGCTTACGCGCATCTGCTCGCAGAAAATATGGCGCCGCTGATTGCGCAGGTGGGTAAAAACTACTCCCATATTCTGATGACCGCGACGACAACAGGCAAAGATATTCTGCCGCGCGCAGCGGCGCTGCTCGATGTATCGCAGGTCTCCGAGATCGTGCAGGTGATCGCGCCGGATACATTCCTGCGCCCGATCTATGCCGGTAACGCGCTGGAGACGGTGAAAACCAGCGAGGCAGTAAAGGTCATTACCGTGCGCCAGACGGCATTTGCCCCCGCCAAAGATGGTGGCTCCGCGTTGGTTGAGGCGCTGGCACCCGCTGCCACCAGCGATCGGGCGGTGTTTATTTCGCTTGCCGAAAGCAAGTCCGATCGGCCGGAGCTGACCTCGGCGCGCGTCGTCGTCTCAGGCGGTCGCGGTATGGGCAGCGGCGAGAATTTCGTGCATTTAGAGCGCATCGCTGGCAAGCTGAATGCGGCGATTGGTGCGTCGCGCGCGGCGGTGGATGCTGGCTATGTGCCCAATGATTATCAGGTGGGGCAGACCGGCAAGGTGGTTGCGCCTGATTTATACATTGCCGTGGGTATCAGCGGGGCGATCCAGCACCTTGCGGGCATGAAGGACAGCAAGGTGATTGTCGCTATCAATAAGGATGAAAATGCCCCGATTTTTGAGGTGGCGGATTATGGGCTGGTCGCCGAGTGGCAGGCGGCGTTGCCTGAATTGGAAAAGTTGCTTGGCTAGTCGCATTTATTTCCTCCCCCTTTCAGGGGGAGGAGCAAGGTGGGGGTTACTAATAAATGGATGCAGAAGCTAACCCCCACCCAACCCTCCCCCTGAGAGGGGGAGGGCTTAAGCTGGCTCTCGCACAAATTAATGTCACCGTGGGTGATATTGCGGGTAACAGCAAAAAGATTCTTACCGCCTATGAGACGGCCTGCAAGCAGGGCGCGGAGTTGGTGGTGTTTCCGGAATGCGCGCTGATTGGCTACCCGCCGGAAGATCTGGTGCTGATGCCCGCTTTCCGACGTGAGGCGATGGCCGCGCTTAGCGATTTAGCGCGCCATACCAAGGGCAGGGCGGCGATGATTGTTGGCAGCGTGTGGGAAGGCGAACCTCATCCTAACCTTCTCCCTGTAAGGGAGAAGGAACTTACTTCTCCCTCTCCCTTTCAGGGAGAGGGGCGGGGTGAGGGTTGTGTGTACAACGCCGCAGTACTGCTGGATGAGGGGCGCATCCAGCATATCCAGCCCAAAACCCATTTACCGAATTACGGCATTTTTGATGAAAAACGCCTGTTTGACAGCGAGCGGCCGGAGCCGATGGCGTGGCGCGGGCGAAAGCTCGGCGTGATGGTGTGCGAAGATATCTGGTCGGATGATGTGGCAGCAGATCTCGCGCGCGAAGGCGCTGAGTGTTTGATTATTCTCAACGGTTCCCCCTTTGAAGCAGGCAAGCACGAACAGCGGATGAAGGTCGTGTCGCGTGCGGTGAAGCAGCATGCCCTGCCGGCAGTGTATGTCAATCTGGTGGGCGGGCAGGATGATATTGTGTTTGACGGCGGGTCGTTTGTTCTTACTTCCACCTCCCCCTCTCAGGGGGAGGGCGGGGTGGGGGTTGAGTGCGCTCTGCAAATGAAGCATTTCGATGAAGATATTCATTTATTTTCTTTAGACCATACAACCACTCCCCCTTCCTCCTTCGCTAAAGCTTCGGAGGACAGGCCCATCCTCCCCCGTCAAGGGGGTAAGGAGTGGTTCTTGTGGCAAGCCATGCAGCTTGGCCTTCGTGATTATGTAGAGAAAAACGGTTTTAAGGGCGTGCTGCTGGGGCTTTCCGGCGGCATTGATTCCGCGCTCACAGCAACATGTGCGGTCGATGCGCTGGGTGCCAGCCGTGTGCGTGGGGTGCTGATGCCATCGCCGTTTAGTTCCCAGCACAGCATAGATGATGCGCAGCTCCTTGCCAGAAACCTTGGCATTCATACCGATACGATTCCCATCACGCCAGCGATGGAAACTTATCAGGAGATGCTAGGGGCTGCGCTTGGGGCTATTCAGCCGCCAGCAACGGATCCCGGTTTTGTGATGGTGGACTGGATGCAGGATGTGGCGGTGGGCGGCAATATTCAGGCGCGCATTCGCGGACAGATTCTGATGGCGCTTTCCAACAAAACTGGCTTCATGCTGCTTTCCACCGGCAATAAATCGGAGATTGCGGTGGGGTACACCACGCTCTATGGCGATGCATGCGGCGGCTATAATGTGATCAAGGATCTCTATAAAACGAAAGTGTATGAACTGGCGAATTGGCGTAACGCCCAAAGAACCCTCTCCCCTTTGGGGAGAGGGAAGGGTGAGGGGGTGATCCCCCAAAACTCCATCAGCAAACCACCCTCAGCGGAACTAAAGCCCGGCCAGCTGGACTCTGATCAGCTGCCGCCTTATGAGGTGCTGGATGCGATCTTGCAGCTGCACATTGAGCAGCAATATTCCGCATCCGAAATCATTGCTAAGGGCTATGACAAGCAGATGGTTGAGAAGGTCGTGCGCATGGTGCGGCTTTCGGAATATAAGCGCCGCCAGTCCTGCCCGGGCGTGAAGCTTTCTTCGATGCTGTTTGGCAAGGATAGAAGGTATCCGCTGACGAGTAAGTGGTAATTGTCATCCCGGCGAAGGCCGGGATCCATTTTTTTTGTGACGCCAAAAGCCTACTTTCTTTTGGCTTTTCTGGATCCCGTGCTCGCCCGTCTACTGACAGGCTCCACGGGATGACAGGGGTTGTTGCACCATGTCGCCACTGCGCACCGTCCACATTCCGGCTTTCGCGCTTTACAAACATAGCGGCCATGAAGGATCAGCCAGTGGTGGGCGTGCTGCTTCCATTGGGTGGGGATGGCTTTTTCGAGCGCGCTCGTGGTCTCATCGGCGGTTTTGGTTTTGCACAGGCCAAGTCGGTTTGCCACGCGAAATACATGGGTATCGACCGCAATCAGCGGCTCGCCGCGCGCGCAGTTCAGCCACACGCGCGCCGTTTTATTACCCACGCCCGGCAGCGCCCTCAGCTCTTCCAGCGTTTCCGGCACCCGCCCGCCATGCTCCGCCACCAGCTTCTTGGAAAGCGCAATTATGTTTTTTGCTTTGCTGTTAAACAGGCCGATGGTCTGGATGTAGCGCTTCAGCTTTGCCTCGCCGAGCGCAGCCATTTTTTCTGGCGTATCCGCCGCCGCAAACAGGGCAGGGGTTGCTTTATTCACGCTGGCGTCGGTTGCCTGCGCGGAGAGCACAATCGCCACCAGCAGGGTAAAATCATTGACGCTGGTCAGCTCGGTTTTTGGCTCAGGATTAGCGCTTGCGAGCGTTTGAAATATCTGGTCGATTTTCGCGCGATTCATGGTATGACGGATGACAAATGACAGATGACGGATGACAAATGAAACAAATAACAAAGACGGGATGGATGCTGATAGTGGCAGTTTTTTTGTCAACCGTCATCTGTCATCCGTCCTATGCCTCAAAACAGAAATCATCTCCTTTAAAGCCGCCGCCATCGGTGTATCTCGAGGATCTCACCTGGGTGGAAATCCGCGAGCGCATGGATGGCGGCGCCAAAACCGTCATCATTCCCACTGGTGGCACCGAGCAGAACGGCCCCCACCTTGCGGTTGGCAAGCATAATTTTATAGTGCGGCAGACCGCGGGGGATATTGCGCGCCGTCTGGGCAATGTGCTGGTCGCACCGGTGATTGCCTATGTGCCGGAAGGGCGCATTCATCCGCCGGAAGGTCACATGCAGTTTTCCGGCACCATCTCTATTCGTTCTGAGGTGCTGGAGCTAGTGCTGGAAGATGCGGCGCGCAGCTTCAAGCAGCATGGTTTTACCACCATCGCCATGATTGGCGATCATGGCGGCAGTCAGGAAGCGCAGAAAAAAGTGGCAGAAAAACTCAGCCGCGAGTGGCAGGGCAGCGGTGTTACGGTGGTGCATGTATCGGATTATTATGATAGCGCGAATGGCCAGGAAAAATGGGCGCGGGGCATCCAGCTGAAAGATACCAATCCCGCGGCGCATGGCGGCTATTTTGATAGCTCCGAGCTGCTGGCAATCAAGCCGGATGCGGTACGAAAAGATAAATTCGCGGCGCGCGGCGAGGCCGATTATCAGGCCACCGGCGCGATGGGCGATTCCACGGATGCGAACGCGGATCATGGCCGTTTTCTGCTCAAGCTGAAGGCCGATGCAGCGGTGGACCAGATTCTGCGCGCGCGCGCGGCGGCGGGCAAGGCAGTCAAGGCGCCATGAAAAAAACTCGCACGCGCCGGGCGCATGGCTCGTTTCTTTCCGCGTGGTTGCGTTCGCCGCTTTCCATGGGGGCGATTGTGCCCAGCTCCGGCAAGCTCGCGCGTGCAATGGCGGGGCAGATTGATATCAAACATGCTGGTGTGGTGATTGAGCTTGGGGCGGGCACCGGGCCGGTGACGGATGCGCTGGTGGAGGCCGGTGTTCCGGCTAAACGTTTATGGGTGATTGAGCGCGAGGCGGCGCTGTGTGCGATTCTTTCGGCGCAGTTTCCGCAGCTTACCATCTGGTGCGAGGATGCCACCCACCTGAAGCGCCTGTGGCAGGAGCAGGGCGAGCCACGCATCGCCGCGATTGTCTCCAGCCTGCCGATGATGTCGCTGCCCAAGCGCACCAAGGAAACCATCCAGAGTCAGATGGCCGAGCTGCTGGATGAGGGCGGGGTGATTGTGCAGTTTACCTACGGCGCTAAATCACCGCTGGACAAAACCCGGCTGCGCCAGCATGGCATCACGGGTAAGAGGGTTAAAACCATTCTCACCAATGTGCCGCCGGCGCATGTCTGGGTATATAAAAAACAGTCTTAGCGAGCGGGAGCCTGGTTGTCTTTTTCTGGGCGGTGGCGAGTCGGCACTTGGCCTTTTCCATCGCCCACTTCCGCTGCGCCACTGTCTTGAAGGATTTGGGCAGCGCTCCTCTTTTCATCCAATTTCGCCACAAAACCTGGTGGGAGATCGGCAGGTTTGGCGCCAGCCATAGATTGTACAAGCGCGCTCTCAGCACCAAGCAGGTTAAGACCTTCGCGCATTGCTGGTTCGGCGCCTGCAGCAAGTCCGCCAGCCAAGGCAAGACCCGCGGCAATACCTTCCGCCGAAGAAGCCCTTCTAATGAATCCATCTAGCTTCTTACCGGCTTTACCTGCGGAGTTTTTCGCAATTTGTACTGCTGCCTGCGTCTGGTCTTTTACCAATGCCGCAACTGCTGCACTCTCCTCAAAGCCACCCTCAAAGCCACTTTTGGGGACATCTTCAATATTTCCACCATCCACGTCAGCGGAAAATTGACTATCACTTGGTAATGTTGCCATGTCGTGCTCCTTTATGAAATAAGTTCATCATATTACACTTTTTTGAAGCCGCGGAGTGTGAAAGTTTTGTGACGGTGCGGTCATGACATTCTAACGCTTTGTTAAAGGATTAATGCCATAATGCTGCCATGGCAGAAACAGAACAACCCATTGTTATTAAACGCATAAAAAAAGGCGGTCATGGCCACCATGGCGGGGCATGGAAGGTGGCTTATGCCGATTTTGTGACGGCGATGATGGCTTTTTTTCTGCTCCTGTGGCTGCTGAACACCACCACACCAGAGCAGAAATTGGGGCTGGCTGAATATTTTACACCCACCATTGGTATCAAAGACTCCATGGGGATTGGTTTTAAAGGCGGTATCAAGCAATCAGAAGAGGGGCGCTCGAAAAACGATCTGACTGCGGTGGGTTTGGTCGTTGGCCAGACCAAGCAGGGGCCGCAGCCCGGCCCGCCAACGCCTAAAGACACAGAACCGAAACCAGACGCCGAAGACGTATCGCAGCCGGCGCCCAAGCCGCAGACTGGCGAAGAGCCGGACCAGCTGAGCAATACTGCGCAGGAAATCAAGCTGGCGCTTCAGCAAGATGAAAAGCTCAAGGAATATCAAAGCAACATCGTGGTTCAGGAAACCCCCGAAGGTCTGAAAATTGATATTATTGATGATCCTAAAAAGCCGATGTTCATACCGGGCGGCGCGGTGCTGACGGATACCGGAAAAAAGATTCTGGATTCCATGGCGGCGATGATCATTAAAACGCCCAACAACATTACCATCAACGGTCATACCGATGCGGCAGGTGCCACGCAGAATCCGCAATACACCATCTGGGAATTATCTGCCGACAGAGCGCTTGCGGCGCGTCGCTTTCTGGGCACCACCCAGCTCGAAGCGGAGCGTGTAACGCGTATTGTCGCGTTGGCAGATAAAGATCTCCTCGTGCCGCAGGAGCCAACGAGCCCGCGCAACAGGCGTATTACGATTTTATTGCAGCGTGGTTCTTTCTTTCGTGATTCCAAGCTGGTGCCCACCACGCGCACGCTGCTTTCGGTGCCGGATGCCAAGATTAAAAAAGAAGAGCCCAAGCAGGATCCATCTTCTGCTGCGCCCGCGATTACAGCTCCGCCTGCGGATTCCATTTTTAACCCGGCCAATATTGTTCCGGATGCGAAACAAAATGAAAAAACTGAGCCCGGCGATCAATAGACGACAGATCGTTGCTGTGACGATTTTGTTTCTACTGAACTCTGATCTGGTATACGCACAGACAAAGGTCTATGTCAGCTCTGGCACTGGTTTTTTCATTAATCGCAGCGGCTATCTGGTGACCAATCTTCATGTCGTGAGCCAGTGTCAGCGAATCGTGGTGCAGAGCGCGCGTCTTGGGCCTTATTTTGCGCGTGTGATTGGTCGCAATATCACCAATGATCTGGCGCTGCTGAAAGTCGATGCGGCAGGGTTGGAGCCGCCCTCGCTGCGCACCCATGCGCGGCCTGTCAGCACCAATGAACAGGTGATGATTATTGGTTATCCCGGAGATTCATATAAAACGCTGCAATCTGTAGCTAGAAATGCGGTGGTCACTCATCCGAAAGGGCCTAATGCTGAGGATGGCTGGTTCCAGGTTTCAGATCTGATCGAGCAGGGCAACAGCGGCGGCCCACTGCTGGATGCCTCAGGGAATGTACTGGGGGTGATTGTTGCACGTGCAGTAACTTATCGTTATCAGGTGGATAATCCGCACGATGGCACCACCACGCGATCAGGCGTTGTGATTGCTCTTTCTGCTCTGAAAGACTTTTTGAACGAGTATCAAATCAGCTACACCGAATCCGATGCGAACAGCAATCTCGGTGCCGATCGGCTTGTTGATCTGGCGGGGCGGTTTGTGGTGAATGTACGCTGTGAAACCGAAACAGAACTGCGCTAGAAACTAAAGGCTAGGGCTGCGTCCGCTGGCTTTTTCGTTCATGGCCTTTTCAACATGGTCGGCCACGTGCTTGAAGTGGTTCTGCAGATATTCCATCGTGCGCTGTAGCGCCTGTTCGTAATCATCAGCTGTGCGGTCTGCGGGCGTTTGAATCGCTGCGATTCTTAATATATCACCCAGCGACTGTTCATCAATCAATTGAGAGTTTTTCGTGCTGTAGATTGCACTCAACATGGAGTTGTAACGCTGTGCTGCAAAAAATACTGGCGTATCCACCAGCTACCTGCCCGGATAAAGCATCGCGCCGGCGCTGACTCCAAGCCCAAGCACTGCTTCGCCCACACGTACCAGCCCGCTGCGTGTTTCAGGGCGGCCGTCAGCACCTTCACGCTCAGCGCGGAGGCTATCTGCCGCGATGATGAGGCCAAGGCCGGTGCCGGCGGCTTTCATACCAGTTCCGAGGAGTCTTTTTTTGCTGTAAGCTTCTTTGGTGAAGAAGTTGGCGGTTACGGTCTCGATGGGGTTTTTGACCGCTTCCTTGTAATCCGACCAGAGTTTTTTCATATCAACACCACCGCCTTCGGACTCAAGGGGAACAATATAGCTTGGGTCGTTGGGGTCAAAAGCGCCAAAATCGAAAGGATCCGTCATTTTAATACTAACTAAAATTGTTTCACGTGAAACAATATTACCAGAGCCGCCGCCAAAATCATGTGACAATTTGGTGAAGGCGTAAAAATTGTTTCACGTGAAATATTTTTATCTTTAAATGACAGAGATTTAATGATTTTTGCCCTTCCGGGGCAGAATGTTATGTGCTGCATCACCTTAATTCACCAACTCCTCATCCGTCTTGCTGTCATCCCGGGCTTGACCCGGGATCTTGGGCTAAACGTTCTGGCTTCAGGTGAGCTTTAGATCCCCGCACAAGGCGGGGATGACGAAGAGGCGGGCGGGAATGACAATGGCTAATTCACCAGCTCTTCATCCGTCTCGGATTGTTTGGTGCTGGCGGCGGGTTTGCCGTATGAAAATGCCAGCTCGCCATGTTCCACCGAGACTTTCACCGTGCCGCCTTTGGCAAGTTTGCCGAACAGCACTTCATCGGCGAGCGGCTTTTTGATTTTCTCAGAAATCAGGCGCGCCATCGGGCGGGCACCGTTCGCGCGGTCATAGCCGCGATCGCAGAGCCATTTGCGCGCTTCATCCGAAAGCGCGATGGTGACATTGCGATCCGCCAGCTGCGACTCTAAGCGGAAGATGAACTTGTTCACCACATGCGCCACGACATCCTGCGAGAGGTGATCGAAGCTGATGATGGCATCCAGACGGTTTCTGAATTCCGGTGTGAAGGCGCGGTTCACCGCTTCTTTATCTTCACCTGCGCGGGCGGTTTTCATGAAGCCGATCGGCGCGCGCGCGACATCCGCTGCGCCGGCGTTCGAGGTCATGATGATGATGGCGTTGCGGAAATTGACCGTCTTGCCGTTAGAATCCGTCAGGCGGCCATAATCCATCACTTGCAGTAGGATGTTATAGACATCCGGATGCGCTTTTTCGATTTCATCAAGCAGGATCACCGCGTAGGGATTTTTATCAATCGCATCGGTGAGCAGGCCGCCCTGATCAAACCCGACATAGCCCGGAGGCGCGCCAACGAGGCGCGACACGGCATGTTTTTCCATATATTCGGACATATCGAAACGGATCAGCTCCATGCCCATCAGATGCGCGAGCTGCTGCGCCACTTCGGTTTTGCCGACACCGGTGGGGCCGGTGAAGAGGTAATTACCAATCGGTTTTTCTTCTTCGCGAAGGCCTGCGCGCGCCATTTTGATGGCGGAGGCGAGGGACTCAATCGCAGCATTCTGGCCAAACACCACGAGCTTTAAATTCTGTTCGAGGTTTTTAAGCGTGGTCGCATCATCCATGTTGACGGTTTTGGCGGGCATGCGCGCCATTTTCGCGACAATCTCTTCCACCTCTTTATGGGTGATGGTTTTCTTGCGCTTGTGCTCCGGCAGCAGCATCTGCGCGGCCCCTGCTTCATCGAGCACGTCGATGGCTTTGTCTGGCAGCTTGCGATCATGAATATAGCGCGCAGAAAGTTCTACGGCTGCTTTAACTGCGCTGCTCGTATAGCGCACGTGGTGATGCTCTTCGTAGTAGGGTTTCAGGCCACGCAGAATTTTAATCGCATTTTCGACGCTCGGCTCATTCACATCAATCTTCTGGAAACGGCGGGCAAGGGCGCGATCTTTTTCGATGGAGGATTTATATTCCTTGTAGGTGGTTGAACCCATGCAGCGGAAATTTCCGCGGGCGAGGGCGGGCTTCAGCAGGTTG
>CANHDY010000064.1 GCA_947459535.1 Rickettsiales bacterium | reverse complement strand
ATTGCTCAGGCCGCCGAGGATAAGCCAAGATTGCTATTAATGGATAACGGGAGACGTTATTCGCCGAAAGAAATCGATGGGGCAAAAGAGGCGGTGGAAAATGCCAGATCATCGGCAGAAAAACATTATGAGATGATGAGAGAGGCGGCAATTAATCAAGGCGTTAAACCCGAAGATAATTCATATCGGGTCAGCGCAACTAATGAAATTCTTGATGCTTTGCCACCATCGCTTCGGCAAATCGCAGACAAGCAGCACATACCGATCATCTATATTTCAGGCCGTAAGCGGATCGATGACGTTGTTTTTTCTGCACCTAAATACGATTCTATATTAACTGAATCTACAGCTTTATCAACCGGACATGGAGTGTATCTACAATCAACACGCAATCCACTTGTTGTACTTGAAGAAATTACGCATGAAATCGAAACACGCGCAGCATTTTCGGATGGGACTGCGCAGTATTCAACACAAAAAGCTTGGGAAAGCGCCATAGCAGCAGATAAGAAAATTCAAGCATCCAATGGAAAAATGCATGGATATATAGCTGGCAAAGTTTCTCGAGCATTAGATAATAAAGGCAACATTACACTATTTGGGGATATGCCTGACACTGCTGACTCAGCAAAAAAAGCTGCGTGGTTGCGTGAGAGCTTGGTAGATACTTTGCATGTGGCAACCGTTGTTGGAAAAGAAATTAAAGATAATGGACGATATAGGGCATCGGCTGAAAAAAATTACACCTCCGTCGATGCGTTTATGGACGATTTCTCCCCTAACTCCTGGAAGCTGCTAAAGGGGGCAAAAGAAGGCATGGCATTAGCACAAGATGCCACAGGTAAGGTATATGAAATTCCTATCGGTTCGGCTATTCCAGACGGGGCGGTGAGCATTGATTCCTTTGTGGAGCATGTAAACAGAAAAACCACTATTTCCAACTCTTCTGCACCGAAAACAATTGAGCAAAATTCACCGATAAAAATCACCACTGATGAATTGGCAAAAATTGCCTTACCACCTGAACCATTTAATGCGTTGGTTACTGAAGCCGGATTGGCTGAAAAAGGATTTATATCGGGCAGAATTGAAGTGGGCTCAAGCAACGGCCTTACTGATTCGGCTACAGCGCAAAGTGAATTAGCGCGGCTTATAGACGCAGCAAAACAGCCGGGCAAGAACGGAAAAATACTTATACAACTTGGTATTCCCAGTGATTTTGATCCAAAGAAATTCCCGATGGTTGGCCAAGGTCATGCGGTCAGTATGCTTATTGATACAAATAATCCGCAGCCCAAAATCCTATATATTGACCCTCACGGCACTGATTTTGAGAAATTGAGTGACTTATCATCTGAGCATGGAGCCACCGCTAAGGGATCTATACGCGCTGCGCTTAACAAGGTTTTGCCGGGTCACATCATGGAGTGCAGCAGAACTGTATATCAGAGCAGCGATATGCTTTGTGTATATCATTCAAGTCGTGCTGTTATAGAGTATGCAAAAACCGGTGTCTTACCACCGGTAGCAACCGCCGAAGCAATGAAAACTTATGTCATCGATACGGAATTGCTTAGAAGCAATGCATCGAACGATCCATTTTATGATTCGGATTTGGCGCGTGCAAATGCAGAAGGTGTTTATAAGGGGCTTGTGCCTAAGGAGCGCGTGACCAGCGGTGTCACCATCCCCACTACTACATCGGAAGAACGCTCCCTTGATCCGGCAGCGCTCCGTCAAGCCGCCATCGAGCGCATTAAATTCTTTGAAGGGGAGCTGGCAAAGCGCGGTATTAAGGTGAGGATGGGCGCGGAGCTGGAGTTCTTCCCATTGGATGAAAAAGGTCAGCCGGACATCAATCTTTTGAATGAAAAACGCCTGACTGCTGAATTGCGTAAAACGGTTCCGGGCATTGAGCGCGTGCACAAAGAGATTGGTCCGGGTGCTCAGTATGAATTAGTAACGGGTCCGAATCCAACTATGCCGCAAGCTGGTCTGGCTGATGTCTCACCTCTCGCCACGGCAGAGAGCGTTGCCGCTTTCAAGGAGTCATTCGCACAGAATGCCGGGCGTTGGGGGCTTGCGGGTGCTTCTTTTGCAGCAAGACAACCCGCCGTCGGCAAGATGGAAAATAGCGGCCTGCATATTAATATCAGCCTGTGGGATACGGATGGAAAGCAAAATTTATTTTACGAGCGCGGACAACCTACGACAGATTTACAGCGTCATGTTATTGATGCGCTAATCAAGACGCATGCCGAGGCAGGGCCAGCCTATTTCCCTCGCACCGAATCTTTTCAGCGTATTAACTCTACAATGAATACAGATGTTAATAATGCAGAGTCGATCCGAGATGCGTCTACGGGTGTGCCGAACACTGCCGCACATATGCCAAATAAGGGCATGACCGTTGGAAATGCTGTGCACATGACATTGGGGCTTGTTCAGAACGGTCAATTTCCCATTGCATCGGTTGCCTCTCGCTACAGCAGCCCTGAGGCAATGGCGTTTGGCGCTTTTGAAAAAGTAGCGATGGGTGGAGTACGCACGAGCGCTATAGGCTGGGAAAAACCGCATCAATACCGACTTGAAAGCAGGCTTGCAGGTGCGGATGCTGATCCGTATGTTGCCATCGCGGCGGAGCTTGCATCTATCCATGAGGCAGTCACTAAACATACGCGGACATTCGATCCATCCAGACCTATAGACCCACAAAAAGAAAAGCTAATCGAGGTGGGCGGCAAGCAATTAGCAGTGGATCGTCATGATGGGAAATTTGATGCAATCCCTCTGGCTCGTGATCTGGACACAGCTCGTACAACAATGGTGCGTAGCGACCGGATGAAAACATTGCTCGGCGATGACCTGTTCCACGCCATTGTTGCTAGTACCGAACCACCAAAAACAGAGATAGTGCCTTCTCCGGAATCGCGGGCACTTTTCGCGGTATCGGCAGAGCATGCAAGAAAACTACCTACGCCGGAACGCACCGCTACAACGGATGTATCAGTCAAGATTCATCAGGCGATGGCCGAAACGCCTTCGCCGGTTCGCCCTGAGCATGCGCGTGGCGGTAAAACCATCAAAGGGCTTGGTGCAGCAGGTCTGGCAAGCCGTGTCAATGCCCTTAAAGATGGCAACATGGGCACAGATGAGAAATTGCTCAATGGCTCCGCTATTGCTGCCGATACGGTTGACTTGCTCTCCAAATCAAAGCTCGGACAGAAATTCGGTGTCGCTGGTAACGTGCTGGGCGTGGTGGCGGATACATATCGCGGTGCGAAGGAAGATGGCATGGCGGGTGCAACAAGAGAAGGTATTGCCGGTACGATCAATACTGGGACATCATTAGCATTATTCTTGGATCAGGGTAAAAATTTGGTAGGTAAAGGCTCAGCAATGGGTGGAGTTGCTGGTTTTGCAGGTAAAGCCGGTCTTGCCGCTTCTGCTGCAACAGCTGTTAATGATGCAAAAGATTATATCACCGGCAGGAAAGAACTCACGACTGATAACGCTTACGGTACGATATTGGATACAACCGTTAACGCTGACCCCCTTAAAGCCGTGACAGGATTAATTGGCGGGGCAACAAAACTCGTGGGTATCGATACCGGCATTCAGAACGTAAGCATCTCTAGCATTGTAGATCGCGGATTAGGTGTAGTGGGTTTGACGGAAGGAAAAGGCGAGCAGATTGGAGATGTTAAAAATGAAATTCAGGCTATTTACAAGGATCTTGATAAGCCGGTAGAAGCCAAAATGCTCGATGAAAATAGGCGCAGGAAAGATGAAAATGATCCGAATAAACCACTGATGACGGACTACAAACATCTTGGTTCGATTCGTGGTCAGCTTGCTAAATTCATTCCGGATGGAAAAATTGATGGAAAGGACGTTCGTACCGAATTTAATCAGATTGATTTTACGAAAAAAGAAAACTACGGCGCATACCGAATGGCCATTACCAAATATATCATTGAGCAGGAAAAAATCCGCGATGATAATAGCTCGGTGCTGCCGCGCTGGATTCGTAGCGGTGAATCAGCCCAGAAGCATGAATATGCCAAAATTGTGCTGAATGAACTTGGCGCGGTTGAAAAAGAATTCGCCATGTTCCAAACGCGTGTCAGCGATTATAATACTCAGAAAGCACAGCAGACAGCATTGTCATCCGATGGTGTAAATGGAACGATTAGAAATAATCTACCTATGCAGACCGCCGATACTCACGACAAAGCCCCACAAATGATCGCCGTCGCGCCCCGCCAGCAGGCGGGTTTACAGCAATAGATTATCAAACATCGCCAAGTATCTTATCCACCACATCAGTTTTCACTGGCAACCCAAGCCAGCTGCGCCTCGCAGCTGATAGCCCCCTAATTTTCGTCGAGGCTTCAAAATGCGGCACCAGTGCGGCACCAGAAGATTTTTTGGTTTTTGCCAATCGCCGGAGATTGGCTCTGTGGTTGGTTGCGGGGGCCAGATTTGAACTGACGACCTTTAGGTTATGAGCCTAACGAGCTACCGGGCTGCTCCACCCCGCGTCACCAAGTAAAAAAACAGAATCAATCTGTTTTTGACTGCCGATCTGGAGAACAGTCCAGACAACTCAGCAAGAGGCAGGCTTATACACCAATGGTAGAGAAATACAAGCTTTCGCTACTCATGGCGCTCAAATTCGTTGATTTAGGCGACTTTTCAAGCGACTTATGGTAAATATTGTGAATATACAGATTCTTGGCCGGCGGTTTCTTTAACTCACGCGTGGTAAGAATTAACTGGAAATTACCTTATTTATCACTGAATATTAATATTAATCCAGCACACTGGGTTTATTTTCATCACTTTGAATAATGCAGGCGCATGACCAGCTCGCACATACCCTATTCCAAGGCACCGCGTATCGGGAAGCTGATCCTGATATCGGCGTTAGGTATAGTGCTGTTTTTTATCGTGGTGATGTATCAAAGCCTTGCTGCCTACAGGCAGGCCATCCGCGAAGGCGAGGATAAGGCGGTGCGCCTGACGCACATTCTGGCGGATCATGTTGAGCTGACATTACTGGGCGTAGATTTATCGCTGCGCCGCGCCATTGAGCGGCAATATTTTAATACGCTGTTTGGTAATAACTTGCCGCAATATACCGAGCAGAATTTCAAAGTATGGCTGAATGAAACACCGCAGATTGTGGCGCTTGCTCTGATTGATGACGCCGGGGTGGTGGAGGTGGCGGCGCACAAGAAAAATTACGATCACTGGCTGGATTACCATAAAACGATGGTGGGGCAGCGCTTGTTTGACCACATGCGCGAGGCGGATGACACCTATGTGTTTATCGGCAAACATGTGACCGAGGGAGGCGGTTCGCTGATCATCATGAGCCGACGTTATAATAAGCTCAACGGCGAATTTGGCGGCATTGTGGTGGCGGCAATTAATCCTGATTATTTCGTGGATTTTTATCATTCTGTCTCTTCCGGCGAGCGCAAATTCATGGCGCTGATGCTGGAGGATGGCTCCATTCTTGCCTCCGGACCGACAGATAATCCCGACTATGAAAAACTCGCGCAGCAGCAGGTTGCTGAGGGTGGAGGATACGCGCGCGCGGATGGCGATTATCTGAAAATCGTTGCGGCGACCAAAGTGAAAAACATGCCTGTATCGGCTTCCGTGGTGCTCTCCGAGGAGAGCTTTCTGGAGAGCTGGCGCCAGTCGCGCATCAAGGACGTGGGCTTCCTTGTGCTCTTTACAGTGTTTGGATCGATTTTATCATTTTTTGCGGTGGCGATGGCGCGGCAGATTACACGCGTGGAAGAATCCGAAGCGGCGGCGATTCTTGCCAGCCAGGCAAAATCAGAGTTTCTGGCGAATATGTCGCACGAGCTGCGCACGCCGCTCAATGCCATCATCGGCTTTTCCGAGATGATCAATTCCGGCTATTTCGGCCCGCTCAATGCCAAGCAGAAAGAGCGCATCCACGACATCAATCTCTGCGGCAGCCACCTGCTGCAGCTGATTACCGACATTCTGGAATTTTCCAAAGGCGAAGCAGGCAAGCTGGAGCTGGCAGAAGAGCGCATGGATATGGCGGATATTATTCAGGAAAGTGTGCGCATTGTCGGCGGTAAAATTAAAGGCAAAAATATCAGCCTGGTGGCCGCGACCGAGCCAGGTCTGCCGCACCTGATGGCCGATAAGCGAAAAATCCGCCAGATTCTGATCAACCTGCTGTCCAATGCCGTGAAATTCACACCCGAGGGTGGCACTATTACCGTGTCGGCTAAGCAGGACGCGCAGCACAACATGATCCTGACGGTGGCAGATACCGGCATCGGCATCGCCGAGGCGGATATTGCCAAGGCACTATCAGTGTTTGGTCAGGTGCATCGCAGCAAGAGCCACGAAGGCACCGGCCTTGGCTTGCCGCTATGTAAAATGTATGCCGAGCTGCATGATGGCACGCTGCAGCTTTCCAGCAAGCTGGGCGAGGGGACAATGGTGAAGGTCATGTTCCCGAAAGAGCGTGTGCTGCTTGCGAAAGCCTAAAATCCCAGCACGTCGCGCATGGAATAAAGTCCGGGCTTTTGGTCTTTTGCCCAGAGCGCGGCCGCCAGCGCTCCGCTGGCATAGATGGTGCGGTCAAAGCCCTGATGGCTGAGGGTGATGGTTTCGCCAGGGCCGGCCAGCATTACATCGTGAATGCCCACCACATCGCCGCCGCGAGCCACCGAAAAACCAATATCACCGCGCCTGCGCTCACCATCGCGATCCAGCTTTTTCTTGCTCTCAAAATCAACGCCGCGGCCTTTTGCTGCTGCGCGGCCAAGCATCAGCGCGGTGCCGCTGGGTGCGTCTTTTTTGTGCTTATGGTGCATTTCAAACAGCTCGATATCGTAACGATCATCCAGCGCTTTCGCGGCCTGCTCCACCAGCGCGGCAAGCAGATTCACCCCGAGTGAAAAATTCCCCGATTGCACGATGCGGGCGCGCGCAGAAAGCTCAGCGATTTTTTTCTGCTGGCTTTCTGAAAAGCCGGTGGTGCCGATGATATGAACCGCGCCTTTCGCCGCCGCTGCCTCGGCAAGGGCAAGGGAAGAGGCGGGGGCGGTAAAATCAATCACCGCATCTGCTTTTTCCAGCAGCGCCCGCGGCGTTGTTACCACAGCAACGGATGCATCAATTTTCAATGAAGAGGCGGCCTCGGGTCGCTCGCTCGCGGCCACGAGTTTAAAACGGGCATCGGCCATCGCAGCGGCGATCAGCGTCTGTCCCATGCGCCCGGCGGCGCCGCTTATGGCAAGTGTCAGCATAGCTTATTGTTTTATCTCAATGAGCTTCAGTCCTACCACACCGGCGACAATCAGCGCAATGCAAACAAGGCGCAGTGCGGTGGCGGGTTCTTTAAACAGCACCATGCTCACCAGCGCCACGCCGCTGGCGCCAATGCCCACCCATACGGCATAGGCGGTGCCCACCGGAATCACCTTGATGGCCTGCGCGAGCAGGTAAAAGCTTGCGATCATGGCCGCGCCGGTTGCAAGGCTCGGCCAGAGTTTGGTAAAACCTTCGGTGTATTTAATGCCAATCGCCCAGACGATCTCAAGCGCGCCCGCTAGAACAAGATAGAGCCAGGCGGTGCTCATTCCTTCAAATCATCCCAGAATTCTTTGACCTTGGCGAAAAAACCTTCCGATTCCGGACTGGTATGGCCGCCGGATTTTTCAAATTCCTTGAGCAGGTCTTTCTGCTTTTTATTCAGCTTCACCGGCGTTTCCACCTGCGTATGGATATACATATCGCCGCGATGGCCGCTGCGCAGCACGCTCATGCCTTTGCCACGCAGGCGCATCTGATGGCCGGACTGCGTGCCCTCGGGAATGCTCACCTTCACCCGCGTGCCGTCAATGGTCGGCGCTTCGATGGAGCCGCCGAGCGCCGCGGTAGTCATGGGGATGGGAATCTGGCAATGGATATCCGCCCCGTCGCGTTTGAAAATGGGGTGCTCCGCGACCGAGACAAAAATATAAAGATCGCCCGCTGGCCCGCCGCGCGCGCCGACCTCGCCCTCGTTTGAAAGGCGGATGCGCGTGCCTTCTTCCACGCCGGCGGGAATATTCACCGAAAGCGTTTTTTCCTTGCGTACACGGCCACTGCCAGCGCAGTTTTTGCAGGGATTTTTAATGACCTTGCCCATGCCCTGGCAGCTGGTGCAGGTGCGCTCCATGGTGAAAAAGCCCTGGCTCATGCGGATGCGGCCAGAGCCGCTGCACGTGCCGCAGCTCACCGGCGCGCTGCCTTTTTCGCCGCCGCTGCCGCTGCAGGATTCGCAGGCCACCGCTGTGGCGACCTTGATGGTTTCCTGCTTTCCCTTAAACGCATCTTCGAGCGAGATGGAAAGATTATAGCGCAGATCAGCGCCGCGCGCCGGGCCGGAAGGCTGGCGCTGTCTTGCCCCACCGCCCATGCCAAATAAATCTTCAAAAATATCGGCAAAACCGGAAGCAGAAAAATCAAACCCGCCCGCACCGCCGCCCGCGCCGCCCATGCCGCCTTGCGTGAAGGCATCATGGCCATAGCGATCATAAGCAGCACGCTTCTGCTCATCGGAGAGAATGTCGTAGGCGTGCGAAATCTCTTTGAATTTTTCCTCGGCTTTTTTATCGCCCGGGTTTTTATCCGGATGATGCTGCATGGCGAGCTTGCGATACGCCTTCTTCAGCTCATCCGCTGAGGCAGTCTTGGAAACACCGAGTATCTCGTAAAAATCTTTGGCCATAGTGGTTGCTAGTTGTTAGTTGCCAGTTGCTAGTTAAAAAACCAGCAACCAGCAACAAGCAACTCACTTATCCCTGCTTCTTCTTGTTCTCATCCACCTCTTCGTAAGACGCATCCACGACATTGTCGTTGGTGCTGCCTGCGCCTGCATCAGGCGAGCCGCCCGAGCTTTGCGCTTTGGCCTGCTCGGCTTTGTAGATGGCTTCGCCCATTTTCATCGAGGACTGGGTGAGCGCCTGCGTGCGTTCTTCGATTTTCGCGGTATCGTCGGAGCCAAGCACTTCTTTCAGGCTGGCAATGTCTTTTTCGATCGCTTCTTTATCCGCGGCCGGAATTTTATCGCCATGCTCACCCAGGTTTTTCTCAGCGGAATGAATCAGGCTTTCGGCCTGGTTTTTCGCTTCCACCTGCGCGCGGCGTTTTTTATCCGCCTCGGCATTAGCCTGAGCTTCCTTCACCATTTTTTCAATATCGGCATCCGAGAGGCCGCCCGATGCCTGAATGCGAATCTGCTGCTCCTTACCGGTAGCCTTGTCTTTGGCCGAGACATTCACAATGCCGTTCGCGTCGATATCGAACGTCACCTCAATCTGCGGCATACCGCGTGGGGCAGGGGGGATGCCCACGAGGTCAAACTGGCCGAGCAGTTTGTTATCAGCGGCCATTTCACGCTCACCTTGGAACACACGGATGGTCACTGCCGT
The DNA here is from genome assembly GCA_947459535.1 of Rickettsiales bacterium. Classification (GTDB taxonomy): domain Bacteria; phylum Pseudomonadota; class Alphaproteobacteria; order Rickettsiales; family SXRF01; genus JAJTHB01. Next base: position 2,683 of record CANHDY010000064.1, on the reverse strand, counting down.
CTGGTTATCATCAGCGGTGGAGAACACCTGCGATTTTTTGGTAGGAATCGTGGTGTTGCGATCGATCAGGCGGGTGAATACGCCGCCGAGCGTCTCGATACCGAGCGACAGCGGGGTGACGTCGAGCAGCAGCACATCCTTCACATCACCCTTCAACACCGCGCCCTGAATGGCCGCACCCATCGCCACCACCTCATCAGGGTTCACGCCTTTATGCGGCTCTTTGCCGAAGAATTCTTTGACCTTCTCGATGACTTTCGGCATGCGGGTCATCCCGCCGACCAGAATCACCTCGTCAATGTCGCTGGCTTTCATGCCGGCGTCTTTGAGCGCGCTCGCGCAAGGCGCAATGGTTTTAGCAATCAGGTCATCCACCAGCGATTCCAGCTTGGCGCGGGTGAGCTTGATGTTCATGTGTTTAGGGCCGGAAGCGTCCGCCGTGATAAATGGCAGATTCACGTCGGTCTGGAGGCTGCTCGATAGCTCGATTTTTGCTTTTTCAGCGGCTTCTTTCAGGCGCTGCAGCGCGAGCTTATCGCTGCGCAGATCAATGCCCTGATCGCGCTTGAATTCATCAGCGAGGAAGTCAATGATGCGCATGTCGAAATCTTCACCGCCAAGGAACGTGTCGCCATTGGTGGCTTTCACTTCAAACACGCCGTCGTCAATTTCCAGAATCGACACGTCGAACGTGCCGCCGCCAAGGTCATAAACGGCAACAGTATGTCCTTTTTTCTTGTCTTTATCGAGGCCATAAGCCAGCGCGGCGGCGGTCGGCTCGTTGATGATGCGAAGCACTTCCAGTCCGGCAATGCGGCCGGCATCTTTAGTGGCCTGGCGCTGCGCGTCGTTGAAATAGGCAGGCACGGTGATCACCGCCTGCGAGACTTTTTCGCCGAGATAGGCTTCGGCCACTTCTTTCATCTTGGTGAGGATGAAGGCCGAGATCTGTGACGGCGAATATTTCTCGCCGCGCACTTCAACCCATGCGTCTTTATTATCAGCCTGTACGATTTTGTAGGGCACCAGACCCATATCTTTTTTCACCATCGGATCCGAGAAATTGCGGCCGATGAGGCGCTTGATCGCAAAGAGGGTGTTTTCCGGGTTGGTCACGGCTTGGCGCTTCGCCGAATCGCCGACTAAGCGCTCGCCCGATTCCGTCATCGCCACGATGGACGGCACCACGTTGCGCCCTTCCGGCGAGTGGATGACCTTCACCTGCGAACCTTCCATGATGGCCACGCACGAGTTGGTGGTGCCAAGGTCGATACCAATAATTTTACTCATAATCATTCTCCTTTTAGTGTCAACCATCCTGCTGCCGGAAACATCCGGCTTTTAGGGATGCAATGTTGATTGATGAAAGTGATATAAGTGAGTTTTTGGCGATGACAAGGGACGAGCAAAAAAAAACCATAGAAATTAAAAGTTAATAAAAATGAAAAAAAAATTATAAAATTAACTATTATTTAAACATTAATCTTTATTAACGCGCGCTCTAACTACCAACGAGGGGAACCATGAAGCAGAATATCGTGACAATAAAAATCGTGGAAGCCGCGCGCGGCCTGCTTAAGGCGAATGGCTATTATGTTGATAAGCTCTGGCATGTGCAGGATGTGCGGTTCATCTGTGAGCAGTATCATCTGCCGGAGCTCACGGATGAGGAGGCGATGGAGGTATTTGCCATTGCAGGCGATCAATTTGATGGCGAGGCGGGGCTTTCCTGGCCGCAGCTGGAAAAAGCACTTTTTACCTTTATTCGCCGCAAAGCGACCATCCAGCAGCTTTGCGACAACGACCTTGCCGAGTAAAGGCAACAAAAAAGGCAGGCATGTAGCCCGCCCTTTTCTTTAAAGCAGCTAACTGCTTATTTCTTATCTTCTTATTTCTTTTCGGTTTTAGCATCCGCTTTCGGGCTGGCTGCTTTACCGCTGGAAGCCGCCGCAAATGCGCCGAATTTGTTCTGGAATTTCTCCATCTGGCCGGTTTTACGCAGGCTGACACCGCCAACCCACGCCGGGTGGGTTTTGGGGTCCACATCCAGCTGCAGCACATCGCCTTCCTTGCCGTAGGTGGAGTAGGTGTCGTATTTCGTGCCATCCGTCATCTGGACGGTGATTTTGTGGTAATCCGGGTGAATGCCTTGCTTCGCCATATGCTGTTCCTTAACGTTTAGGGAGGGGTTAGTTAGCGTAAAGGGAAGGGTAAAGCAAGGGTTTTTTCACAGCTGCGCGCGGGCTTGTCTTAAGCAGGAGGTGCTTTATTTAGCGGCTTTTGCTTGAAAAAACCTTCACTAGCCACTATCCACCAACCACTAATCACCATATTGGGGGCATAGCTCAGCGGCCAGCCATTCGGCGCTTGAGTCTGTGGCTCTAACCGCTATGAAGCGGTATGAATAATTTATCGGGGGCATAGCTCAGCGGCCAGCCATTCGGCGCTTGAGTCTGTGGCTCTAACCGCTATGAAGCGGTATGAATAATTTATCGGGGGCATAGCTCAGCGGTTAGAGCAGGGCGCTCATAACGCCTTGGTCGGGGGTTCAAATCCCTCTGCCCCCACCATTCTTCAAGTTTCGAGCATTTGGCGAACTCGCTGAATGGATAGCGCATTGTATATTCGAGTTTTTTGCCTCGAAGCTGTAGGTTCTGAAATACAAAATTCAGCAACTCGCGTT
>CANHDY010000063.1 GCA_947459535.1 Rickettsiales bacterium | reverse complement strand
CGCTGAAGGCGCTGATGGAAGAAGGGCTGTTTGATGCAAAGAGCATCTCAAGCATCCTCAATGGCGCGGGTAAGAGCACCGCAGAGGCGGTAGCGGCGCTGACTTTGCCGGAAACCAAAGCGGCGCTGAAGGCGCTGATAGAAGAAGGGCTGTTTGATGCAAGCAGCATCTCAAGCATCCTCTCTGGCTCGGGTAAGAGCACCGCTGAGGCGGTTGCGGCGCTGAAGGAACATTGGCCAAAGCTGAAAGAAATGACTGTAAAATTTAGGCCAACAGAGATTGCAACCAGGCTAAATGGTAAAGCTTCGGGTGATCTGGGCAAGGCGATTATTGACCTACACAATAGTATTAAAGCAGAGCTGGATGGAATGGTGAATATACCGCCGGGTTCTGGCGCGCAGCTGGCTGCTGTTTCTCCTGTTGCAGCCGTTGAAAATGGAAGAGCGTAATATGACAATAGCGGGGGGTGCATGGTTACAGCAGGTGCAGCGCGGGCGAGTGCTGATTTATGACCTGCGTGTGACACTCGGCGGCGATAAGCGCTATTTTATTTTGCGCGTGCCGCTTACGCGAAAAGCCGCTTTTTTAAGAGTTATAGACGAGGATCAAGGCTATCGGCTGGAGGATTTTGGCGAGATTCTTTACCGCGGCTGGGATGAGCCGGACGAGGAACTTAAGGCCGAGCTTAGCGAAAAATATGGTCTGTGCTATAGTTAAAACTGTTACCCTCGCTCGAATTTAATCACCATACGCTCATTCTGCGCGCGGTTTTGGTCAATCGGGTTGCCTGAGGCATCGAGGTTAGGCAGCTTGGGGTAGCTGTCGGCAAGGCCGACGGCGACTAAGCGCTTACTTTCAATGCCCTGCTCAATCATAAACTGTACCAGCCGTGTGGCGCGCATGGCTGAAAGATCCCAGTTTGATTGGTAGAGGCCGCTGGGCGCGCGGTCACTGGTGTGGCCTTCAATCACAACGCGGTAGTCCAGATAGGTGCCGCTTTTAAGCCCTGCGGCCAGTTCCTTGAGGATGGGAAGTTTTTCTTCCACAAAATCGGCTGAATCCCGCTTGAAAAATGAGCCGCTCGCCAGTTCCATTTCGATGGATTTATCATTTTTCTGGATGACGGCATCCCGAAAAAGCTGGTTATTTTCAATTAGCCCCTGCAGCGAGCTGTAGACGCCATGCAGTGGTGTTGACATATCGACAGCGCCGAATTTACTGGCCAGCCCGTCTGTAATCAGCGTGAATTTGTCTTTTTCTGGCTTGGAAACAGAGACAAAAATGACAAAAAAGCACATCAGCAGCGTGATCATGTCCGCATAGCTCATCAGCCATGAATCTGTATCATCCTGCGGTGTGGGTTTGCGCGGAGGGATCATAGGGCGTGGTTGTCGTGGTTATCGAGATTGACGTGGTTGTCGTGATGGCGCGCTCGTACAATCCGCGAACCACGATAACCACGAACCACGCTAATCACGAAGTTTTTCAAGCCGCCTCCGACTTCTTCAGCTGCTCGTCGATATTGAAATGAATATCCGGGTCAAGGAAGCTGTTGAGCTTATCCTGCATGTAGCGCGGGGTTTGTTTTTCCGCAAGCAGCACGAGGCCTTCGGTCATCATGTAGTTGCGAAAGCGCATGATTTCTTCTTTTTGCAGCAGCTTATCTGCAGCCGGCAGACAAATCAGCCGTGCAACGATAATTCCGTATAGTGTGGCCAGCAGCGCGACCGCAAGGCCGGTGCCGATTTGCGCCATATCGCCTTGAATGTTCTGCAGCATCACCACCATGCCCACCAGCGTGCCGACCATGCCGAACGCCGGGGCGGTGGAGGCCATGTTGCGTAAAATCGCAACAGGGGTAATGCGCCGCTCGAATTCTGCTTCCACGGCGGTGTTCATCATTTTGCGCAGTACCTCCGGCTGATAGCCGGTGACCACCAGATCCATGCCATAGCGCAGGAGCTTTTCCTTAATCTGCGAGCCAGTTTCCGATTCAAGCCCGACAAGCCCTTTGGAGTTCGCAATATACGCCCATTTAATGAGGCGGAGGATTTCTGCATTTAAACCCTCGCGGGTTGCGCGCGGTTTTTTGAGCATATTGACCATGGCGCGGAATGCTTTGATGACATAGGTGGCCTGATAGCTCATGAAAGCGTTAGCAATGGTGCCGCCGATCACAATCAGAAAGCCATGGAGGCTGAGAAAAGATGCCCAGTTTGACGTGGCATTCAGGATGGCGCCGATAACCAGCGCGAAGCCGAAAATGACGCCGGCGACAGTGGCAAATGACAAGGTTTGTTTAATATTTTCCATGACTAATGAATCAGTCCTGCGGCCAATTGCGTTGTTACCGGCGTGCTCGAATCCTCACGTAGTACTGCTACGCTACGGTTCTGCGCGCGCCGTCGCCTAGCACTTGGCTCGCATGAATGATTCATACACCTAGCGAAGGCTTTTTGTTCCCATTCATCATAAAACCATGTATCGGTTAATAATTCGCCAACATAGATAACTTTCCTCCCCTTCTTAGGGGGAGGATCAAGGTGGGGGTTAGCTTTCTAGAAAGATAACCCTCACCCTAACCCTCTTACTGAGAGGGAGAGGGGATAAGAACGATGAAAAAACCACCCGTTATTGGTGTGACGCTGGATTTTGAACAGGGCGGTAAGCCCGGCAATTTCTCGAAAATGCCGCATTACGCGGTGCGCCAGAATTACTTAACGGCGGTCTCTGACCTCGGCGCGGTGGTGCTGCCGCTGCCGCACGATTTAAACGCTGCCAGCCATTATCTGCAGATGATTGATGGCCTGATCATCACCGGCGGCGGGTTTGATGTGCCGCCGGAATATTACGGCGAGGCGGTCGCCAGCGATAAGGTAACCACCAAAGACGCACGCACCGCCTTTGAGTTTGCCATCACGCGCGGCATGGTTGAGGCCAAAAAACCTATCCTTGGCATTTGCGGCGGCGAGCAGCTGCTGAACGTGGTGCTTGGCGGTACGCTCATTCAACATATTCCCGACAGCGTGCCAAACGCACTTGAGCACGAGCAGCAAAATGCCCGCACCGAGCCGGGACATACCATCGAGATTGTGCCCGGCACGCTGCTACATCGTATCGTAGCGAACCCTCATCCTAACCTTCTCCCTAAAAGGGAGAAGGAACTTACTTCTCCCTCTCCCTCTCCCTCTCAGGGAGAGGGCTGGGGTGAGGGTTCTCCGTTTATCGCCAACGTCAACACCGCCCACCATCAGGCGGTGGCAAAACTTGGTAATGGCCTGATCGCCAGCGCCAGAAGCAGCGACGGCGTCATCGAGGCGATTGAGCTGCCAACCCATCCGTTTTGTCTGGGTGTGCAGTGGCACCCGGAATATTTTGTAAGCCCCATTGATAAAAAGATTTTTGAGGCGTTAGTGCGTGCAAGCGCACAGTGGACAGTGGACAGATGACAGTGGACGAAAAAGATTTGTCCACCGTCCACCGTCCACCATCCAGCGGTGCGGAGCGCCTCGCAAAAAGAATCGCTCGCGCCGGTGTGTGCTCGCGGCGTGAGGCGGAAGGGCTGATTGAGGCTGGTAAGGTGCGGGTGAATGGCAAGATCATTCGAACGCCCGCTTTGAATGTGTCGGATAGCGATAAGGTTGAAGTGGGTGGAAAGCCGCTGGCTGCCAAGGAAGAAACAAGGCTCTGGCTGTATCACAAACCGCAAGGGCTGGTGACCACCCACAAAGACCCCGGCGGGCGGCCAACCGTGTTTCAGGCTTTGCCCAAATCGATGCCGCGTGTGATCTCGGTCGGCCGGCTTGACCTTAATTCAGAAGGGCTTTTGCTGCTGACCAATGATGGCCAGCTTTCGCGCAGGCTCGAGCTGCCTTCCACCGGCTGGATCCGGCGCTACCGCGTGCGCGTGCATGGCAAGGTGACGGACAAGATGATTGATCAGCTGAAAGCCGGCGTCACTGTGGATGGTGTGCAGTATGGCAGCGTGAAAGTGGAGCATGAAAACCCTCACCATGATTCTGGTCGTAACCCTCTCCCTAAAAGGGAGAGGGAAGCGCGCCATCGGCGCGCGGGTGAGGGTGCCTATAACCAGTGGCTGATTGTCTCGCTCACCGAGGGTAAAAACCGCGAGATCCGCAAGGTTTTTGAGCATTTCGGCTGTATGGTGAACCGGCTCATCCGCTTGTCTTATGGCCCCTTTATCCTGGGCAGCTTGCCATGCGGAGAGGTGAAAGAGGTGAGCGCGAAGGCGCTGCAATCTTTTGTTGGTAAGAGTGCTAGTGACTAGTGCTAGTGACTAGTGATATAGAGATTTTAGTCACCAGCCACTAGCACTTTTCATGCGCATTATTTCCGGAAAACATAAAGGGCGTCGCATCGAGCTTTCCAAAGAAGCCGCGGCGCATGTGCGCCCGACTTCTGATTTTGCACGGCAGGCGATTTTCAACATCCTCACCCACGGCAAGCATGGCCTGAATGGCCATACGTTTGAAGATAAGGCGGTGCTGGATGTGTGCTGCGGCACCGGCGCATTTGGCCTTGAGGCACTCTCGCGCGGGGCGGCGCATGTGACCTTTATCGACCAATCGCGCGAGGCGCTCGCCTGCGCCAAGCATAATGTCACGCGTGCGGGCGAGCTTGAGCTTTGTGATTTTGTGCAGGCAGGGGCGGGACAGCTGCCGAAAGCAAGGCGGGTGTATGATGTGGTTTTTCTTGACCCACCCTACCACCAGAAGCTGCTGCCCGCCGCGCTTGAAAGCCTCAGGGCTGGCGGCTGGCTGGCGCCGGAGGCGGTGCTGGTGATTGAGCATGATGAGTCGGAAACTGTGGTGCTTCCAGCGCCGTTTTCGTGTGTTGATTCGCGCCGCTATGGCCGCGCGATGGTGGAACTGATTCGTCATTCTGAGAATTTTGTCAGGAGACAAAATTCGTGAGAATCCAGTTCAGAAATGTCAGACGACATTTCTGAAACGCAAAAAGCCTACTGACTTTTTGCTATTCTGGATCCCTGATAAAAATTGCTGCTGCAATTTTTTCCGGGATGACGGCTTAATGGCTGTCTGGCTGTTTTCCGGGGTGAGCCGCGATGAAGGCGGGATGCTGGCTGCAAGCCTCATCAATGCGGCGGATGGTGGGATAGGGCGTAAGGTCGCACTCATAGCGCCGCGCATTAAACGCCTGCGGCACCAGACAGCAATCAGCGATGGTGGGTGTTTCGCCGTGGCAGAATGTTCCGGTCGCGGAACTATCTTTCAGTATGGCTTCGAGCGCAGCAAAACCTTTCGCAATCCAGTACTGATACCAGCGCGTGCGTTCGGCATCACCCTGCGCTAAATCGTTTTTCAGGAAATTCATGCTGCCTAAATTATTCAGCGGCGCGATGTCGCAGGCAATCGCCAGCGCGATGGTGCGCACACGTGCGCGCTCAGCCGGCGTTCTGGGTAGGATGGCAGGAGAAGGGTAGGCTTCTTCGAGATATTCCATAATGGCGAGCGACTGCGTGAAATAGTGGCCGCCATCTTCCAGCATCGGCAGCAGTCCTTGCGGGTTCAGCCGCACATAATCCGGCGCGCGCTGTTCGCTCATGAGCAGGTTGACTGGGATGGTGTCGTAGCGGAGGTCTTTGAGACCCAGTGCGATGCGCACGCGATACGACGCCGAGGAGCGAAAATAGCTGTAGAGTTTCATAGGTCCTTTCCGGGCTTTTTGACCAGCACATAAAGCGTGTAGCGATCCTTGCTGGTCATGTCTTTGTAGTGCGTGGCCATGAAATGATCCAGCGTCTCGTTTTCTTTGCGCAGCTCGGGGATGATGCCGCCGCTGCCGGAATAAACAATGATGGGCGGCGCCTGCTCGATGATCGTGCGGATGAAGCGCTGGCGCGGTTCTTTGTAATAGGGTTTGTAGCGTGATATGATTGGCTGGGTGAAGAGATAAGGGGTGGGGGAATTCCAGTTCAGCCGGTAGGCGCTTGACCACATGTTGCAGCCATCGCAGAAATAGCTCATCACCAGCACCGGCTTTTCATCCGCGCTGAGGAAGGATTCGCGAATGGCAGGCGGCATGTGCTCTGCTGCTTTTTCAATCTGAAAGCTCAGCTCACGAGCAAAGCGCTCGCGCCTCTCGCTGGCATTGCTGATATCAAAGGGTCTTGGTTTGCTGGAAAGCAGGTGCCAGCTGGCCATGAGCATGATGGTGATTGCGCCCAGTTGTGAAATGGTCGTAGCGAGGCGCGAGGCGCTGCCAAGCTGGCTGAGTATGAGCTGCATCGCCAGCGCTACAAACACCAGCGCAAAGGCATAAAGCGGGTAGTAGTGATATTCCCAGCCCTTGTCCTGAACATAGACATGCAGCGCGAGAGGAAGGGTGCAGGTAAAGGCAAACCACAGGCGCGCATGGGTGTGGCTGCGAAAGAAAAAGAGTAGCACCAGCACCAGCCAGAGGACGACCGCCATGGGCGCAAACAGCGCACTCCAGCTGGTGGGATTGGCGAGCACGCCCCCAGCGACGAAAGGCAGGAAGGTGACGCGAAACACCGGGATGAAGTTCAGCACAATATCGGTGAAATAATGCCAGCCACCCTTCAGATAAATCCATGCGGCAAAGCTGCCAAGCATCAGCACCACACCCGCGCTGTAGGCGCTGGCGGCGATGAACTTGTCCTTGACGGTGCCGCGGGTGGTGAAGAGCAGCCACAAGCCATGCGCCGCGCAAATACCAAGCGCGGTGGGTTTAACGCCGCCGGCAAAGCCCGCAAGCAGCCCCGCCAGTGCATAGAGCGCGAGCTGGTTTAACCTGTCATAGCGCAAGGATTCCTGCGCATGGAGGATGACGGTGCCGGAGGCCAGCAGCAGGCAGGCAATCATGAAATCGCGCTGGAAGATGAAGCCCTCGCCGGTGGTGCCGTGATGGGTAAACCATAGCGCGGCCGCCCAGAGCGCAAGCCAGCGCGAGTACGGCCAGATCATCCACCCGACGATCCATGCCGAAACGATGAGCCACGTCAGATCGGTGAGGCGAAAGGCGAGATCGCCATGACCAAACAGCGAGATGATCGCCATGTGCACCCAGTAGGTGCCGGGCATGTTGTAATCAAACAGGTCGCGGTAGGGCACATCGCCGGCCAGCAGGCGGTGCGCGATGTAATGGAAGAGCTGCGCATCCCGCCCAGGACCATAGCCGAGGCTGTGATAGATGCCAGCAAGCGAGAGATAGGCGATGTAGAGCGTGGCGGCGGCAAATACCAACCTCACCAGCCGCTCGCGCGCCGGAATGGCAAGTAAAACGGGTGCAAGTTTTTTGATCGGTGAAATCACAGCTTATGGTTTAGCAGCTTGCTCGTACTTATAAAATGCAAAATCATGCAGCGTGCCGATGTAGCGATAATCCTTCCACAACGCCCGAAAGCGTTCCTGTTTCTGGAAATAATCCAGAAAATTAAACTTCATATTAGTGAAGGCTTGCTTTTCTTCACGCTCATCAAAAATAACGAGCACGGGAAGTTTTTCTAAATCATCTAATGTTCGGTCGGTAAAAAATTGCTCAAGCTTATCCATTTCATCTCGAGTATGGTAGGCTGGATAGTCATTGTTTCCACGAGAATCAGCATAGGCAAGCGGTAGATGAATCATATAAGGTAGCGAAAGCCCCCAGTAAGCGCCGCCATAATTCGTGATTGGAAAGCCACCACTTGTACTACTGCTAATAATAGCAATCGTTTGGTGATTTGCGTGTTCTTCAATTTTCTGGGCAAGGTCATTCCTTCTCTGCGTTGACTCAAAAGATAAATTACCAATGCTAAGGAATGACCAAGCCATTATCCAGATGCATCCATGAAGCACTTTGTTTAATTGCAAATAAACAATTCCCCCCAGTAAACATTGCATTACAATCAATGGCAGAGCCTGATAAATATAATTGGTCATTGGTGCCATAAATACTAAGGCAGATGCTACGACCACACTACCAAGCAAAAATAGAATTGAGCCAGCAACACCTTTGCGAATAGCATAAACAATCATGAAATATGAAGGAGCAGCATAGAAGATTGCTGTCATTGCTACAAAAAGTAGTGGCACCTGATACCCGGCATAGCTTGCCATGACCATCGGCCAGATGGTGAGCATATAGTCGCGGTACGCAATTATCAGATAGGCGTGATAGCCCAAAAAGATGAGTGATATAATCCACGCTTCAAAGCGAAACAAAGTCCAGAAATTTCGCTTTACTAAGGCACGCGCACATTCTGCAGCGGCAAAAATTAAAATGAAATGCGGTTTGATGGCAAAGCCAATTGCTGCAAACAGCGCAGTGGTAATTCGCTGTCGCCGCGTATGCGGCATGCCACGTAGATCTGCAATCAGCTGAAAAAGATAAGGTAAAATAAAAATAATCAATAAATGCTCGCGCTGACCGTAGCTATCCTGCAGTGTTGGCATGATAAGCATAATGGTAACGATCAATGCCGCGGCCATCCACTCTTGCCGCGTGCTGATACATAGCTGCTGTGATAATTTCCAGCACAGGTGCATGCTAACAAGGGCAAGCAACCCGACCATCACGATAAATAGCGTGATTTCAGAAATCCCGCTTACATTCGATAGCCAAACGGGTATCATCGAAATATACACGATTAGCGGGGTGTTGATTTCGTATATATTTTCATAATCTCGCCTATCGAATAAAATCAACTGAGCGAATGCCAGATAGGAAGCTGAATCATGGTTGATCAACAACTCTACGACCAATATGCCGGCCAGAATATACGCAATAAGGAAAAATGCACTCACCAGAAAGCTGCGTAGCTTTAATTTTTTTAGAGTATTTAGTGTAAACATTTAATTGACCATAGACGCCAGCTCTTTTCCCGTCTTTACACTTTCACTGATCGAACGATCTTCGGGATAATAGTAAGCCGTGTCGGCGTAATAAAGTCCTTTGATAGAGCTTCTCATGGGCGGGAGCTGATTGAAAAAATCAGGGGTGCAGACGGTTTGCGCATAGCGATAGCGATGCACATGTGATGATTTAATCCAGGATTGATTAAATGCAGGGTTGATGCGCGCCATGTAACCCACTACTTCATCAATTAATTTTGAGTCGCTGTAGCTAAATTTGGGATGATTTGTCGGCATGTAATAGGGGGCGTAAACGATAGTATCGTCCAGCGGTCTTAAATTGGTGTATTCGATGATGCCGGGCATATCGATGCTGTTGTCTGAGATATTGAGCCAGAAATCTTTACCAAAAGGCCGGTCGAGTTTGAGTATGGCGCAGGCGACCCCGATATTGACGATGGCGCCGATTTTTTGACGTTCGTCTTGCGGAAGATCGGGAATGATGGAGGGCAAATAAGGCAGTGGGATAGTTGATACTACATAATCTGCATCTATCGTGCCCTTTGGAGTTGTCACCGAAACCACCGCTGCATTTTTGGTATTTACGCGCTGGGCAGGGCAGCGTAGATGAACCCTGCCGCCGGCTTTTTCTATCATTGTGGCAAGCTTCTGCATCAATACCTCAGAGCCGCCCTCTAGATAGCCCATTTCTTCGGCCATCATGCTCTTTCGAGAATTCGCAACACGGCGAATGCGCGCCGCAATCCATGCGGCTGAGATTTGATGCGTATGCTCGTAATACTTCAGATCCAGCAATCGCCCCCAAAGCATCTGGTATGCGCTGCTACCAAGCCACCGCTTTAGCCACGGCACTGCATTGATGCGATCAAGATGCTTCATGGAGGCCAAATGCTGGCAATAGAGCACATGCAGTGCGTACCTACATTTAGAAAAAAAAGAAAGCTTCGGATAGGCGAGTAGCGCCAGTGGATTGCCCCAAGGGAAATAAGAGCCGTTGTAAAAATAGCCCATCGAAGTCTGGCACCACTTGAGCAGATGCATCAGCTCGGCTTCTTTTAAAAGTTCAAGCAACGCATAGTCGGTTTTGCATATAAAGTGGTAATATCGTTCAATGGTAAGACCATCAAAATCGAATGAGGCAGACATTCCCCCGACGCGGTCATCATGCTCAAAAACATCCACATCATGACCTGCTTTGGCTAATTCCCATGCTGTGGCTAGCCCCATTGGGCCTGCGCCGATGACAGATGTTCTTTTTTGCATTTTATATACTTGTTTCAATTATTAATACATAAAGTAATCTGCCGGTGGCAATAAATCAAAATATTTGCTTATGTAGCGAAATATATTTACAGCTAAGAAAGAAGAGTATCAAAAAGCACCTGTAACGTTAGTGTTAATTTTATTGCTCGTAGCGCGTCGTGAAACAGCTTTCCATAGTCGTTCCCTGTTATAATGAGCAGGAGGCTTTGCCTCATGCTATTCCCAAGCTTCTTGAGATACTACAAAAAATTAAAGAAAAGCGATTGGTTTCCGAGGAAAGCTCGGTTTATTTTGTGGATGATGGCTCGCGTGATGATACCTGGCGCCTAATCGAAGAGGTTGCTTCGCGCTGGTCGTGTGTTCATGGGATTAAGCTTTCTGGCAATCGCGGCCATCAATTTGCATTGCTGGCGGGCTTGATGAACGTGCCCGGCGATATCGTGGTTAGCCTCGATGCTGATTTGCAGGATGATGTAGGCGCAGTAGAGCAGATGGTTTTGAGGCATCAGGAGGGCGCGGAGATTGTTTACGGGGTGCGTGCTGACAGGCAATCAGATACGATATTCAAGAAATTTTCTGCGCAGCTTTACTACCGACTGCTCGGCAGGCTTGGAGTAGATATTGTTTTTAACCACGCTGATTATCGGCTTTTATCGCGCCCTGCGCTCACGGCGCTGGCCGAGTATCGCGAGGTTAATTTATTTCTGCGCGGACTGATCCCCAAGCTGGGATTTAAAACGGCGATTGTTGAGTATGTGCGGCACGAAAGAATCGCGGGAGAATCTAAATATCCACTGAAGAAAATGCTGTCGCTTGCGTGGAATGGCATTACCTCTTTTTCGGCCTTTCCATTGCGGCTCATTGCTATTTTCGGGGTGGTGGTCGCCGTAGCTGCGTTTATTATGGGCATGGTAGCGATTTATCTTGCTCTTTTTACCGATCAGGTCATTCCAGGTTGGACATCGATCGTTGTGCCGATGTTTTTTCTAGGCGGCGTGCAACTGCTGGCGATCGGACTCATCGGTGAATATATCGGTAAAATTTACATGGAAACGAAGGCGCGACCACGTTACCATATCGAAAAAATTATCTAACGCATGACCAAACCAACCATACTTGTCACTGGCGGCGCCGGCTATATCGGCTCACATATGCTAGCGATGCTGCATGATGCGGGCTACCACCCGGTCACGCTCGATAGTCTGGTTCATGGCCATCGCGATGCTGTTTTGTTCGGTGACTTTTATCACGGTGATATTTCTGATACGGCGCTGCTGGATAGCATTTTCAGCCGCCATGCTATTTCGGCCGTGATGCATTTTGCCGCCTATATAGAAGTCGCGGAATCCATGCGCGAACCTGAGAAGTATAACGAAAATAATGTGCGCAAGACAGCAGTGCTGCTCGAGGCGCTCATCCGGCATCGCGTGAAGTATTTGATTTTTTCATCCACAGCCGCTGTGTTTGGCGATCCTGTGTATACCCCTATTGATGAAGCACATGCCTGTGCGCCGGTGAATGTGTATGGCGAGACGAAATGGCAGGTAGAGCAGATGCTTTCTGCACTTAAACAGGAACACAACCTTCATTATGGTGTTTTGCGTTATTTCAATGCGGCAGGGGCTGATCCCGACGGTCGTCTGGGGGAAAGGCACGAGCCTGAAACCCACCTGATTCCACTGATTTTGCAAGCAGCTCTGGGTAAGCGATCTCATATTTCGATTTTTGGAAGCGATTATCCAACACCTGATGGTACGTGTGTTCGTGATTTTATTCATGTGACTGATTTATGCCGCGCCCATCTTCTTCTGCTTGAGTATTTGAAACGCGGCGGCGGCGAATGTGCCTTTAACCTTGGAACTGGCCATGGCTACTCGGTACGCGAAGTGATTGGAACGTCGCGGCGCGTTACCGGTAAGCCGATCATCGTCAAAGAGGAGGGCAGGCGTCAGGGCGATCCTGCTATTCTGGTAGCAGATGGCGCCAAAGCCCGAAAGATACTCGGCTGGAAGCCAGAACTATCGGATCTTGAAACGATTATCAATCATGCGTGGCGATGGTATTTGCGCTAGGCG
>CANHDY010000062.1 GCA_947459535.1 Rickettsiales bacterium | reverse complement strand
TAGCTCCACGCCATCTCGCCATAATAGCTCCAGCCAATGGTGGTGGTATACGCAAACACAAACACATTCGCCGCCAGCAGCACGGTAAACCACGGCGCCACACTCGCAAACGCGCTGGCGGCAATCGCCACGCCGTCATTCGCTGTCGCGCCGACATACGCGCCGGTAATCACCACCATCAGGCCGGTGAGCAGCGCGATCATCGCCGCGAAGAATGGCTCAAGCAGCGCTACCGCCCCTTCACGCACCGGTTCGGTGGTTTTAGCGGCAGCGTGCGCAATTGGCGCGGAGCCGAGGCCAGCCTCGTTCGCAAAGCTCGCGCGCTTGAAGGCAATCGCGATCATCGCAATAAAGCCGCCCTGCGCCGCGTTGCCGGTGAAAGCCTCAGAAATAATGAGCGAAAGCGCGGCCGGCAGCTGGTCGATATGCGCCGCCACCACAACCAACGCGCAGATAAGGTAGAGAATACCCTTCAGCGGCACCATTTTTTCGGCCACCGCAGCGATGCGCTTGATCGAGCCGATTAAGACGAAGAAGACGAGCAGCGCCATGGCGAGCGCCACCAGCCAGCCATAATCTCTCAGCGGCTCGAACGTGGTGGTCATGATTTTCACCACCTGGTTCGACTGGAACATATTCCCACCACCCAGCGCGCCGCCCAGGCAGAAGATCGCAAACACAATCGCAAGGAACTTACCAAGCGCTGGCTTGCCAATGTCACTGAGGCCACCTTTGATATATTCAAACGGCCCGCCAAACACCTTGCCGTTTTCATCAATGCGGCGGTAGCACATGGAAAGCGTCACCTCGGCAAATTTCGTCGCCATCCCCAGCAGGCCAGCGACCACAATCCAGAAAATCGCGCCCGGCCCGCCGATCGCCACGCCCACCGAAATCCCCGCAATCGAGCCGAGGCCGACAGTGGCGGAAAGCGCGGAAAGCAGCGCTTGCAGGTGGCTCACCTCGCCCGCATCCTCATGCTTATCAAATTTGCCAGCGACAATCTGGCAGGCATGGCGAAACAAGCGGAAATTCACGCCCTTTAAGTAAAACGTGAAGAAAAACGCGGCCACCACCAGCCACAGCACAATGAACGGAAAGCCGCCCACATCGAAGAACAGCACCGCCGAAAGCACTCCAACCAGCGACCCAATGATGGCTTCAACCATAGCATTCTTCCTTCTTTGTCATTCCTGCGAAAGCAGGAATCCTGAACGTAATGACATCTCTCTGCCTGTTGGAAGGCAATAGCTTTATTCTGATAAACCAGAATGTTGCAAAGTCACATCCCCAACAACACTGACACTAAACTGTAACAATCCGGCTGTATACGAAAAACTGCGCGGATGCTACAATCCACCTATGGACAAGGAAAAACCCAGCTCGGCGGTCGATCGCCTGAAAGATAATAGCCTGAGAATTGCCGGCCTCAGCTATCTGGCTGGGGATGTGGCGATTGCCATCGCCAAGCATCAGGAAGGCGACAAGCATGGCGTAGGGGGGGCAGCAATCTGGGCAGCTGGCGGGCTGGCGGCTCTGGCGTTTGGCAATCCCTCGGCGGAAAAACAGCTACGTTTTCTGGAAGAGCGCCTTGGGCAATATCTGAAAAAGCAATCCGTTACCATTCCTAAAAATCCCTCAACAAAAGAGCTCACCAAGCAGCATGGGATCATCCACCACATTCAGTCATTCCTGTATGCGAACCCATCAGAAATGCTCAATAGCTTTTATGCGCTTGGCGGGGCCTTGACACTCGTCGGCGGCATCAAAAAACGTGAAACCACGGATATCGCTAGCGGCATTCTGATAACCGCTGGCGCGCTGGCGGGGCTACTGATTCAGGAAAAACAGCCAGATGCCGACCATCCGGCAAGTGGTATGCTGGGCAAGCTGTGGGAAACAGCACAGCAAAAACCGCTTCGCGTGTCGGGTGCGTTTTATCTCGCCAATAACGTACCTCTGATTTTAGGTGCCTACACAAAACAAAAAGCGGGAGAAAAGAGCTATGTCGCACGCTATCTAACTGCGGCAAGTTATGTGTTTGCCAACACGCTGCTTACTATGTCTTCCCGTGACAGCAGCGGTGCAGGCGATGACGGCAAAGAGGCGATCCTGTCCGCCCTTGCAGAAACGGCGGCCTCAGTCATTAATGCGCAGCCCAGAGAAGTTCAGGAAGCGCTAATACATAATGTCTCTGGCTTCATTTCATCACAGCCTGAAATCAAAAAATCAGCAGCTGATATTGCTAAACTGCTGCATCAAAAACTAGACGAGGCGCGCATCGTGTCAGAGCAACCCGCCAGCTGGTCGCAGCGTTTGGAAAACACTTCACCATCCGCGCCGATGGCCACGCGATAACATTATTTACCACCCGGCAATCCCCTGCTAGCATAACCGCCTCATGCCAGAGAGGTCATTATGAAAACAAGCATCGCACCATCGCACACCGCACCAACCGAGGCGCAGCAGCTAAGCATCTCCTCCATCAGCTCGCTCGCCTTTCAGGATGAAGCCGCGTGCGTGAAGCATCTGCTGGATGCGACCGAGCCTCTGGCATCGCTGGAAAGCGAGATCATGCCGCGCGCACGGCGCTACGCCGAGGCGATTCGTGCTGGCGGCGTGGGGCATGGCATGGAAGCGTTCCTGCACACCTACAGCCTGAGCACGCGCGAGGGCGTGGCGCTGATGTGCCTTGCCGAGGCGCTGCTTCGCATTCCTGACGCGCATACTGCTGATCAGCTCATTGCCGACACCTTCGAAGGCCGCGATTTCCGTACGCAGGCGAAAGGCAGCGACTCATGGCTCGTCTCTGCTTCCAGCTGGGGCTTGCTGCTGACCGGTACGGTGGTGGATTTTGGTGATGACACCTCGCGCGGCATCACCGCTACTCTCAAAGGCTTGGTGGGCAAAGTCAGTGAGCCGGTGGTGCGCACCGCGCTTAGGCAGGCGATGAAAATGATTGGTGGGCAATTTGTGCTGGGCGAATCGATCGAAGCCGGCATCGCAAACGCTAGTAGCTGGGCGAAAAAGGGCTATCGCTTTTCTTACGACATCCTTGGCGAAGGCGCGCGCAGCGATCTCCAGTCGCAGCATTATATTGAGGCTTACCATCACGCGATTGCTAAAGTGGGTGCTGGCGCGAGCGAAGAAACCTTGCTTTCCAACCCCGGCATTTCCGTGAAGCTTTCGGCGCTGCATCCGCGCTACAGCTTGAACCAGCGTGGCCGCGTGCTTTCCGAGCTGAAGCCGCGCCTGAAAGAGATTCTGCTGCTGGCGAAAAAACACCATATCGCCGTGTCGATTGATGCCGAAGAAGCAAATCGTCTCGATATCGAAATGATTTTGTTTGAAGAACTTCTGGCAGAGCCAGAGCTCGCTGGCTGGAACGGTGTTGGTTTTGTGCTGCAGGCCTACCAGAAGCGTGCATTTCATGTGATCGATGTTCTGGCGCAGCTCGCCGAGAAACATGGCCGCGTCATTCCGCTGCGGCTCGTCAAAGGCGCCTATTGGGATAGCGAAATCAAACATGCGCAGGTGATGGGCCTTCCCGGCTATCCGGTCTTTACCAAAAAACCACACACCGACCTTTCCTACCTCGCCTGCGCCGATAAGATTCTAAGGCACGCCCACCTTTTCTATCCGCAATTTGCGACTCATAACGCGCGCACCATCGCCAGCATTCAGGTGCTGGCCGAGCGCTACAAACTCGCGCCATCACAATTCGAATTCCAGCGTCTGCACGGCATGGGCGAAAAGCTGCACGACATGATTGTTGAGGATGGCTACGCCTCGCGCATCTACGCGCCGATTGGCGAACATAAAGACCTGCTCGCCTACCTCATCCGCCGCCTACTGGAAAACGGCGCGAATACCTCATTTGTCAACCTGCTGATGGATAAAGACCTACCGCTGGCCGAGCTGCTCGCTGATCCGCGAGTCACCAGCAAACAAAAACCGGACACCTCTCTATTGCCGCTGCCCCTTGGCATTTATCCTGATCGGAAAAATTCCAGCGGCATCGACACCGGCTATCTGCACCTGCGCGAACCGCTGGAGCGCGAGCTCGCCCGCCAGTGCGACATTGTCCAGCGCCTTGGCCGCCCGGCTGATCACTCACAGAAAGCAGCTGAGGAGGCGATCACCAGCGCGCTGAGTGGATTTGACCTTTGGTCGCAAACCAGCGTTGATACTCGCGCGCAGATGCTGGAAAAAGCAGCAGACCTGCTCGAAGAAAAGCGCGATGACCTGCTGGCGCTGCTCATCCATGAAGCAGGAAAAACGATCAGCGATGCGGTGAGTGAAGTGCGCGAAGCGGCGGATTTCTGCCGCTACTACGCACTGCATGCACGAAAGTTAATTGGTACCGAAGAACGACTATCCGGCCCCACCGGCGAAAGCAACTGCCTGAGCCTGCATCCGCGCGGCGTGTTCGTTGCCATCAGCCCGTGGAATTTCCCGCTCGCCATTTTCATCGGCCAGGTGGCCGCCGCGCTCGCAACCGGCAATAGCGTGGTCGCCAAGCCGGCGGAGCAAACGCCGATCATCGCGCGCGAAGCGGTGAAAGTTCTCTATCAGGCTGGCATTCCGAAAGAAGCGCTGCAGCTGGTATATGGCGATGGAAAGATTGGCGCGGCGCTGGTTGCTGATAGCCGCATCAGCGGCGTGGTATTCACCGGCTCGGTGGAAGTAGCGCAAATCATCAATCGTACACTGGCGGCCAAGCCCGGCGCGATTGTACCGCTGATTGCCGAAACTGGCGGCATGAATGCGATGGTGGTGGATTCTTCAGCACTGCTTGAAGCGGCGGTGGATGATATTGTGCTCTCCGCCTTTGGAAGCGCCGGCCAGCGCTGCTCGGCGCTGCGCGTGCTTTATGTGCAGGAAGAGATTGCGGATAGCCTGCTTGCGCTGCTTGCGGGCGCCATGGCCGAGCTGAATGTCGGCACGCCGTCACAGTTTGCCGCGGATATTGGCCCGGTGATTGATGCCGAAGCGAAGCAGGTGCTTCAGGCGCATATCGAGCGCATGAAACGCGAAGCAAAGCTGATCGCGGCAGCAACGCCCTCCGATGATACCGGCCATTTTGTGACGCCGCACGCCTTCGAAATTTCCTCGATGCGCGTGCTGGAAAAAGAAATTTTCGGGCCGGTGCTGCATGTGGTGCGCTTTAAGGGCAGCGAGCTTAAAACCATCGCCCGCGACATCAATGAAAGCGGCTACGGCCTTACCTTTGGCCTGCATAGCCGCATCGATGACCATATCCAGTTTTTCGCGCGCGCCATCCGCGCCGGCAATCTCTATATCAATCGCAGCATGACCGGCGCGGTGGTGGGCGTGCAGCCCTTTGGCGGCGAAGGCTTGTCCGGCACTGGCCCCAAAGCGGGCGGGCCCCACTATTTGCAGAAGTTCCTCACCGAGCGCGTAGCGACTATCAATGTCGCAGCCATTGGTGGCAACCTTGAATTGCTGATGAAGAAATGACGCCTCTTGCGTCATCCCGGAAAAAGTTGCAGCAGCAACTTTTATACGGGATCCAGAATAGCAAAAGATCAGTAGATCTTTTGCGTCAAAAACAAAAAAGGCGCCCCTTTCGGGTGCGCCTTTTTCTCTCCCTGTTTTTATAGCTATTTGTGTTTAAGCAAATCGCGAATTTCTTCAAGCAGTTTTTCACTACGTGGTGGCGGAGGTGGCGATGCGGCCTCCTGACGACGCATGAAGCGGTTGACATTTTTTATCAGAATAAAGATCGCAAAACCGACAATCAGAAAATTGATCACCTGATTGAGAAACATCCCGTAGTTAATTGTGGCGGCGCCAGCCTCTTTGGCGGCTTTGAGTGTGGCGTATTCGCCGCCAGAAAGATTGATAAAGTAATCCTTAAAATCAATATTGCCGGCAATCCAGCCAATCGGCGGCATGATGATATCCGTCACCAGCGAGTTGACGATACCGGTAAAAGCCGCGCCGATGATGATACCGACCGCAAGGTCAAGCACATTGCCGCGCATGATGAATGTTTTGAATTCATCCAGAAATTTGATTTTCTCGTTCATCTCGTTCTCCCTTTGCTTTCAAGCTATAGCGCCTCAATCAAGCCGCAGCAAGAGCCCCTTTAAATACTCGCTCTGCGGCAGCTGCGGGTGGCGCGGGTGATCAGCGGATGCGCCAGTTTGCCTCACTATTTCAGCACTTCTGCCTGCTTTTTTTATGCCCTCCAGTACCGCGTTGTTAAAAGCTCCGCGCGAGGCGTGGTGCGAGCAGCTGGCCACGAACAGCAGCCCGCCCGGCGCTACCAGCGCCGCGGCATGCGCAGCCACTTTGGTATAGCCCTTCATTCCGGAGGCGATATCTTTTTTGCTTTTCACATAAGCCGGCGGATCCGCACAGACGATGTTATAGCGCCGCCCGTCCTGCGCCAGCTGCTGCATCACGCGAATGGCATCCCCCTGAAGAATATCAACCGACACACCATTAAGCGCCGCTGCCTCTTTGGCCAAATCCAGGGCGAGTTTTGAACTGTCCACGAGGGTGACATTCGCGCCATGTTTCGCGGCAAGCAGCCCGAAGCCGCCAGAGTGGGAATAGACATCGAGAAATGTTTTGCCACCTGCCATCTCGGCCATCATCCGGCGGTTGTCGCGCTGGTCAAAAAACCAGCCAGTTTTCTGGCCTTCAAGTAAATCCGCGAGATAGGTGATGTTGTTTTCAATGAGCGGCACCAGCAGCCCCCTCTCCCTTTCAGGGAGAGGGGCGGGGTGAGGGTTAGCCCCCTCACCCTGCCCTCTCCCCATAGGGGAGAGGGTTGTATAAAGCGGCAATCCCTCCAGCTTCCTTGCACCACTATCGTTTTTCAGCACCACTGCTTTGGGCGAAAGCAGCGCCTCAAGCGCCGCCAGCCATAAGGGCTGCAAGGCTTCCATGCCGGCGGTGCCCACCTGCACCACCAACACTTCGCCGTAGCGATCCACCAGCAGCCCGGGCAGAAAGTCCGCCTCTGAGTGAATCAGGCGACCAAACATAAATTCCCTCTCCCCTTTGGACAGAGGGCTAGGGTGAGGGGGTGGGAATAATTTCTCCCTTTTTACAAGCGCGCTGTGAATACGCGCCTCAAACCACTTGGTATCGATCGCTTCTTGTTTAAGTGTAAGAATACGGCAAGTAATAGTTGAATTGGGACTCAGTGTCGCAATCCCAACAAACACACCCTTATGGTCTTCGATGCGCACCAAACTTCCAGCGGGCGCGAGCAACCATTCGGATGATTCCAGCGCATCACCACGATACACCCACGGAAACCCGCCCCTAATCGCAGCTTCCTTGCCTTTTTTCAACCGTACAACAACCATCGTCATCGCGAGCCACGTAGTGGCGTGGCGATCCAGCTAATCAAATAAGCTGGATTGCTTCGCTGTGCTCGCAATGACGAAAACACTAAGCAACCTTGTGAGTAAGATGGACGAAGACATCTTCAAGATCGGCTTCGCGCGTGGTAATATCGCGTATGACAAGCCCTGCGCCATGCACCGCATCGAAAATATCCTGCAGCGATTCGCGGCTGGGCTTGTAAGTGAGCACCAGCTTGCCCTCGATGTCGAGTTGCGGCTGCCACTGGGAAAGAGCCGGCGGCACCTGCGCCAGCTTTTCGGAAAGCGTGAGCACCAGCTGCTTGCTATCCATCATTTTCAGCATGTTGGCCTTGCTGTCATGCGCCACCACTTCACCATGGTTAATCACCGCGATCGTATCACACAGCTCCTGCGCCTCTTCGAGATAATGGGTGGTAAGCAGCACGGTGGTGCCCTGCTGGTTCAGCTTTTTCACATAGTCCCACAGCTGGGTGCGCAGCTCCACATCCACCCCTGCCGTCGGCTCATCAAGAATCAGCACCTCGGGGCTATGTACCAGCGCTTTGGCCACGAGCAGCCTTCGGCGCATCCCGCCGGATAAGCGGCGCGAAGGCGCGTCCGCCTTGTCGGTCAGCCCCATCGCGTCAATGATTTCCTGCGTGCGGCGTTTTGCTTTCGGCACGCCGTAATAGCCTGCGTGAATATCCAGCGCCTCGCGCACGGTGAAGAACGTATCTAAAATCAGCTCCTGCGGCACCACCCCCAGCGCGCTGCGCGCGGCGCGCATATCGGTGATGATATCATGACCGCAGATCTTCACCTCGCCGGAAGTTTTTAAGACCAGCCCGGCCATGATGTTGATCATGGTGGATTTACCCGCGCCGTTCGGCCCCAGCAGCCCGAAAAACGAACCACGCGGCACCGTCAGGCTCACGCCCTTCAGGGCTTCTTTCGGCGGCAGTTTCTTGCTGCCGGGATAGGTTTTTTTGAGGTTGGTAATTTCAATCGCGGGGGTCATATAAATCTGGCGAACGGATGCTGATGGGTACATTCTGAGCAAGAGGCTTAAAGTCTTTCAGGTTCCATGTATAAACTATTTTGGCATTTGCTTGCTCTGCTGCAGAGAAGATAAGTGCATCGTAGATTCTTCCGCCCTGAACATTACTTTTGGCGCAGGCGGAGAGAGTTCTCAGGTAGTTTTGCTGCGAAAGCTCAACCCATGTCAGCTTTGATCGAATGGATTCGATGAACACTAAAACATCATCAGGCGTTGGACGAGGGAAAAGAGGCATCCGGGTGACGGTCGCATAAAGCTCCGCAAGGCTGTGCAGCGATGCCGAGGCATGCACTGGCTGGCAAGAAGCAAGCAAGCGTCTGCTATCATCATAATGCGGGTGCGACACGATAAACGCCGCGACCATCAAGGATGTATCAAGGAAGATCATAGGCCGGAGATATCTCGCGCCCGCTCTTCGCGCATCTCGCGAATGAGATCCACCGCATCAAAAGGCTGCGCGCTAACCGGCTGGTAGCTCCAGATACCGTCGCGCTCAATCATCCGTCCGCCGGTTTGCGGCTTTAGCACCAGGCCGCCTTGTGTTTGCTCAATGGAAAGGGGCTGGTCGGGCGTGAGGCCAAGCTCTTCACGCATCTCTTTGGGGATGACGATTCGCCCTGATTTATCAATATTCACAATATGTTGCATAAACCCCGCCTTGTCATCCCGAGCCAAGCGAGGGATCTTTTTTTAGATCCTTCCCTTCGTTCAGAATGACAAAAAATAATATATTCAGCACGTCATGTAAATGCCATTTTAAAATGGTAAATGGCATTTGTCAATGGCAATATATGTTCGCATCATGGCCTGGATTTCGCAGAAATTCTAATGCCATCCAGATGCTTACACCGCTGGATCGCCTTAGAATCGCAAGAGCGATTCGGGCGATGACGGAGCGCCGTCACGAAAACTTCACAAAACCCGTCTTGTTTACCCCCCCCCATGTGTTAAGATTTAGTACTTTTTAAGAAGGGTGTGGATAATGACCTACAAACACGAAGGATACACTGCTGCGATCAAGAAAGCGGCCAAACTGCTCGATGATCCAAATTTGAAGGGACCAGCACAAATCGAGCTGGAAAGGCGCCTGGCGCAAAGTGAAACATCGCCTCTGGCTGAGAATGACGTTTCTATGATTAAGCAGCTTGACGAAGTCGTCCTAGCTGAAAAGGAGCGCATAGTTAAACTTGCCTATGGAGGGTTAGCATTTGCTAATCGGCACGGTGTTGGTGATCTTAGAGAGCACTATAAGGTGCTTACTAGCGAAGATATTAATCCCGATACAGCGGCATATAATTTAGCACAGGAATTCACTGGAAAGATTCTGAGTGCTCTGGGAAGCGGTCGCGGCGCAGGCAAATAGCCCTACTCCCCCTCCGCATACGGGTTCTTATTCCTTCACTTATTCCCTCTCCCCAGCGGGGAGAGGGATAGGGTGAGGGGGAATATTTTGTGAAGGGGTAAAGACTCTCTTTATGATCTGGGATTTGTCCTCATCCCGCCCTTCTCCCAGAGGGAGAAGGAATTTATGAACCGTCACCAAAACTTCACAAAACCGACCTTGCGTACCCCCCCCCATTTGTTAAGATTTGGGAATAATTTAGAGAGAGGGCGATTATGGGAAAAGACACAAAAAAACTAACTCGATCAGAAATGGCTGCCATTGTTACGACTGCCGCTGCTGGTGCAACAATGGCTGGTATTATGGGACAAGGCATTGGCGCCGCAATCGCCACTCGCGATGATGACCGTGCTAACTCCACAATGGCCACTCGGACTTCGCCAGAAGATATCGCTAGCAGAAAAATCACACAAGATCCGGAATCTGAAAATTGGACGCCGGCAGAAATCATCCGGCAATACGAATTGGAAAAAAACGACGAAACCAGCCGCCGCCTTGCAGAAAAGAGCAAAATAGATGCAGAAATTCAGGATTCTGCCAATAAAGGCGGAGCTGTCGGGACAGCTTTGGGTCTAGCGGCTTTACCCGGAGCGGGGGCAGTGATGTATGTAGCCGAACGCCGCCGCCGTCGCGAAGAAGCCTCTAAGCAGGAAGGCAGCCCGGAACGCGGCTAACCTTAACTACCCCTCCGCATACGGGTTCTTATTCTTTTTCACTCTCAGGCGAATCGGCACGCCGGGCAGGTCAAACGCCTCGCGCATCGAGTTCACCAGATAGCGCTGGTAGCTTTCAGGAATTTCGGATTCGCCCATGTTAGAAAATAAAATGAAGGTCGGCGGGCGCGCGGTTTTCTGCGTCATGTAGCGGATTTTGATGCGCCGGCCAGCAATCAGCGGCGGCGTGTTGATCTCGACCGCGGCCTCTAGCCAACGATTCAGCTGACCAGTTGAAATCTCGGTGTTCCACAGCGCATACATTTTGAGGCACGCGCGCAGCAGCTTATCGACATTATGCCCAGTCAGCCCGGAAACCGGCACCACCGGCACCCCCTTCACCTGCGGCAGCACTTTCTCCAGACGCTGATGGATGGCTTTGACATAGGCCATTTTATCATCAATCAGATCCCATTTATTCACCGCAATCACCAGCGCTCGGCCTTCCTGCTCCACGAGCGCGGCAATGGTGTTATCCTGTTTTTCGAGCGGCTGCGTGGCATCCAGCAGCAGAATCACCACATGGGCAAATTGCAGGGTATCGATGCTGTCGGCCACCGCGAGCTTTTCCACCTTGCCCTGCACATTGGCTTTTTTCCTCATGCCGGCCGTATCCACCAGCTTCAGATGCTGCCCTTCAAAGGTAAAATCCACCATGATCGCATCGCGGGTGATACCAGCTTCGGGGCCGGTCAGCGTGCGCTCTTCGCCAAGAATCTGGTTAAACAGTGTCGATTTACCGGCATTCGGCCGACCAACGATGGCGATTTGGAGGGGGGCTTTGTCATCCTGTGGCGCCGCTTCAGCGGCGAGCACAGGATCTTCCACCGCATGAGATCCTGCGCAGGCGCGAAGCGCCTCGCAGGATGACAACCTGTCAAACAGCTCCCCCATGCCCTCGCCATGTTCGGCGGAAATGGCCACCGGCTCGCCAAGCCCAAGCCGATGCGCCTCGGCAATGGCATGATCCCCTGCCCTGCCTTCGGCTTTGTTCACAGCAAGAATCACCGGTTTTTTCTGTCTCCTGATCCAGCGGGCGAAATGCTCGTCGCTGGGGGTGATCCCGGCGCGGCCATCCATCAGCATCAACACCACATCACATTGCGCCACCGCTTGCTTCGAAAGCTCAGTCATGCGGCTGGCGAGCGTGCCTTCTTTAGCTTCATCGAGCCCCGCGGTATCCAGCACATCAAAATCAAGGCCGCCAAGGTTAGCCTTCCCGCGCCGTACATCGCGCGTCACGCCCGGCATATCATCAACAATCGCCGCACGCCTTCCGGTCAAGCGGTTAAAGAGCGTCGATTTCCCGACATTCGGCCTTCCGATAATAGCAAGGGTGAATGTCATGGCTATTTAAGCGCGACCAGCGCAGCATCCTGCGTGACAAAAAACATCGCGCCGCCAGCCACAACCGGGCTGGTCAGCACTTCATCAGGAAGTTCGATATCCCCGGCAATCGATCCATCGGCCGCATTCACCACCTTCATCTGCCCGCGTGAGCCAGCGACATAAAGTTTACCATCCGCCATCACCGGGCCGCGCCAGAAAATCGGGCGGCGTTTTTTTTCTTCATCTTCGAAGCTGGGCAGTTTCGCCCGCCAGCGCACGCGCCCATCATATTTCACCAGCGCCAAGAGCGTATTGTCGCTTGCCAGCACATACAGATAATCCCCCGCGAGCCACGGCGTGTTCATTGAAGAAATCGGCCTGTCCCACAAACGCTGGCCAAGCGGAATACCATACGCAGCAAGCAGGCCGCCGCTGGAAACGGCAAACGCCACCTCGCCATCCACCACCGGCTCGCCGCCAATGCCTGCAAAGATATTGGTTGCGCGCGTGCGGCTGGAAAGCGCCAGCGATGCATTCCACAGCTCGCGACCATCGGTTGTCGCCAGCGCATAAACCTCGCCGGATTCGTAAGGAACTAAAATCGTGCCGCCGGCTACGGTCGGCGAAACAGAACTCAGAATCGCTGCCGTTTCATCCATACCGCGATGCGTCCATAGCGGTTCGCCGCTGGCGGCATCCAGGGCAAAAAGCTGGCTATCGAGCGTGATCGCATACATCCTGCCGCCTTCTAGTTTCGGGCTGGAGCGAAATGGCGCGAAGCCGGT
>CANHDY010000061.1 GCA_947459535.1 Rickettsiales bacterium | reverse complement strand
TGGGTTACCATGCGAATCATATTACACATAAACTTGCTTTGTGTTTTTCTAGCCGCGCCTTCCTTTGCAGGCAGCCGCAACCTAAGCCATGACATCGTAGCAGATCGTTTTTTCAAAACGATCGCAGATGTCTACACAACATCACGTTCATGTGATTTAAAATCGGGATATCCAGATTTTCAGGAATACACAGATTCAATTAAAAAATATCTAGCCAATTACTATGAAGATCCCATCCCTTTCTGGGTGTTGCCACGAGATCAGGACATTATAAAATCGAATAACTGCCAGAAAGAAATGGACTCAGCGCTTTATCATTATCGGCTTGCACGGGCAGACTTCGAAGGCTATTTTCCCGAAGCACCTGTGCCCCCCACCTTGAGATCGATAAAACCAAGAGATATCAAGAGAAGGCCAGTGCGTTCGTTCAGAATTGCAGAATAATGGCTAGGTTGCGTGAATTTTCAAGAACACATCGACATTTACTGCGAACGCACGGACGCCAGCTTCTGGAGCGAGCCAGTCAACGCGATTACTAATTTTGCCTTCATCATCGGCGCGCTATTTCTCATCCGACTCTACCGCGCCACCGCCCGTAATGACTGGCAGGCCGCCTGCCTGATTGTCATCGTCTGCACTGTCGGCATTGGCAGCTTTCTTTTTCACACCGTTGCCACGCGCTGGGCACTACTTGCGGATGTCATTCCGATAACCATATTTATTTTTTTCTATCTCTGGGTGGCGCTGCGCCGGCTGGTTGGGCTTAAAAAATGGCAAACAGCCTTTTGCCTCGCTGGTTTTTTTGCCGTGGCTCAGCTGGCGGAATCCGTGCCACGTGAATTCAGCTTTAATGGCTCCATCACCTATTTTCCTAGCCTTGCTGCAATCATCATCATCGGCAGCCTCCTGAAATATAAATCGCACCCGCTTGCTGCGCAGTTTTTTCTAGCATTTGGTATCTTTGCTGTCTCACTCACCTTCCGCTCGATTGATATGATGCTGTGTCCCATTCTATGGGTTGGCACACATTTTCTCTGGCACTGTCTTAATGGACTTCTGCTATATGTACTCACCCGCGTGATCATCCACACACCGCCAAAGCAGGTGATTTAGCCTTGCACACCTCCATAAACTCTGTATGTTAACGATTCAATTTACAGGGGATGATTATGGATAAGAATAAAGCACTGGAAACCGCTCTCAGCCAAATTGAAAAGACCTTCGGCAAAGGCTCGATCATGAAACTCGGCGACACGCAGAACGCCGAATCCATCGAGGCCATTTCAACCGGCTCGCTGGGTCTTGATGTCGCACTGGGCATCGGCGGCATCCCTAAAGGCCGCATCATCGAAATTTATGGCCCGGAAAGCTCCGGCAAAACCACCCTCACCCTGCATATCGTTGCTGAAGCGCAGAAAAAAGGCGGCACCTGCGCCTTTATCGATGCTGAGCACGCGCTTGACCCTGTCTATGCCAAAAAGCTGGGCGTGAATATCGACAACCTCCTCATCTCCCAGCCGGATACCGGCGAGCAGGCGCTTGAAATCGCCGACACGCTGGTGCGTAGCGGCGCCATTGATGTGATTGTGGTCGATTCTGTGGCCGCACTCGTGCCCAAGGCCGAGCTGGACGGAGAAATGGGCGATTCCCATATGGGTCTGCAGGCTCGCCTGATGAGCCAGGCACTGCGTAAACTCACCGGCTCGATCAGCCGCACGAACTGCACCATCATCTTCATCAACCAGATCCGCATGAAAATCGGTGTCATGTTCGGCAACCCCGAAACCACCACCGGCGGCAATGCGCTGAAATTCTATGCTTCGGTACGCATGGATATCCGCCGCATCGGCGCGATCAAGGAAAAAGAAGAAGTGATTGGCAACCAGACACGTGTGAAAGTCGTCAAAAACAAGGTTGCTCCTCCATTCCGTCAGGTGGAATTTGACATCATGTATGGCGAAGGCATCTCTAAAATGGGCGAGATCATTGATCTGGGCGTGAAAGCAAACATCATCGAAAAATCCGGCTCGTGGTTCTCTTATGACAGCCAGCGCATCGGCCAGGGCAAAGAAAATGCCCGCCAATTCCTGAAGGACAACCCAAAAATCGCGGCCGAAATCGAAAAGAAAATTCGCGATAATGGTGGCAAACTGTCCGATGCACTCAAAGGTGCGCCTTCTGAAATGGAAGCGGAAGACGCGGCATAAATTTTATAAAAAGCAGAAAACATCCGGCCTTGCAGCGCCGGATGTTTTTTTGTAAGCTGCGCGCCCTATGACCAGCCTCAGCCAAGTCCGTACGACATTCCTTGATTTTTTTGGTAAAAATGGGCACGAAGTCCGCCCGTCTTCTTCGCTTGTTCCGCACAACGATCCCACGCTCATGTTCACGGCGGCGGGGATGGTGCAGTTCAAGAACGTCTTTACCGGCATCGAGAAACTGCCTTTTACGCGAGCTGCCACCAGCCAGAAATGCGTGCGTGCCGGCGGCAAGCATAACGACCTTGATAACGTTGGCTATACCGCCCGCCATCACACCTTCTTTGAAATGCTCGGCAATTTTTCTTTTGGCGATTATTTCAAAGAAGACGCCATCGTGCTCGCGTGGAACCTGCTCACGAAAGATTATGGCCTGAATCCTGAGAAACTATGCGTCACGGTTTATCATGATGATGACGCCGCATGGAATATCTGGAAGAAGCTCACCGGCTTTGCCGACCATAAAATCATCCGCATCGCAAGCAGCGACAATTTCTGGTCGATGGGCGATACCGGCCCGTGCGGCCCCTGCTCTGAAATTTTTTATGACCACGGCGATCATATTGCCGGCGGCCCTCCCGGCTCCCCGGATCAGGACGGCGATCGCTTTGTCGAAATCTGGAACCTTGTCTTCATGCAATATGAGCAGCTGGAAGGCGGCAAACGCATCAACCTGCCCAAACCCTCCATCGACACCGGTATGGGCCTCGAGCGCATCACCGCCGTGATGCAGGGTGTGCATGATAATTATGATACTGATCTGTTCAAACACCTCATTGCCGATATTGCTGGCAAAGCAGGCAGCGGCGGCGAGCCAGCCGCTTATAAAGTGATTGCGGATCATCTTCGTTCCAGCTGTTTCTTAATGGCCGACGGCGTGATGCCATCCAACGAGGGGCGTGGCTATGTGCTGCGCCGTATCATGCGCCGCGCCATGCGCTATGCGCATCAGCTGGGCTGCAAAGACCCGCTGATGTATCAGCTGGTGCCAGTGCTGGTGAGAGAAATGGGCGCGCAATATCCCGAGCTTGGCCGCGCCGAGGCCGTGATTACTGAAAATCTGAAAC
The DNA here is from genome assembly GCA_947459535.1 of Rickettsiales bacterium. Classification (GTDB taxonomy): domain Bacteria; phylum Pseudomonadota; class Alphaproteobacteria; order Rickettsiales; family SXRF01; genus JAJTHB01. The sequence continues at coordinate 9,370 of CANHDY010000061.1, read as the reverse complement.
AGGAAGAAGAGCGCTTCAAGGAAACGCTTGGCAGAGGCCTGAAGCTGCTGGAAGAAGAATCCTCTCAGCTCAAAAAAGGCGACAACCTGCCCGGCGCTGCCGCCTTCAAACTCTATGACACCTATGGCTTTCCTCTCGATCTCACGCAGGATATCCTGAAGTCTCAGGGTATTGGTGTGGATACGGATGGCTTTGAAAAAGCCATGGAAGGCCAGCGTGAGATGGCTCGCGCCGCTCATAAAGGTTCCGGCGATGTTGCCACCAGCCGCATCTGGTTTGAGTTGAAAGAAAAAATTGGTGCCACACGCTTTCTTGGCTATGAGCAGGACGAAGCAGAGGCCACTGTGGTTGCACTGGTGAAAAATGGCGAAGCCGTCGCAAATGCGCAGGCTGGCGATGAAGTATCTGTGGTGCTGAATCAAACACCATTTTATGGTGAATCAGGCGGCCAGATTGGCGACACGGGTCACTTTGGCAAAACCGCCACCATCACCGACACACAAAAGCCGCTGGAAGATTTTATTGTGCATCAGGCGAAGCTGCACGGCGCCCTTGCGGTTGGCGATAAAGTTCATGCCGCCATTGATACGGCACGCCGCAGCCGTATCCGCTCCAACCATTCGGTGACGCACCTGCTGCACAAAGCCCTGCGTGATAAGCTGGGAGCGCATGTAACGCAGAAAGGTTCGCTCGTGGCCGACGACCGGCTGCGCTTTGATATCAGCCACCCTAAGGCTGTGGGCGCTGAGGAACTGGCATTCATAGAAACCGCTGTAAATGAAGTGGTTGCGCGCGGCGGCGCGGTGGATTGCCGCGAAATGGCGCCCGAGGCCGCGATCGAAGCCGGCGCCATGGCGCTGTTTGGCGAGAAATATGGCGATAAAGTCCGCGTGCTCAGCATCGGTAAACAAGCTGATGGCAGCGCTTACTCCGTGGAGCTTTGCGGCGGCACTCATGTGCGCGATACTGCGGATATCCAGCTATTTAAGATCACTTCCGAAGGTTCGGTAGCCGCTGGCATCCGCCGCATTGAAGCCACCACCGGCGAGAATGTTCGCCGTTTCTGGCTGGAGCGCCTGGAGAGCCTTGCGGAGAAAGCCCATGTACTCATGAGCGATCATCTGCGTCTTCATGGCGAGCTGGCCGAAACACAGCAAAAGCTTGGCAAGCAGGCATCTGAAAAACCACTTCCCGCCATCATCGCAGACAGAAAATCGGTTGAAACTGCTCTCCTCTCATCCCTGACGGCACTTGCGAGCAGCGAGTGTGGCAAGCTTGAGCAGCACCTGACAACGCTTCAGGAAGAAAACCGCAAACTCGGCAAGCTGCTGGCCGATAGCAAGAAACAGCTGGCGCTGGGTAGCGATGCCGCGGCCAAGCCAGAAACCATCGGCGCGTACCAATTCATTGGCAAAGCGTTTGATGGGCTGGATCCCAAAGAGCTGCGCGATGTAGCGAATAATTACTTAAAGCAGGCCGATATTGTAGTTGTTGCAACAGCTATGGATGGCAAGGCGTCGGTGGTGGTTGGCGTAAATAAACCACACACTGATAAAATCAGCGCTGTCACGCTGGTGCAGGCGGCGGTGGCTGAGCTCGGCGGCAAAGGCGGCGGCGGCAAACCCGACATGGCGCAAGGCGGCGGGCCTAATACCGCCAGCATCGATGCGGCAATGGCAAAAATAAAATCGCTAGTGGCATGAACACGCCGCTCACCATTGCCTACGGCGATGAGGATTTTCCTGCTTACATTGATGCCGCCCTCATGGTTCTACGCGAAGCCGGTGCAGCATTTTCCATCGAAACGATTGAAATCGGCAGCCGTATTTATGGCATGAACTATGGTAAAGGTATTCTTCCCTCGTCGTTTGACTCATTGGAGCGCACACGCAGGCTACTGATCGGTGGTTCAAACCTGCCGCAAAAAGAGGGTTATGTTCCCGTGGCGCGAGTGATTCGTGATCATTTTGGTCTTGGTGACGAGCACCATGATGAATATGGCCTGAGTGTGGACGATGATACGGTCATTCGTGCTGTCTCATATGTGAACGATAACTTTGCGATGTTTGAAGCGGTGGACGAAACGCCAGCTTCAGCACTTCTGGCGGCAACCATGCTGCTGGAGCACAGTCAGCAACAGCAAGCAGCAGCCGCTATCAAAACCGCGATGCTGCACACCCTTAAGACTGGTATCGCTAAACCCACGCTGCTTGCGCGGCTGCTCGGCCGCAGCCCGTCTGAGGCACTGCTCTTTGCGGAAACGGTTTGCAGCCATCTGGGAAAAAAACCTTCCGAAAGTGCCGCATCTGGTGTATAAGCCGCCGCATAGAAAAGGCAGGCAATCATGAGCAATCAGGACAATCATCTACTCGAAACCATCAAAAGTGTGATGGTTCCTATTCACCCCGCAGGCTGGATGTTTATCGCTATTTTTGCGATTATCTCGCTGCTACTGAGCTTTATTGATTCTTTTTTTGGGTATATCGGCCTGATTCTCACCGCATGGTGCGTGTATTTCTTCCGCGACCCGAAGCGTGTGACCCCCATGCGCGAGGGGCTGATTGTCAGCCCCGCCGATGGTGTGGTGCAGAAAATTGTGAAATGCACGCCGCCTGCAGAGCTGGATCTTGGCGCAGGCGAACGCACACGTGTAAGCATCTTTCTCAATGTGTTTGATGTGCATGTGAACCGCATTCCCATTGAAGGTTCCATCAGCAAGCTGCACTATCATGAAGGTGCGTTCTTCAACGCTGCACTGGATAAAGCCAGCGAAGAAAATGAGCGTCAGTCGATCAAAATCACCATGCCGGACGACCAGACTATCGGTGTTGTACAGATTGCCGGGCTGGTGGCGCGCCGCATTCTTTGCGACCTGAAGGAAGGTCAGTCGGTAAAAACGGGTGAAAAATTCGGCATCATACGCTTTGGCAGCCGTGTTGATATCTACCTGCCGCCGGAGGCTACGCCGCTGGTGATTGTTGGCCAGCGCGCCGTTGGCGGCGAGACCGTGATTGCCGACCTCAAAAGCCATGAAGGCGAGCGTGTAGGGACACGCCACTGATGCATTTTCGACGCCGAGATGACCGCATCCGTCGCCGCTTGCGTGGTGAGCAGCCTTTGTCACGCCTACTGCCCAACATGATCACCATTGCCGGCATGTGCTGCGGTCTTTCCTCCATCCGCTTTGCTATGACTGAACGCTGGGAAATGGCGGTGGGATTCATCCTCGCCGCCGCCATCATCGATGGCATGGATGGCCGTGTCGCTCGAATGCTCGGCGCCACCAGCCATTTCGGCGCTCAGCTGGATTCGCTCTCGGATTTTCTCTGTTTTGGTGTCGCGCCGGCCCTTGTTGTTTATCTCTGGGCGCTACACGATATGCAGGGCATCGGCTGGGCAGCCGTGTTGTTTTTTTCTGTGTGCACCGCACTCAGGCTCGCCCGCTTTAACACCGGCCTGTTTGAAGAAAAAGAAGCCGAGTGGAAAAAACAATTTTTTATCGGCGTGCCATCCCCAGCGGGTGGCATTCTCTGCCTGCTGCCGCTGATTGCCAGTCTGCAGCTGCAAACCACCCTTCCGGACTGGTTTCTGGTGCTGCATCTCGTCGTCGTCGGCACACTGATGGCCAGCCGCATTCCCACCTTTTCAGGCAAAAAAATCCGCATCCGGCACGAACTTATCCCCCCTTTTATGATTGCCGGAAGCCTGCTGTTGGCGCTGTTTATTATTGAACCTTGGTGGTGCCTGATTCTTATCGGCACAGCCTATCTGGCAACGATTCCACTCAGCATCAAAGCATGGAAAAAATACGAACAAACAAATGTTTAATTGACTTCACGCGCGAATAAACTACACCATTTCCATGAGCCAGTCCCTGCTACCGAACGGTTGTTACGATCTGCTTCCTCCCTATGCGCGGCAGGAATCCGTTCTTTCCTACAAGCTGCTGGAGATATTTCACCGCTATGGCTACGAGCAGGTATCGCCGCCACTGCTTGAGTTCAGCGACAATTTACTTTCTGGCCGCGGCGCTGGCCTTTCTGAGCAGATTTTCCGCGTAATGGATCCCGCCGCGCTGAAAGTGATGGGAATTCGCCCGGATATCACGCTCCAGATTGCTCGCATCGCGGGCGGCCGGCTTGCCGACGCCCCGCGCCCTTTGCGCCTATGTTATGACGGCATGATTCTGCGCATGAAAGCACAGGGAATTAAAAGCGAACGCCAGTTTCGGCAGGTCGGTATCGAGCTGGTTGGCATACCGCATCCCGATGCGGACGCAGAAGTGATCATGGTGGCGGCGCAAGCACTGAAACAGATTGGCATTGATGCGCTATGCATTGATATCAGCCTGCCGACGCTGGTATCCACACTCATCGCTGAAAGCAGCCTGAGTGAAACTGCAAAGCAGTCGCTGCTGCTAGCCATCCAGCAGAAAGATCTCTCGGCGGTGCGTGGCTATAGCTTTACCCATAAAGAACTATTGCTCGCCATGATGCAGTTGCCTCACAGCGCCAAAGCGGCACTCACCAAGCTTCAGACCATGGCTATTCCCGAAGCGCTTAAAGCCAGCATGGATGAACTTGTCAGCGTGGCAAGCAGTGTGCTGGCACAGGCACCCGCCAGCTGGCAGGTGACACTGGATATCACCGAAGCTTCCGCCATGAACTATCATAGTGGCCCGTGCTTTTCTTTTTTCCTGCCGGGCAGCTCGCTGGAAATTGGCCGCGGCGGACGCTACACCATTGAACATGCCAGCGGCAGCGAAAGCGCTACCGGCTTTACACTTTATGTCGATACCGTGCAATCCTCTTTGCCCCCGCTAGCAGAAGCCAGAAAAATTCTGGTGGCGCAGACAGCAACGCCTGAGGAAATTCAGCAGCTTCACCGCGATGGCTATCTTACGCTGCGCGCACTTTCCGGCCACGGCGACCTACTGCATCAGGCAAAGCATCTGGGCTGTGAAGCGGTGTTTGCACAGGGAAAACTTCAACCATTAACAGGAATATAAATCATGACAAATGTAGCGGTCATCGGCTCACAATGGGGAGATGAGGGCAAAGGCAAAGTGGTAGACTGGCTCTCCGAGCGCGCCGATGTGGTGGTGCGCTTTCAGGGTGGCCATAATGCCGGTCATACGCTGGTCATCGACGGCAAAACCTACAAACTCTCGCTGCTGCCTTCTGGTATTGTGCGCCCGGGCAAGCTGTCAGTCATTGGCAATGGTGTGGTGATTGATCCATTTGCACTGCTTTCCGAGATTCGCGCTGTTGGCCAGCTGGGTGTTGCCATCACACCGGATAATCTGAAAATCGCTGAAAATGCACCGCTGATTCTTCCAGTTCATCAGAAAGTCGATCTAACCGCTGAAGCGATTCGCGGCAAAGGTAAAATCGGCACCACCGGTCGCGGCATTGGCCCCGCCTATGAAGACAAGGTGGCGCGCCGCGCCATTCGTGTGTGCGACCTTGCCGATGAAGCGGTGCTCAGGGAAAAGCTGGAAACAATCATTATCTACCATAATGCGCTGCTTGACGCGGCGAAAGCGCCACGCGTGAGTGTGGAAGAAATCCTGCATCCGCTTCTGGAAATTGCTCCTGCCATTCTTTCCTATGCAACGCCCGTGTGGCGGCTGCTGCATGAGCTGAAAACACAAGGTAAGCGCATCTTGTTTGAAGGCGCACAAGGCGCCATGCTGGATGTTGACCACGGCACCTATCCGTTTGTCACCTCATCCAACACGCTGGCTGGCACCGCCACCATCGGTTCCGGCATGGGGCTGAATTCGATTGGCTATGTACTCGGCATCACCAAAGCATACACCACACGTGTCGGCAGCGGCCCCTTCCCCACCGAACTGCACGACGATATCGGCGCGAATATCGGCCGTATCGGGCATGAGTTCGGCACTGTCACCGGCCGCGCACGGCGCTGTGGCTGGTTTGATGCTGTGCTGGTTCGTCAGGCAATCAAAATCTGCGGCATCACCGGCATTGCGCTCACCAAGCTTGATGTGCTCGATGGCTTTGAAGAAGTAAAAATCTGCGTTGGCTATCGCTACGAAGGCAAGCATTATGATTACCTTCCGGCGCTGCAGAAAATTCAGGCCGGTGTTGAACCGATCTATGAGTCCATGCCCGGCTGGAGCGAAAGCACGCAGGGCAAAAAAAGCTGGGCAGAACTGCCAGCGCAAGCCATCAAGTATATTCGCCGGATTGAGGAGCTGATAGAGTGTCAGGTAGCGCTGCTTTCAACCAGCCCCCGCCGCGAGGATACCATTATGGTCCGGGATCCTTTTGCTGATTAGTCGCGCTTTCACTATTCATTAAGGGGTGTGGAGTAGTCTGCGATAACATCAGGTATCGCAGCCATGGCCACCAACGAACAAACCACACCAGATTTTGAGAATGCTGCCGCTACGTCCGACGTGAAAGGCATGCAGGACAGCAAGCTGAGTGGCCTGATTAACGAATTTCTAGCGGGCTACAAACCGGCGCGTCCAACCACGCCAGAAGCACTCGACAGCCGCTACCAGATTGATCTCAACCAACCCCTGCCCGGCTTTGACACCAAAACCGCCATCGCCTACGCGGCCAGCGATTCATCAGAAAATGATGGTGGGCTTTATGCGCTCATCTGCAAGCCCGGCACCTACCAGCGTCACAGTGCGATAAAAAAACTCATCGGTTTTGAACACAAACATTTTGTTACGCTGAAAGCAGCTGGTGTTTTCATTAATCCAGCAACAGAAATCGAGCAGTATGCGCTCATCTACACAAGACCGCCAGGACAGAAGCTTTCTGAGCTGATGGCGGGCGTGAATGGCCGTATCAGCGAATCATTTATCAGCCGCAATGTTCTCTCGCCACTGATCACCGTCATCGGCCAGCTTGCCGAGATGGGGGTAACGCATGGCTCGGTGAGACCCGATAACATCTATTACGGCGAATACCCGATACTTGGCGAGTGCCTTTCTGAACCTAGCGGGCTTAGCCAGCCCTTTTATTTTGAGCCACTCTACCGTATGCAGGCGCATCCAGCCGCGAAAGGCGATGGCCGCGTGGAACATGACTATTATGCGATGGCCATCCTCACCATCTACATGCTTTACGGCGCTGGACATTTTGCCGTTTATACCAGCGAACTACTTCAGAAAAAAATCCTCAAAGATGGCGCCTACGCTGCACTGATGCGCGGCAAGGAACCGCCAGAGATGTTCACCAATCTGCTGCGCGGCCTGCTCAGTGGCAACATCAACGAACGCTGGAGCTACCGCAACCTGAAGCAGTGGCTTGAAGGAAAGGGTTCGAATATCATGCCCCCTTCCGCGCCAATGGAATCAGCACGTCCGTTTGAATTTGCCGGCACCATTGCACACACCCGCAGCGAGCTGGCACATCTGATGTTTCTTAATTGGAGTCAGGCGATTGATCTGATGCGAACGGACCAGCTGATACAATGGGTCATTCTCAACCTGCGCAACAAAGAGCTGTCGGAAACGCTTAAACGTATCAAAAAAATTGTCTCCGACGCGAGTGTCAAAAATCAAATCCACGTCAACGAACAGATCATGAAGCTGATTCTGCTGTTTGACCCAGATGGACCCATTCGCATCGGCACGCTGGCGTTCTTCCCAGACGGGATTGATTCCCTTTGCAACGAACTCATGCATCAGCACGCCACAGAAGAACTACGGTTGCTCTCTAAATTCATTGAGCTCACCATGCATGTGCACTGGAATGATACGCGCCCAACGGCTGATTATGTTCCGCCCGATACAATCAAGCAATCGCTGCTTAAACTCGATCATCTCCGGCTTTTTGCACGAAACACTGGATTTGCTTTTGGTCACGAGCGAATGCTCTATGAGCTGAACCCGAATCTGGCCTGTCGCAGCCCGCTATGTGAAAAAAAACATATCACTACCCTATCCGGTCTACTCACACATCTGGATAATATATCGGCCAGCCAATACCGAAATCAGGAAGCGATTGATCTCCATATTGCAGCATTCATTGCTTCACGAGTTTCGATTATGCATGAAGTCAAACTTCATCAGCTGATCCCACATCCAAGCCTTGCCACCGATAAAAATAGCATGGCGCTGCATATTATTTCGCTGGCGCAATCCCGCTGCACTAACCTGCAATGCCCAGGTCTGGCGCATTGGCTGGTATTCAGAGTGCTCCCCGTTCTCGATATCATCCGCAGTAAAACGCTTCGGGCGCAGGTAAAAACCGTCGCCCTGCAATGCGCTAAAACAGGCTATACCCAGAATATTGCCGAAATTATCATCCACAGTAATTATGCGGTGGCGGATATGTCAGGTTTTGTAAGAGCGATACAAACCTACAAAGATAATACTCAGCGCATCAGCTACTTAAAAAGGGATGATGTCATAGAAAGTTATAGCCAGAGCGTTGGTTATATGATTGCCAAGTCGCTTGCCTACCTTGGCTTTGCCGTCATTTTTATTCATCTCTGGGTAGAATGATATGAGTAAGAAAAATCAGGCACCCAGCACACTTTTGATGTCAGGACTTGCCGTATCATCACTGGTCGGAATTGTAGTCATCAAATTTGGTTTTATCTTTATTCTGATTGCAATCCTACCCTCGATTGTCGCTTATTTTATCGACCGCGATGAATTCAAATCAGCTTTCCGTGTTGTGCTTTTATGCAACCTATGCGCGCTGATGCCTAATGTCCTGCCGATGCTCTCCGCTGCAGTGCGCATGCAGCCTTATGATGTCATTGCTTTAATGAGTGATCCAATTGTCTGGCTCGTCGTTTACAGCGGGGCAGCGGCAGGTTGGAGTCTGATTTTTCTATGTAATTACATCGGAAGGTTTCTGGTGATTCTTTATTGCGAGTATCAGATAGGTCGTCTGCTACGCTTCCAGAAAAAGCTGGTGGAAGAGTGGGGTGAGCGTGTCAAACAAGAGCAGGAAGAAGCCTAAACTCTACCTTTGCGATATTAATTTTATTTTAATACAACCGTGATAGCTGTCACTAAGAAAAAAATAACGTAGCGCGCTCATGAAAAAAACTGCCTGTTCTATTTTATTGCTGCTGATCTTTGTGTCTGCTCCAGTATTCGCATCTGCACACTGGAGTTATGATGGCATGGAAAATGGCCAGGATATCTGGGCTCAGCTTTCAAAGGATTATGCCCTTTGTGAGGGAGGCGTCAGGCAGTCGCCAGTTGTAATTGCACATACCGAAGTTAGCGCTTTGCCAAAACTGACATTCCACTACAAAAAATCAGATTTGGTGATTCACGCCACAGATCAAATGATCAGGATAGACGTCAAAGGAAAAAATACTCTTCTAACTGATAACGTAATTTATCATTTAAAAGCCATTGAGTTTC
>CANHDY010000060.1 GCA_947459535.1 Rickettsiales bacterium | reverse complement strand
TGGTGCTGCCATTTTCAGGCAGTCAAGCCCAAGCTCAAACCGATACTTACAGAGAAGTGCCTGACAACGCGCCGCCGACTTATCCGCTGGATCTATGCAATAGCATCGTCAACCCAGCGGCGTCGGGCTTTCTCACGTCAAAATTAGTAAGCTGCATTCAGGGAACCATTATCCGGGTTGTGGTTAACCCCAACAACACGGATGAAGGATTGCTTCCCGGAATCTCTGAATACATGAAGCCGCTACTGGCGGTCATGACGGTGTTTGCTATCATGGTGTTCGGTATACGCATTCACAGCGGCGAACAGGATCTTAAACGCCGCGCCATCGGTTTTATGATCAGGCTGGGGCTGGTGTGGCTTTTTGCCTATAATCTTGGTGGTTTTGCGCTCTCGCTTTTCTCCGTCACAGATGAGCTGATATGCATGGCAACCATGCCCTCGATGGATCCATCAGCATTTGAAGAGTTTTCACAGCAGATGCAGATGCCCGGCATCTGGCGCAGACCCGAAGAGCAATCTATCTTTTACACCATGACGTCTTCTAGTATGTATGAAATATGTTCGCCTTGGGGTCTCATCGATAGTTTTGCAGGTCGGCTATTTGGTTTTGGTCAGAATATTGTTCTGGCCAGCGGCCTCATGGGCCTTGCTGGCGCCGCACTGTTTTCTTCCACCATTGGCGCGCTGGTGTTTTTAACCGGCGTGATGGCATTTCTGGATATTCTGTTTCTGATTATCCGGCTATTGTTCATCTATCTGACATCTGTGTTACTGATGGCGTTTATGATCATCATCTCGCCGCTTATTATTCCCATGGCGCTTTTTTACACCCGTGAGAATTATTTTTCAGCCTGGCTCAGGATATTGATTTTATCAATTATTTTACCGGTGCTGACATTTGCTTTCTTTGGCTTGTTTATAGGTATTTTTGATCTGTTGATTGACCGCATCTTTGATGTGCTTGGCGAACTCAATCCAAACGGGGGCGGGCAGTTTGATGCGTATTGGAAGTTTAACCAGCCGAAATTTTCATGGCTGCTACCATCGGACCCAAATCTTGCCCAGGACTTTGAAGATATCACGCGATCTAATATAAACATGGATCGCTCAATCTCTGGTTTTGTGGCTGGTGACGCGGTTGTGAAAGATGCCATTGGCACAGGCACTCCACCGGTGCAGACATTCATTAATCCCTATGCCAAGCGTGCCCTTGATGCTTCGGGTCTTATCGTTGCGCCGGGCGTTGATTTTGGCCCTTCCAGCACGAAGATCCAGCAGCAGCTTATTTTAGGTTTTCTCTCGCTGTGGATTTTCTCGGCCTTGATAAAATCGATGCTGAATTTAATTCCGGGTGTTGCGCAGGGCATTGCCAAAGCCACCATCAACATTGCAGCGCCGGTCACCAGTCTTGAAAATACAATGAGAAGAGGCGTGCTCAGCATAGGTAGAGCGATATGATAAACATGACCATTTCAACTGTTAAGCCGTTCTTTTCGAATAGCAGCCTGCTGCTTCCTAGATTGCTACTGCTCGGGCTTTTAGTGATCATGCTGCTGAGCTTCATTCCACTGGATGCCATGGCGCAGCCCACCAACTCGCCGCCGCCAACAAGGCCTCAAGGCACATGTACTCATGACCCGCAGTTTCAGCTGCCCAGCGCGGTGGTGACGCCCGGTCAAGGCATTGTATCGCGCATTGTTCTGGATATTCGCAACATACTCGACGCAACCATTCAGCCTATGTACTACAATATTCTGGGGCGTTCGAGTTTCCAGAACGTTGTGGCGGTCGTGCTGTCGCTTTATATCGCGATTTATGGGGTGCTTTTCACATTCGGGATGGTTCAGGTGACCGTCTATGATTTTTTCATAAGAATGCTCAAATTCAGCGTGGTGGCTGGTTTTGTTATCGCAAATACAAGTTGGTGGCTGCTTGTCCTCAATAACCTGATCGAATTTTTTGTCGATGGGACGGATCATATTATCAATGCGGTGATGGGTATCGCGCTTTATGGAGCGTCGTTTCCTTATTCAGTGGATGCTCCGTTTGCATCGCTGGACAGGCTTGTGGCGCTCGCCATATCACCCAAAACGGTTGTGACCTTGCTTGCAACATTTTTTACCGGCCCTTATGGAATTGCAATTGGCTTATTGCTGGCGATGTCGATCGGTACGTTGCTAAGAGCGATGCTGAGTGCGATATGGATTTACCTGATGGGACTAGTATTAAAAGTGCTGTTACTTGCGCTTTCGCCTATTTTCATCACATTTCTGCTTTTTGACCGCACAAGGCACCTTTTTGATGGTTGGCTCAACCAGCTGGTCAATGCGTGCTTGCAGCCAATATTCGTGTTTGTATTTTTTGCGTTCTTCATATCGCTGCTTCAGGCCTCGCTCTTTAACATCCTCAGAACGCCCGTATGCTGGACAGAATGGATGGATAGTGTTCGCGGTACCCCGTTTGCTGTGCATTACTGGCGTTTTGCGGTAAAAAATCCTATATCAGGAGAATGGGAGCCATATTCAGGTCCGTGGAGCTTTACTGGAATACCCGGCAACAGCAACTCGCCTATTTTCCCGATTGATATTGTTGCCGTGCTTATCTTTTTGATTATCGCGCAGCTGGCTGTTCGCTTTAATAACGTGGTGGTGATGATTGCTAACGAGATCGCCAGCGCCGGCACTAATCTTTCCAACTTTCAAGGCCCACTTTCTGACTGGCTCAGTGGCAGCAGCAGCGTGCCAAACGGCTCGCCAACGGCCGGCGTTGGTTCACGTCCGCCTGTTGCAGCTGCAGCTGGCAGCGGCGCGGCGCCGTCCAGAGCTTCTCAGTCTGTTGAGGGCATGAGAGACATGGTTACCGGACGAAAACAGCCTTGATGATTGCGGATGAAGTGGAAATGGCTTATAGTGGCGAAAATTTTCTCAAAGGAAACGGTGCTATGAAATGGATTGTAGTGCTCTCGCTGGTGTCTGTTGGCTTAACTGCAACGGCATGTAGCAATAAAGTGGAAGACCTCAAGAGCCCCTGCGTCAGCATGCAGGATGGCCCGTGTGACCGCCGACCGGTCAACCTTGACCGCGCTTAGCGTCCTTCTTCGCGCGCTGCTTCGGCAATTTTCTCAATTTCTTCAGCTGAGAGATTGGCGTTCCTGATACCCTCATGGCCGGGCAGCCATACCAGCTGGAGACGCTTTGAGTCCCGCGCAAATACTCTTTCTTCCGTGACCATGCCCATGTTGGGGGGGATGTTGTTTTTAGCAAGGCCGGCGATGGTGTAGGGGCCATCGCGGAACATGCCAAGAATCACACGCGAGCGATCAATAAACACCTGCGAACCGCGTATCATGTCCAGCACATCATTGGCGCTGGTCGGCTTGGCTGCTTTCTGAAGATGATGAACCACCACCACCGCGCAGTTTTTACGAATGGCAAATTCTTCAATCGCTTCAAAAAAATCACTCACGGCCTGCGAGTTATCTTCCTCGCCGGTTAGGTATTTTCTAGCCGGATCAATCACCATGATAGGCACATCCGGCACTTTGGAAAGCCGTTTAAGATGATCAGCAAAGCTTACACCTTCACCAAAATCTGTGCGCTGAAACATCAGGCGCCTTGCGCGCCCTTTGGGGTCAAAAATGGAAGCACGCGCATTGATAATCGGCGGCCCATCCTCGCCGGCAAAATAAATGCAGATGCCACGACATTTTTCGATGGCGATTCGCTGCCCAAGCCAGCGTGGGGCTTCCTGTCCGGGCTCATAGTCCGTAGCGGCGAGGACACAAAGTAAATGTGCCAGACTGCTTTTACCGGAGCCGCCCGTGCCTGCAAGGAGCGTCACGCTGCCTCTTGGAATAAGCCCGGGAACGATGAACTCAAACATCTCATCGGTATCTTTGCGCATCGGGCCGGTCGCATCAAACAGATCCACATCTTCAGCGACCATGCTGAAAAACTGCATATTGCTGGCAACATCATCAGGATTGGTGCCAAATTTTTCATAAAGCGAGTGATGTCGCTTGTATGCATTCCAGCAAAATGCGGCATCTGCAATTTTCTGGGCAGAGACGGTATACTGCTCGGCCAGAATCCGCGGATCAGCAGTTGCACTTGCAGTGGCTGGAAACAGGCTCTCAAAGTCAGGATGCTGAAATAATCCATTGTTGGTCAGGTAGGAAATGCCAGACAGCATGTAACTTGCAGCGTATTGATCGCTGTTGATGTTCGCCAGCTCGTATAGTTGCTGACATCCGGCAATGCGTTGATCTGCAGCCGGATACTGAATCTCATCGCATACGCCAATGATTTTTAGTCCTGCCCGGTCATTGTCGCCGCGGTGAAATGTGCTTGCCAGCAGCCCCAGCTGCCAGATGCGCGATTTTGATTCGTCGTTCAGCACGTCAACACCGAGGCACAGTGAACTGCACCATACCAAGCCTGAGCCAATCGCCTCATAGCTGCCATCAGTTTTTTTCTGATGAACCATCGGATCAAGCAGAAGCGGTGTATTGGGCAGTTGTCCTTGATGGTAGAACTGAAGAATCTGCTCGATCGCCTGTTCGATATCTTCAGGTGAGAACCAGAACTCGACGCCCGCTTCTTTGGTGCGGAAAGGAACCTGAGTTGGTGGTGAGTAAAGGCGCATGTAGCCTTTCAGGCCAGCCGCTTGATGAGCAGCCCAGATGAACGCCAGTTCTCGGCGTAGCATATCAGGCAGGGATTGGGGAGAAGGAGTGCTCATAATCTATTCGCCTACAGTGTGCGTTTGATGTATTAAAATATCATGAATATCAAGGCGAATTGCATCACAATTCCATCCTCGCGGCCATTTCTGGACACGTTGGCGGCCGAGCTGCTTAAGCGCTACGAAAACAACCCGCTGCTTCTGGCAGGCACGCTCGTTTTGCTACCCAACCGCCGATCATGCCGCGCACTGAAAGAAGCGTTTCTAAGGCAGAGCAGGGGGCGACCGTGCCTGCTACCCGATATTCAGCCGCTTGGTGAGCTGCCGGATCAATCATTTGGCGCGTGGCAGGTGCTGCCGCATGAATCGTCTTCAAAAGTCACCCTGAGTGTGATGCGCCGCCAGCTTCTGCTTACGCGCATGGTGATGGCCGCGCAGCCCACCATGCATGTCGCGCAGGCGGTGGAAATGGCGGGGGATCTCGCCGAGCTGATGGATGAAGCCGCACGTCATGACATTGCTATGAACGACCTTGAAAAGCTGGTGCCTGATAGCCTTTCCGCGCATTGGCAGAAAACTCTCGATTTTCTGAAGGTGATTACCACACACTGGCCGGCTATTTTGCATGAAAACGGCTGGAATGATCCGGTGGCTGCGCAGCATGAACAGCTGCGGGCGGTGGCAGCACACTGGCGCGCCTTGCCACCTACATTTCCAGTGATTGCTGCTGGTTCCACCGGTAGCCAGCCCGCGACAGCCGAGCTTCTTACCGTCATCGCCCGGCTGCCAACCGGCATGGTCGTGCTGCCGGCTGTTGATCTGCAGATGGAGGAAGAGGAATGGCGGTTATTGCCACCAACACATCCGCAATATGCCTTGAGCAGACTACTTGCCGGCATGAATCTTTCCCGAGAAGAACTTGTCCCTCTGGGAGAAAAGGAAACACAGGACGAATTGAAGCGACAACACTGGATTTCCCATATCTTTGCGCCGCCTGAGCAAACGGCATCGTGGCATGGATTGACCATGCCAGATGAGGCTGCGGTGAAGCCTATCCGTGTGCTGACCGCAGCAACGCAGCAGGAAGAGGCGCGGATGATTGCGGTAGTGCTGCGGGAGGCGCTGCAAGATCCTGCTAAAACGGCGGCGCTTGTCACGCCGGATCGCTCGCTGGCAATGCTGGTATCAAACCAGATGAAGCGCTTCGGCATTGATATTGATGATAGCGCAGGTCTGGCGGTCATGGACATGCCCGAAGGTGTTTTTCTGCAGCTTGTGACAGAATTTGCAGCATCTGACTTATCGCCGGTGGCGCTGCTGGCACTGCTGAGGCACCCGCTATGCGCCGTTGGGCTCGAAACCGCGCAGTGTAGAAACCTTTCCAGAAGATTAGAGCTGGTGTGCCTGAGAGGGGTGCGCCGCTTTGAAACGCTTGAGGCGATGGCGCAGGAAGTTACTGATGCGTCGCTCAAGTCACTTCTTGGCGCGCTATCGGATATCATAAGGCCGCTTGCTAGAGCGCTTAGAACCAACAGATTTTCGCTGTTTCAGCTGATGTCGATGCATCTTGCCGCCTGTGAGGCGATTGCAAGAACTGATGCGATACCGGGCGATGAAGCACTTTGGCAGAAAGAATCCGGCAGACAACTCTGCACAGTGCTTACTGAACTGCTCAGGGAAGTTCAGGACTTTCCAGAAATCAATCCCCAGCATTATGCCGGATGGCTGCGAAGCATGTTGTCAAAAGCAGTCTACAGACCTGCTTACGGCAAACATCCGCGACTGGCAATTTTAAGCCCGATGGAAGCGCGTCTGCAGTCGTTCGACTGCCTGGTGCTGGGCGGGCTGAATGAGGGTGTGTGGCCCGCAGCAGCGACCGCGAATGCATGGATGAGCAGGCCAATGAAGCATGAATTCGGCCTGCCGCCCTCAGAGCGACTGATAGGGCAGGCCGCACATGATTTTTATCAGCTGATGGGGGCGCGCGAGATTTTTCTGAGCCGAGCGCGCAAAGTGGATGGCACGGTTCAGGTTCCTTCGCGCTGGCTGGTTCGCATGCAGACGTTGATAGAGGGGCTTTCCAGAGACTTGTGGCAAACCATGCAGGCCGATGATCGCTATCGACTGCTAGGCGAAGCGATGGATGCGCCCGCCCCGATCAAACCGCTGGCAAAACCCGAGCCCACTGCGCCTGCGGCATACCGTCCGAAATCACTCAGCGTGACTCAGCTGGAGCGTTTTGCGAACGATCGCTACGCCTGTTATGCGGAAACGATATTGCGTCTGCGCCCGCTGGACGAGCTTGATGAAGAGCCTTCGCAAAGACAGTTTGGCATGATCATTCATAAGGCGCTGGAGCAATATGTGCAGCGTTATGCCTCGCATGTGCCCGAGAATCTCAGTGATGCATTGCTGGAGTGTGGCCGTGTGGCGTTTGCAGAGATGATGAAATGGCCAGCAGTGCATGCAATCTGGTGGCCACGTTTTGAAGCACTTGTGCCATGGATTGCAGAGCAGGAAAAACTTCATCGTGCATTATCAAAAAGCATATTTGCCGAGCAGAAAATCGCCTGGAGGGTGCAGCCAGACAATCAGGACTTCAAATTGACAGCGCGGATTGATCGCGTTGAATATCGCCGCGATGGCAGCCTTGCTGTGATTGATTACAAAACGGGCGCTGTGCCTACTCAGAACCAGGCGCAACGTGCGGATATTAATCAGCTCGCGCTTTATGCGGTGATGCTTCGCTGCGGTCGAGCGGATCTGTCGCTGCCGTTTACTTCGCCGGATGATTACCACCGCTACAGCCTGCATTATTGGCGGCTTGCCAGCCATCCGAAACAATGCGCCAATCAGCAATTGCTGATTGGGCTCAGTGAAGCTGAACAGAAAGCACGGCTTCTGGTCGAGGAGTATTGCAATCCCGATACAGTTTTTGCGAGCCCCGAAGAACTAGGCGCAAGTTCGCGCTATGACCCCTATGAACATTTGTGTCGGCGCGAAGAATGGGGAGGCGGATGATGCGCTGTTTATTAGTTTTGATGTTTGCCAAGCTGTCAGTGAAGTTTTTCACCGTAATGATGCCGAATGTTATCATCCAGGCGCATCACACGTTCGTAAAGCTCAAGGCTGCGGTCGAGAAGCAAGCACACATAGCTGGGAAGCACGCCGTGAAGCACACGGTTATCAACCAGACAGATATCGCGGAAATCAAGCGCGTATCGATGCGCCGCTTCATCGGCAGATATTTTTCCAGAAACCACCGCGCGCTGGATCATGATCCACGCCATCACCGAGGAAAGCCGGAGTGTAATTCTCGACATCTCGCACGAATAAAGAGTTTTGAGGTTCTCCTGAATGCGCTTCTGATCGTCTTCGCCAAACAGAAAAAAATATTCATGTGCTTCGTTCAGAAGTCTCATGGTTTCATCAAAAATCCCCGGCATGAAAAGAACATTGGGGTTTTTGTAGCTGTGCTGCGTTGCCGTTGCCATACTGTTCCAAAAGTAATCAATATCAACGATTTTAGCAGGTTATGGCTTGAAGATTTGTTAAGTTTTGATGAAATTTTAACTAAATCGGAGGGAGTATGACCCTTCGCAGTGACAAAGAGATACGCGCACTTGGTAGCCCTGAAAGCTCGGTTTTTGTGTCGGCCAATGCGGGCTCTGGCAAGACAACATTGCTTGTAAATCGGGTGCTTAGCCTGCTTTGTCACCAGGTGGCGCCAGAGCGTATACTTTGCCTGACCTACACCAATGCAGCCGCGGCCGAAATGAAAAGCCGCATCATTGCTGCGCTAGGCCGCTGGGTGATGCTACCCGATGAGACATTGGCTGGCGAACTTGAAAAACTGCATGGTATGCCCGCCAAGCAGCCCACACTCTCACATGCACGAGGTTTATTTGCCCGTGTGCTGGAATCGCCGGAGGGGATACGGATTCACACCATTCATGGCTTCTGCCAGTCCTTGCTGGCGCGATTCCCCATTGAGGCAGGTATCAGCCCGAACTTTAATATCATCGAGCCATCGACTCAAAAACAACTGCTGCGTGAAGCATTGCGTCATGTTTATCAAAGCGCATCAACAGATGCGGATATGGCGCAATCCATCGCACTGATAGCCGCTTCTGGTGGCGAGGATCGTTTTTTACTGCTCATGCAGGAAGTGGTGGCAAAGAAGGCTTCTTTTGCCGATCTTTCAACATTGTGTGATGCCACGTTAGCGCACATCAAGCAGTCTTTTGGCATGGCCGATATCAGCACCGAGGAAGACGCATGGAGAGCGTATCTGACCAGCCATGAATCTGCTGTGGGGTTGCTTGCAGACATTGCCGGCAAGCTCACCGCGAGTACTTCAAAAAACGACCAGAAATATGGATCCTATCTCAGCGCGTGGCTTCATGCTCAAGGTCTGGAAAAATCTGCCCATCTGGAAACATACCTGTCTATTTACAGAACATCAGACAAACAGCCACGAACCGTCATCTACACCAAACAGGCTGATCTGAGCGCGGAGCAGATTGAGGCTTTTCTGGACGAACAACAAAGACTATTGCTGCTTCAAGAAAGGATTGAATCCTGCCGCATCATGCAATGCAGCGCCGCGCTGGTGACAATCGCTGCCCGGCTGCTTCAGCACTACAGCGCACTCAAGGCAAGCAAGCTTGGGCTTGATTATGACGATCTGATTACGCTGGGGGCGCGCCTGCTTACTGGCGAAGGTGCTGCGGCATGGGTGCTGTTTAAGCTCGATGGCGGCATTGATCATCTGATGATTGACGAAGCGCAGGACACCAGCCCCACCCAGTGGCAGATCGTGGCCACACTCTGCGAAGAATTTTTTGCAGGGCACGGCCGCAGCGACAACGATCGATCGATATTTATCGTCGGTGATGAAAAGCAATCGATCTATAGTTTTCAGGGCGCGGACGTTGCTGCCCTTCCTGAGATGCAGCGCTATTTTCTGAATAAAATCAATGATGCCAGGAAATCAGCCATCAGCCTAAAGCTGGATCACTCCTACCGTTCGACGCCGCAGGTTCTGGCGCTCGTTGATCATATTTTTGCGCATCCGGCGGCGAAGCAGGGGGTGCTGCTTCAGGATTCGGATTTACGTCATATTGCTGTGCGTCAGAACGCAGATGGTTTTGTACAGCTCTGGCCGCTGACGCTGCGGGACAAGGCGCGCTATCAAGACGCCGCAACATTACTGGCGCAGAAAATAGCTGCCCAGATTGAACAATGGCTCAGCAGCGGCTTATTTCTGCCAAGCAAGGGGCGCAGGGTCCAACCGGGTGATATCATGGTGCTGGTACGTCAGCGCACAGGTTTTGTTGATAAGCTGGTTCGCGCATTGAAGCGAAACAACATTGCAGTAGCTGGCGCCGACCGAATGAAGCTGCTTGATAATCTTGTGGTTCAGGATTTGCTTGCACTGGCGCGATTTTGTTTGCTGCCGGAAGATGATCTGAATCTTGCCGCGCTACTGAAAAGTCCTCTTTGCAATGTCACAGAATCAGCGCTGCTTAATCTTGCTGCAAACCGTGAAAAAAGCACGTTGTGGCACAGGTTGCAGCAGCCGGAAATGCAGATAGATGCAGATATCAAAACGGCCTGTGATTTTCTGCTCGAGATGCGCGCAAAAAGCGATTTTCTCAGCCCTTATGCTTTTTATGCACATGCGCTTGATGGGCTCGGTGGCCGCAGAAAAATTCTTGGCCGCATGGGGCAGGAATATGCAGAAGTCATGGATGAGTTTCTTGGCCAGGCAGCCAGTTATGCACGCTCGGAAACACCTACCATGCAGGGTTTCTTGTTCTGGATTGAATCAGGCGAGGGGGAAATCAAGCGCGATCTGGAACAGGGATTTGATGCCGTGCGCATACTGACGGTGCATGCGGCTAAAGGGTTGCAAGCCCCACTGGTGATATTACCGGATACGGTTGAGGTTCCAAAACCCAGCAGAAAAGAACGAGTTTTGTGGCTAGAAACACAAACAGCCAAGGTGCCGCTGCTGGTGCCGCAGAATTCTGATGGAAACCGCGTGACCGCGCAGCTTAAAGATGAGCAAAAAATGGCAATGCTGCGCGAGTATCGGCGGTTGCTTTATGTTGCTTTGACGCGTGCTGAAGATCATCTCATTATTGCCGGTTTTACTGGGCGAGATAAGCACGGCGATGAAAGCTGGTATCATCACATCCAGCATGCCATGGAGCGCACCGCTAACCCTTGCGATACACCTGCCGGACAAGGCTACATGATCGGCTCAGCTATCTATCAGCAGGATAAAATGGCGCTGAAGCCTCAGGATCCATTGAAACTGCCATCGGCTGAGTTTCTGCTGACACAGCTTTTACCCGAGCCAGAAGTAAAAACACCACTTTCCCCCTCGCGGCTCGCAGATCATGATCCGGCAGCGGCCTCGCCGCTGTTTGATCCCGCGCGGGCGGCACGCGGGCAGCTGATTCATCAGTTGCTGCAGCGCTTGCCTCTGCTGCCGGCGGAAAGCTGGCATCGGGCGGCGGATCATCTCGCCGCCGCGTGGGATGTGCTGACGGCTGAGCAGAGGCAGGCCGCGATTCATGAGGCCATGGCGGTGCTGCATCATCCGCAGTGGCGCTTCCTCTTTGGCGAGCAGAGCCGCGCTGAAGCTGCTATCGCTGGCCGCATTCAGCTGGCGGGTAGAGAGATAGCGGTTGCCGGGCAGATTGACCGGCTGGCGGTCACCACGCAGGGCGTGTGGCTGGTGGACTATAAAACCACCCCCAAACCGCCGGAAAACCAGCAGAAGGTGCCCAAGCCATACCTTCGCCAGCTGCTTCTTTATCAGCGTCTTCTGCAGCAGATCTACCCGGGGCAGCCTGTGCGCGCCGCGCTGCTGTGGACTGCCGCACCAAGCCTCATGCCCATTGACGACGCGCTGCTTGACGAAACACTACTTAGTTCCTACATATAGTTAACCAACGAAAGGATAGTTATGAGCCTGCACATTGATGATCATGAGTTTGAACAGAAAGTCCTTAAGTCCGCTGAGCCGGTGCTCGTTGATTTCTGGGCAGAATGGTGCGGCCCCTGCCGCCAGATTGCTCCCGTGCTTGATGAAATCGCCAAGGAGCGTGCAGGCAAAATCACGGTCGCTAAAGTGAATATCGACAAAAATCCTGGCACCCCGCAAAAATATGGTGTGCGCGGTATTCCGACCTTGATTCTCTTCAAAAACGGCCAGGCCGTTTCCACCAAAGTCGGCTCGCTGCCCAAGAGCAAGCTGGTGGAGTGGATTGACTCTGTCGTTGCCTGATTTCTGTCATTGCGAGGAGGCTTATGCCGACAAAGCAATCCAGATACACTACATTTTTAAAACTGGATTGCTTCGCTAACGCTCGCAATGACATCTTCAAGTTTGCCTTTTAAACCTGTTATCGCAGGCGAGATCGAATTTTATCTTCACGGTTCATCCGCCCTCGATACCGAGCCGTTTTGGCGTGATTTACGGCAAGCATGCGCGGCTGAAAAAATTGATCTTTACCATATTGAAAAAGAGCGTGGTCATGAGCAATATGAAGTTGCGCTGATGCCGGCTGCTCCTCAGCAAGCCATACATCAACTCGTTTGGCTCAAAAGCTGGCTATCTGAGCAAGCTGGTAATCACCGACTTAAGGCAGATTTTTCTGCCAAGCCATTCACCCATCAGCCCGGCAGCGGCCTGCACATTCACTTGCATCTCGAAGACGAACAAGGCCGCAATGTTTTTTTTAAACATGATGCGCTGATGAGTGAGCCGCTGCGCTGGTCGATTGGCGGTTTGCTCGCGCGCCTACCGCATGACATGCCGATTTTTGCGCCGCATCCTGAATCCTATCTGCGCTTTGAGCATGCCGGGGAACACACGCCCACCACCATCAGCTGGGGCGCGAATAACCGCACCTGCGCCATTCGCCTGCCAGATTCAAAAACCCATGAAAAGCACCTTGAGCATCGTGTGGCAGGGGCGGATGCGGATCCAGTTCGCGTGAT
>CANHDY010000059.1 GCA_947459535.1 Rickettsiales bacterium | reverse complement strand
ATTCTGCGCCGAGGCGCTCTGGTAGTACAAAGTCCACTTGCAGGGTGCCGCATTGCCAGTCGCGGCCGAGCGCATCACGCAGCACAAACTCCAGCTTAGGGCCATAAAACGCGCCTTCGCCGGGATTAAGCGTCCATGCGAGGCCTGCCGCATTCACGGCATCTTTTAAGGCATTTTCCGCTTTGTCCCATGTGGTGTCTGAACCAGCGCGTGTGGGCGGACGGTCGGAGAATTTCACCTGAATTTCGGAAAAGCCGAAGGCGCGGTAGACATCTTTCAACAAGTCGCAGAAGGCAATCGTCTCTGAGGTGATCTGATCTTCCATGCAGAAGATATGCGCATCGTCCTGAGTGAAGCCGCGAATACGCATGATGCCGTGCAGGCTACCGCTGGGTTCATTGCGGTGGCAACTGCCAAACTCCGCCATGCGAAGTGGCAGTTCGCGGTAGCTTTTCAGGCCTTGCTTAAAAATCTGCACATGGCACGGGCAATTCATGGGCTTGACGGCCAGCACCTTGTCCTCATCGCTGGGCGCAACGAACATATTCTCGCGGAATTTTTCCCAGTGGCCGCTGGCTTCCCACAGGCTACGATCCACGAGTGTCGGCGTTTTGACCTCGATATAGCCTCGTGTTTGCAGTTTGCTGCGCACAAATTGTTCCAGCGTGCGGTAGAGCGTCCAGCCCTTATCGTGCCAGAAGATCATGCCCGGCGAGTGTTCTTCGATATGAAACAGGCCAAGCTCTTTGCCGAGCTTCCGATGGTCGCGCTTTTCCGCTTCTTCAAGCATGGTGAGATATTGTTTCAGCTCTTTTTCGGTGGCGAACTGCACGCCGTAAATGCGTGTGAGCTGCTTGTTCCTGCTATCGCCGCGCCAGTAAGCGCCAGCCACGCGCATCAGCTTGAAATGCGGGGAGAGATGTCGGAAATGGGGCACATGGGGGCCGCGGCACAAATCAATAAACGCACTATCGCCGCTACCCTGACGATAAATGGAGATTTTGCCGCGCTCCGTCGTATCATCTTCCGGTGCGCTGCGGATAATCTCCGCTTTGTAAGGCTCACCGCGAGATTCAAAAAGCTTAATCGCGTCTTCGCGGCTGTGCATCTCACGTGTTACGCTCTTATCTTCCGCCATGATCTCGCGCATCCGCGCTTCGATTTTCGCCAGCTCCTCCGATGAGATTGGGTTTGGCGTTTCGACATCGTAATAAAAGCCGTCATCCACCGTAGGGCCGATGGCAAGTTTCGAGCCGGGATAAAGTTCTTTCATCGCGCGGGCGAGCACCTGCGCGGTGGTAGTGTGACGAAGAATATCAAGCCCTTCCGGCTGTTTGGGGGTGAGGATTTCGATTCTGGCATCACGCTCCACCGGCAGGTACAGGTCGCGCTGCACGCCGTCCACTTTCATGGCGAGCGCCGCTTTGGCCAGGCCAGCGCCAATAGAAGCAGCAATCTCTGCGCCGGTCACCGGTGCTGGATATTCGCGTGTAGAGCCGTCGGGAAGGGTGATGGTGATTGTCATGTTACTTACGCTTGAGTGTTTTGTAGACGGCATCGTCATTTCGTTTACCTATGATTTCAACTAAAATTTTTTCAGCAGTCGCTTCATAAATGATTCGGTATTCACCAACATCGACGCGCCACAATTCATAGCCTTTTAGTTTGCAGCTGTCATTCGGGAAAGGGTTGGTTTGCATCAGGATAAGTTTGCGCGCGATTTGTGCGGCGTGTTTATCAGGGATTCTTGCAAGGAATCTTTGCGCCGCTTTGGTTAGATCAACGATCAGCATTGATTAATCTAGCCAGCAATTCTGCGCTCTTTTTGGAGCCGATGAAGCCAGCTTTTTTTGCTTTGAGGGCTTTTTTTGCCCACACGGCATCGATGCTGGCCAGCATATCTTCATAATCTTCGTAGGCAAGCATGACCACCGCATTTCGCCCTGATTTCTGGATCACAACCGGTTCACGCATGGCGGCATCCATGATGGCTCCAAAATGATTTTTTGCATCCGTTGCGCTTTCGAATCGCATGCATCATAACCTTTCATTGATTTAAGCTGTATTAGCTAAATTGATTATATTGGCTATATTAGTTATTTTAGTTATTTTAGTAAATAATGTCAATATGCTCTCTCTTCCGGCAGGAAAGAAAGCGTGCTCTCACCTTGTGGCTGAGTGGTCTTCAGCCGCACGCTGCGGGTGCTGGTGCGGGTGACTCCATGATCATCGACATAAGCGAGGCTGTGCTTCAGCCATTCTTTGTCGTTGCGCTGCGGGAAATCCTCGCGCCAATGTGCGCCGCGGCTTTCTTTGCGTGCTGCGGCAGAAGCAAGAGTGGCGGCACCTTGACGCAGCAGGTTGTCCAGTTCCAGTGCTTCGGCTACATCTGTGTTCCAGATGAGTGAACGATCGTTGATTTTCAGGTCATGCTGGGCGATTTGCCATAGCTCTCTGAGCTGCGCTAGGCCAGCCTCCAGACGGGATTGGTAGCGAAGGATGTTGCTGTGGTTCTGCATCAATCTTTGCAATTGTTTACGCAGACGCGATGGGGTTTGTGTTCCGCTGCTGTGACGTAGATGATCAAAGCGGCTGAGAATGGTATCCACCTGATGGCGAGGCGCTTCTGCGTGCGAGCCTTCGCTGGCGGCGAGTGCCGCGGCGCGCTCGCCGCACAGCTTGCCGAAAACCACCAGCTCAAGTAGTGAATTACACCCCAGGCGATTGGCGCCATGCACGGAAGCGCAGGCTGCTTCACCCACGGCCATCAGCCCTACGATGGTGGATTCAGTCCCGGCGGCGTCCAGAGCGATGACTTCACAGGCGGCATTGGTAGGAATACCGCCCATCGTGTAATGTACCGAAGGCACCACCGGTACAGACTGCGAAAAAATATCAATGCCGGCAAAGTTTTTGGCAATCGCGGTAATGGTGGGTAGCTTGCTTTCAATGAGTTCGCGGCCAAGATGCACAAGGCTCAGCTGAAGATGATCTTTGCCCGCGCCACAACCGCGGCCAGCCATAATTTCCTGCACCATCGCGCGGGAGATGATATCGCGTGATGAGAGCTCCATGGTGGCAGGGGCATAGCGCTCCATAAAGCGCTCACCAAGGCCGTTGATCAGGTAAGCGCCTTCGCCGCGCGCACCTTCGGTGATGAGGATGCCGGAGTTGTGAAGTCCGGTCGGGTGAAACTGAACAAACTCCATATCCTGTAGCGGCAAACCTGCCCGCAGCGCCATCGCGCCGCCATCGCCGGTGCAAATGGAAGAGGAGGTGGTAGCCGCGTAAGCCTGACCATAGCCGCCAGTGGCAAGAATGGTGACATGCGCCTGAAATAGATGCACAGTGCCGCTTTCCGGATGCCAGGCCACCACACCAAGACACCGGCGCGCATCGCTCATTAGCAAATCAAGCACCATGTACTCACTGAAAAAATCAATGCCGCCGCGAACCGCCTGAGAATAAAGCGTTTGCAGTAGGCAGTGCCCAGTGCGATCAGCCACGGCGCAGGCGCGGTAAGCCGGGCCGCCTTTACCGAAATCCGTATGCTGGCCGCCGTAAGCACGCTGATAAATGCGGCCATTTTCATCACGAGTGAAGGGCATGCCCATATGTTCCAGCTCAACCACTGCCTGCGGCGCGTTTTCGCAGAGTATCGCCACTGCATCCTGATCAGCCAGCCAGTCGGAACCTTTGATGGTATCGTACATGTGCCAGCGCCAGTCATCGTCCACACGGTTGCCGAGCGCGGCATTGATACCGCCTTGCGCGGCAACGGTATGGCTGCGCAGCGGCTGGACTTTGGAGATGCAGGCGACCGTTACGCCCGCCTTCGACGCGGCCACCGCAGCGCGAAGGCCAGCGCCGCCCGCACCGATGACCAGCACATCGGCTGTATGACGAGTGACTGAATAAGACATAAAGGCAACCATACAGCCTGCTTGTGGCCGCGTAAACCCTATGTTATTTAGAAAAAATGATCACGACTCTGGATAATGCGCTGGCGCAGGCAATGGAAGAAACCGTAGAGCGCGCGCTGGCCGAGGATATCGGGCAGGGCGATATCACTTCGCAGCTGCTGGTGCCCGCTGAAGAGCACGCCCAGATGCAGATTGTTTCACGTGAAACAATCTGTGTGTGTGGCACAGCAGTTGCCGCCATGGTTTTTCGGCGGCTCGGCGCTGATATTGCTATCGAGATGCTGGCGAATGAAGGCGATATTGTTCATGAAAAACAGGTGATTATATCTCTTTCTGGCGCGGCAAGGGAACTGCTTACCGGCGAACGTGTGTTGCTGAACCTGATGCAGCGCATGAGCGGCGTGGCAACCCTGACCAGACGCTATGCCGATGCGATTGCCCATACCAAAGCTATTCTGCTCGATACGCGCAAAACCATGCCCGGCCTGCGGCTGATTGATAAATACGCGACGCGCACCGGCGGCGCGCAAAACCACCGAATGCGCCTGGATGATATGGTGCTGATTAAGGACAACCATATCGCGCTATGTGGTGGCGTAGCGCGCGCGCTGGAAAAAGCCCGCGCTGGCCTGAATAAGCCTCTGCCGATTGTGGTGGAGTGTGACACGCTTTCGCAGGTTCAGGAAGCGCTGAAATATCAGCCTGACCGTCTATTGCTGGATAATATGACCATCGATGAGCTGCGCCGCGCTGCCGAGCTGTCGGGCGGCCGAGTCGCGCTGGAGGCATCCGGCGGCGTGACGCTGGAAACTATCCGTGCCATTGCAGAAACTGGTGTTGATTATATCTCGGTCGGCGCACTCACGCATTCCGCGCCGGCGGTGGATATCGGCGCGGATATCGACATGATCTAGCTGATCTCTGGTTTTGATTGGCTACTTATCCGCTTTGAACACCAGTGCGCAAAGAACAGAGTCCGAAGTCGTGTAGGCATCCGCGGTCACGCAGTTTGGAGAGCCTATGTTGCTCTGGGTGACAATGGTACCTGTCAACGGCATGCCATCATCATATTTTCGATCGAAATCCAGCGCGTCACTTGGCGATAAAATATTGCTCATGCGGTTGGTGTCTTCAAAATGCCTGCCACCCAACCACAACACCAGATTTGCGGGCTTATCCCCCGCTTGCGTTAAACCCAAGCCCGCAACACCAGCGATGCGATCGTTTTCTGTGTAATTAATCAAGCGCCAGCCAGCGCCTGAAAACTGTGATTGCGGAATGTGAGTGCCGATCACATAGTTATAGGTACCGGAAGCACTCGTGCCGTTTAGAGTGTCGCTGATGAAGCCAGCATTGGAAAGATGCTGCCACGCGCGGAACTGTTCATAATAGGTGCTGGCATAAGCCCCACCTGTCTGTGTGGTGATTCTGCCATTGCCATCGCCATTACAAGTGAGTTTGCCGGTGCCTACCGTGGTGATGCAGGTTGCGGGCGTGGCATGGGCAGCTCCCCAGATGGCGGTTGCACCAGAGAAATCACCCGGGAGTGCATAGTATTTATCTTGAAAATTCGAAACAGCCTGCCTGTAGCGGCCATATTCACCCATGATCGCCTGAAGCTCGGAGTTTCTAATCAGGCTTTGGCCTGCCACGACACCGCCAATGATCAAACCGATAATGACAATCACAATTGCCAGTTCAATCAGCGATAGGCCTGTTTGATGTGAACCATGCTTGGTCATGGGTTAGAATCCTGTCAGAAAGAAAATGCTGCAGACGTTTTTAGTGGTGTTTGAGCTGCCATAGGTGTCGGTGTCCTGACTCGGAGACACACCCTGCACGACACAGCTTGGTGACGTGCCTTCTACACGTGCGCGCATTTTTCCTCGGCTGGGTCTGCCATCATCAATTTTGTTATCAAGATTACTGGCTTCCGACGGGGTTACGGATGGCCCGTAATTAACCTGTCCTGTTCCGGTACCGGTGCCGAGAATGAGGACGTGACCGTAGCTATCCGGCCAGAATGTTGAATCCCCTGAATTGCCGGCGGCACTCAGATAAACAAGAGTCCAGCCCGCTCCGCTGACTTTGGATTCGGGCATACCGATACCAATATTACCAGAATTGGCTCCATTATCTCCGTAGGCGCCATTATACATGCCATCAATAAAACCAGCATTGGCCAGATGCTGCCATGCGCGATACCATTCGCCATTATTGGTTAGCGAAGCGTCGCTGCTGGTGCCAATCAATCCATTGCCATCACCGTTGCAGGTAGTTTTCTGGGGAGGATCATAATAATCGCCGAGCGGGCAGCCAGCGGCTGTGCCCCAGATGGCCTCAGCATTTGCAAAATCACCGGGAAGGTAGGCAAACTTTGCTTGAAACTCTGCCACCGCTTTTAGATTTCTATCATATTCACTGACCAGCTCGCGTAGCTCCGCGTTGCGGATGATGGTCTGCGCTGAAAGTATGCCGCCTGCAATGAGTGCGATGATGGTGACGACAATCGCAATTTCGATCAGTGTAAACGCCTGGCGGTGCGGGTGCATGAGCAAAACTATCTGTAAAGCTGTTCAAAAAAGCGCAAAAAATCAGCAATATTATCGTAGCGGCGTGGTGTTAAGGATGTGTAAATACCATGCTTGCACTCTGGTATTTTCTGTGTAGATTGCTTGCAGAGAAATTAAGCCCATGGAACCTGCTTGCCACAAAAATCGCGCATAGAGCAGCAATGCCTTGAAAAAGGCCTGAAAATGACCGGCCAGCGGCGTGTGATCGCGCGCGTTATATCTGAATCCAGCGATCATCCGGACGTTGAGATGCTGTATCAGCGCGCGGTGATCATCGACCCGAATATCAGCATTGCCACCGTTTACCGCACGGTTAAACTTTTCGAAGAAGCAGGTGTGACCCAGCGTCATGATTTTGGTGATGGCCGCGCGCGCTATGAAGAAGCTACCGATGAACATCACGATCATCTGATCGACCTTAAGTCCGGCAAGGTGATTGAGTTTACCAATCACGAAATCGAGGTGCTTCAGGAAGAAATTGCCAGAAAGCTGGGCTACAAGCTGGTCGACCACCGGCTGGAACTTTATGCGGTGCCGCTGGATGCCTCGGGCAAACGGCACAAGGCATGAGATGAAAGCCGCCACCCTTATGACTGCATCTTCACACACTCAAGACCGCTTTGTTTCGCTTTACGACCTTGGCGACTTGAAATCCGGCACGTTGGAAGTGGGCATTGCCAGCCGCAGCGAGGATATTCTTGCCGCTGAAGAACTGCGCTACCGCGTGTTTTTTGAAGAGATGGGCGCGCCGCTGACGCCGCAGGTGGCTGCCACCCACCGAGACAAAGACGAGTTTGATGATGTGTGCGACCATTTGCTGGTGGTCGATCACCTGCCGCAGGGAGGCTATAAGGTGGTGGGCACGTATCGTCTGATTCGCCGTGATGCAATGAAGAAAATCGGCCGTTTCTACAGCGATGGCGAATATGATATCAGCCTGATTAAACAACATCAGGGCGAGATTCTGGAGGTGGGGCGTTCGTGCGTCGATGCTGATTATCGGAGTCGCTCGGTGATGCAGATGCTATGGCGCGGAATCGGTGCGTATGTCACCCGCTTTAATATCGATATTCTTTTCGGCTGCGCCAGCTTTCATGGCACTGACCCGAAAGAACACGCCATGGCGCTGTCGTACCTCTACCATTACCATCTGGCGCCCACAGAGCTCTGCACGCGCGCGCTGCCTCACCGCTATGTTGAGATGAACGTGATGCCTAAAGAGGCGGTGGATGTGAAGGCGGCGTTCGTATCGCTACCGGCGCTGATTAAGGGATATCTGCGCCTCAATGGCTTTATCGGTGCTGGCGCTGTGGTGGATCAGGAATATAACACCACTGACGTCAGTATTATTGTGAAAACGGATCTGATCAATAAAAAATACGCCCATCGCTATGGTGCGGAGCGCAGCAGCAACCAGCCTGCCAGCAATGATTAAACCCGCACTGAAGGCGATGCTGCTGGTGCTGTGGATCGCCGTCTTTTTTCTGCCTGTTCTGGCGCTGCATCGCTTGCAGCGCATTGCTTTTCGCGATCGGCTGGTGCGCCTTTGTCATGGAGGTATATTGGCGATTGTCGGGCTGCGTGTGTGCGTGGTTGGAGGCATCTCGCCGCAGCGTCCGCTGCTGCTGGTCAGTAATCATCTTTCCTATCTCGATGTGCCGGTGCTGGCCGCGCATATGCCCGTGTGCTTCACGCCCAAAGCGGAGATTGGCCGCTGGCCAGTGATTGGCGAGATATGCCGCATGACCGGCTGTATTTTTATTACGCGCAGCAGCAGTGCGTTGGAGGAAGCATCACAGACGATGAGCGAGGCGCTCGCGGGTGGGCGCGTGGTCTGTCTTTATCCCGAAGCGACAACCGGTAATGGCATGGAAACGTTGCCGTTCCGCTCCAGTTTTTTTGCGATGGCAGAAAAGCCGGTGGGCGGCGCGGCGCTGATGGTGCAGCCGGTGGCGATCTGCTATCGCACGCTGCGCGGCCTGCCGATTGATCGCACTCAGTGGCCGGAGATTGCGTGGTATGGCGATATGGAGCTGCTGCCGCATTTGTGGAACCTGCTGAAGCTCGGTCATATGTATGTGGATTTGGTGTTTCTTGAATCGGTGACGATGGCGCAGTTTGCGGATCGCAAAGCGATGGCCGAGCATTGTCGCAGCGTGATCGCCAGGGCGCTGCACAGTCCGGAAAGCTGCTTACCGCAGCGATGAACTCGCTGCGGTTTCGTCCTTGATATCGGTTGCAAAACGCTGCTTCAGCAGCTCGCGCGCTGCATCGCTGGCGGCGCTGCCACTGCCGTAGAAAATCACCCTGCCAAAATTTTTTAGCTCCGCTTCGCTGGCTGCTGTTCGCAGCAACTGTCGCAGCTGGCGCGGCTGAAGAAGCATCAGGTAATAGCGCACACCTCGATCGCCTCTGAGTTTCAGCCAGTAAAGCGGCATCTGGCCAATGCGGACATAGTGAAGGATAAGAGGGTGTTTTCTGTGCATGATACATCGTATGCCATCTATTATTAACAGCCAATTAATGAATCTGTGGTATTGTAGATAAACTAATAAAAATGAGGTGGTTATGATTGGTGCGGTTGGCACGGCGCTGTCTGGATTTCAGGTGGCAAGCAAGCGTGTGGCGGTGGCGGCGGATAATATCGCCAACAGCTCGACGGAGGGCTACAGCGCCAAGCGCATCCAGCAGACATCGCAGGCAGGCGGCGGTGTGGTCGCCACGCTGCGCGAGGCACCCCGCGAGCTGACAGCCGAGCCATCCGTGGATGTGGCAAATGAACTGGTGGGGCTGATGACCGCCTCGTACGACGCGAAAGCCAATTTGAAAACGATCAAGGTTTCGGATGACATGCAGAAGACACTGCTGGATATTCTGAGCTAAGCGCAGTATGATGCTTTGCAAAGCTAAGGGAGTTACCATGCAGAGTGAACTGCACCATCGTTTTCATGAAAAACTGATCGCTTACTGGGAGCAAATTGCCGCCGGCAAAGCCTATCCCGCTGAGTCGGAGATCGATCCTGAGGCGCTTGCCGAGATCTGGCCGTCGTGCTTTTTGATTAGTATCGACGACGTGACGCGCAGACTGGGCTATCGCTACAGCTATCTCGGTGATGATCTGGTGGAAGCATACGGCGATGACGTAAAAAACCCTGATGTGGCGCTGCGTCTGATTTCGACGGCCAGCTTGCCGATTGTGAAAAAATTTGATGAGGTGGTTGCCTCACAGAAACCGATGGTTGATGAATCAGAATTTATCAATCTCAAGGGTTTAAAAATTCGGTACAGGACTTGCATGTTGCCTCTGGGACATTCCGGCCATGTGACCCATATTGTTGGGTGCATGCGCTGGAAACTCTACTAGGGGGAAACTATGACAACTGAGCCGATGCAGAGCGCCTTTGAGGCTCTGCCTATGCCGAGAAAAAACGTGCCGCAGCTTTTTGGTGGTAGTTATCGTGTGTATCGCTCCAGCCGCGATTTCGTGGTGGTGGAAGCGCACTGCGCTCTTGAGGCGCTCGAGCGCAGCGGCCTTCACAGCGCGGTTAAAATCGAACGCGAATCGATGGATAATATCAGCGTGCTATCCGCTGCAGCATGGCGAACCGGCGCGCTCAGCGAAGCACCAGCGCAGGCCCCCGCACCCACAGATGCTGCGCTCGCCGCTGACAGCGCGCAGGAAGCTAAAGATACGATTCTGCTGGATGTGCCGCAGGCGGCGCCCGCGACGGATCAGCCGCTTTCTAATGAAGATGTGGAAAAGCTACTGAAAAATTAGGCCATGTGGACACTCGCCGCGATGCCTTGCTGCAAATGAGTTTTTTTGCGCTTCCGCTGATCATGTACTCAAAAATCCACATGTTCGCCTGTGGCCTGACGTGAATGTCCATATGGCTCAGGAGCGCTTAGCCCTCTTTGCGATCGCGGCGCAGCGGCCAGATCATCTGACCAATAAAATCTTTCGGAATGTCGCTACCCGGCACACCGTAAGCCTGCGGCAGACGGTTTTCTGGCATGTAGAATGTGCCGAATATCACATCGAGCAGCGGAAAAGTGGGCGCAAAGTTTTTGTCCATGCCTTCCTGCTGCGAGGTGTGGTGCCAACGATGAAAGACCGGGCTGGCAAATACATAGCGCAGCGGGCCGAATGTCCAGTTCAGATTCGCATGCACCATCGCAGAATAGATGGTGTTAAACCCTGCGAATAAAGAAACAGCAACGATCGAGAACCCCATCAGCACCATCATTGCATCAACCAGTGCGAAGGTGAGCACGGTGTTGACTGGATGAAAACGATAGGCAGAAAGCCAGTCAAGATGCTCTGAGGAGTGGTGGATAGCATGAAAACGCCAGAGTTTTCGGCGGTGAAATAAGCGGTGCCCCCAATAAAGAAGAACATCTGAGAGAATGAAAATAATGGCAGCCTGCCCCCATATGGGGAGCTCGGAAAGAGGCCCATAGCCATGTTGCAGATAGTGCTGCAGATCGCTTGCTGGTGTGCCAAAAAAAATAAAATGCATGCCTAGCACGACGATGATGATGCGCGCAAAGCGAGTAATCAGCGGAATAAAAAGAGCGTAGTAGATGTCGGTCAGAAGATCTTTGCGGAGGGCTGGTTGTGATGGGTTGCACGGGGTTAATCTCGCCAGCAGAATAAACGCACCAGCAAGCCCGGCCAGCCACAAAAAAAGGCTGCTCCATGAGCTTAGAATTGTATCGATCATTGATTCTATCATGAGCTACTTGTAGAACAGAATTGCTAATATCTATTTAAGCGCATTGCATTATAGCATCTTTTGTGGCGCATCATGAGGAAAAAATGAAACTAATCAGCCGCTTTAGTATGGTTCTAATGGTTGCAGCTGCTCTAGTGGCTGGGGCTTGTAAGCAGGCCTGGGCTAAGGAGCGCCAGCAGATTCGTGTGGTGGGATCATCCACCGTTTATCCTTTTGTGACCAGCGCCGCCGAGCAGTTTGGGCAGGCCGGCGAGTTTCGTACGCCGATTGTGGAGGCCATGGGTACCGGCGGAGGTATTAAGCTTTTTTGCGAAGGGATTGGAACCGATAAGGTGGATATGGCCAATGCCTCGCGCAAAATGACTGATTCTGAGCGCCTGCAATGCCAGAAAAATGGTGTGACAGACATTGTCGAGCTGCCGATTGGCTATGACGGTATTATTCTGGTGAACCAGAAAGGCGCACGCCTGCTGGATTTGAGCAAGGAGCAGATTTTCCGCGCTCTGGCAAGAGAGCTACCCGACGCGCAGGGCGTGCTGAAACCCAACCATTATCAGCGCTGGAGCGAGATTGATAAGGCGCTGCCGGATGTGCCGATTGAGGTGTATGGCCCGCCGCCAACTTCCGGCACGAGGGATGCGTTTGTGGAGCTGGTAATGGAAAAAGGCTGCGCTGCGCTGCCCGCCTTTACGAAGCTGTTTCCTGATGAAAAAAACCGCAAGAAAACCTGCCATTTAATCCGTGAGGATGGCCGCTACATTGAATCCGGCGAGGATGACAATATCATCGTTCAGAAACTTACCTCTAACAACGGCGCGCTGGGTATTCTCGGCTATGGCTATTATGAAGAAAACACCAGCAAGGTGCAGGCGGCGCGTGTGAATGGTGTGCTGCCGAGTTTTGATAGCATCGAAGATGGTAGCTATCAGGTGTCGCGCAGCCTGTATGTGTATATTAAGAGCCAACATGTGGGGGTGGTGCCGGGGATTGCAGAATTTGCACGCGAGATGATCAGCGAGCATGCCAGCGGCGCTGATGGCTATATGACCGCAATTGGGCTTTTGCCGCTTTCAGCAGAGCAGCGCAGCGTGGCGCGCATGGCCGTAGATTCACTGAAGAAAGTTAAGTGAGCTGCGGGCTGAGGTAGCTATCGAGAATATGACGCCTGAGCTTGCTGAGTGCGGTTTTTGAGGCGTTGGCAGTAAAGAAACGCAAGACCAGATAGCGCTCGGCGTCCAATATCTCATCAAGAAAGCGGCGCTCACTGGGCTTGCTCAGCAGATAGCCGGTTTTGCGGTTTTCTTCGTAAACCAGCTGCTTGACCATGCGAATGGTGCGAAGCTCATCGGCGGGAGATGCGGGGGCGAGAAGATCGTCGTTGTCGTTCGAGGCAACGGGCAGAAAGCTATGACGAATGATTAATTCAACATCTAGCATGTTTTGATATTAGCATACGCCACCCATAGAATCAACTACTGTAAGGTCGCGTAAAAAAAACCCACCCGGTGAAGGGTGGGCTTTT
>CANHDY010000058.1 GCA_947459535.1 Rickettsiales bacterium | reverse complement strand
TTGTAGAATAGCTCTTCGCGCGTGTAGGTGGCGAATTCGAAGTTAGGGCCTTCCACAATCGCATCCACCGGGCAGGCTTCCTGACAGAAGCCGCAGTAAATGCATTTGGTCATGTCGATATCATAGCGGGTGGTGCGGCGCGAACCATCAGCGCGCTCCTCGGCTTCGATCGTGATCGCCTGCGCGGGGCAGATGGCCTCGCAGAGTTTGCAGGCAATGCAGCGCTCTTCGCCGTTCGGGTAGCGGCGGAGCGCGTGTTCGCCGCGAAAGCGAGGGGAAAGCGCGCCTTTTTCAAACGGGTAGTTAATCGTCACCGGCTTTTTGAACATGTATTTCAGCGTCATCCAGAAGCCTGTCCAGAGCTCTGTAAGCAGAAACGCGCGGGCGGTTTTATCTAGAGTCATGACGGATTACCTTGCGTAAACAACATAAGCGGACACCAGCACTACCCAAACTAGCGACAAAGGCAAGAACACTTTCCAACCAAGACGCATCAGCTGGTCGTAGCGGTAGCGCGGCAGGGTGGCGCGTGCCCAGATAAAAATGAACAGACAAACAAACACTTTTGCCACAAACCACAGCACGCCGGGGATAAAGTCCAGCGCGGCAACTGGCGCATACCAGCCGCCAAGAAACAGGATGGTGATCATGCCGCTCATCAAAATCATGTTCATATATTCGCCGAGGAAAAACAGCGCGAAGCTCATCGAGGAATATTCCACGTTATAGCCAGCCACCAGCTCGGCCTCTGCCTCTGGCAGGTCAAACGGATGACGGTTCGTTTCTGCAAGTGCCGAGATGAAAAAGATGATGAACATCGGAAAAAGAATCCCGAACGCATGCCAGTTGGCGATACCGCCCGCCTGCGAGGCCACGACATCGCCCAGATTCAGCGAGCCGACGAGCAGCAGCACGGTCACAATCACAAAGCCGATGGATACTTCATACGATACCATCTGTGCAGAAGAACGAATGGCACCGAGGAAGGCATATTTCGAGTTGCTCGCCCAGCCAGCCATAATGATGCCATACACACCCAGCGAAGAAATGGCGAAAAGGTAGAGAATGCCGACATTAATATCGGCAATCACAAAGCTTTCCGAAAGCGGAATCACTGCCCAGCCGAGCAGCGCCAGCGCGAATGTCACCATGGGCGCGGCGATGAACACGATCTTGCTCGATTGTGTCGGCCAGATGGTTTCTTTGAAAATCAGCTTCAGCCCGTCCGCAAACGGTTGCAGCAGGCCGAAAAAGCCCACCACGTTCGGGCCTTTCCTCAGCTGCATCGCCGCGATCACTTTGCGCTCGTAATAGGTCGTCATCGCCATCGCGATCATCAGCGGGATTGCCACCAATGCTATATTAATTAATATTTCTAGCATACCTCTACCGTCATCCCCCGAATTCGCTTAGCGAATTCTAGGGGGATCCAGTTACTATTACTTATACTGCTTCTACAACATTGCATCCGGTTAATTCTCCGTACAAATCGTTCCAATGTGGATTCATTTTTTCTATCAATTTCAATTTCGCTTCACGAGTGTATTTTTTAAGTCGTTTCTCTCTATGAATGGCCGCTTCCATTGATTCGTGCAACTCATAATACACCAGCATGCTTACGTTGTATTTTTTAGTAAACCCTTGGGTTTCTCTAGCTTTATGTTGCCATCCACGTCGTACGATATCCGAAGTAACGCCAATATAAAGCGTGCCATTTCTACCACTGGCCATGATATAGACTGCGACACCCTCTCTTGTCCTCATGGCCTTTAAGCTTTCTGGATCGCCCTAGAATTGCCATAGCAATTCGGGCGATGACGAACACTCATCATGCTGCCCTCTTCTGCCCGTTCATTTCACGCACGCACTCACCCATCGTGCGCGAGGCGCGGGCGATGGGGTTGGTCATGTAGAAATTGGTAATGAAAGGTTCAAATGGCGCGCCAGTAATCGATCCGGTATTTTTTGCTGCCGCCTGCCATGGGCTGGTTGTCAGCTGGTTGATGGCCGCAAAGCTCGGGGCAAGTTTTGCCATGCGTGCGCGCAGCTGCTCAAGGCTATTATAGGGCAGTGTCTTGCCCAGCACTTCGGAAAGTGCACGGATAATTGCCCAGTCATCCTTGGCCTGCCCCGGCGGGAACACGCAGCGCTTCGCGCGCTGGGCGCGGCCTTCGAGGTTCACGTAGGTGGCGTCTTTTTCGGTGTAGGCAGCGCCGGGCAGAATCACATCCGCGCGCTGTGCGCCATCATCGCCGTGGTGCCCCTGATAGATGACAAAGGTGCGACCTAGCAGGTTCATGTCGAATTCATCAGCGCCAAGAAGGTAGATGAGCTTTAAGGTTTCTTTCTTGCAGCCATCGAAAATGCCGGCCATGTCCTTGCCGTCTTTGGCTGGTACAAAACCAGCATCCAGCGCGCCTACGCGGCCTGCCGCGTGATGCAGCACATTAAAGCCGTTCCAGCCGTCCTTGATCATGCCGTATTTTTCGGCGATAACTTTCGCGGTTTGCAGGGTGGCATTGCCGTCGCTGCGCGCGAGCGCGGCCGTGCCCAGCACAATCATCGGGTTTTTAGCGCTGGCGAGAATATCCGCCATGGGGTGCTTGCCGGAGGCAATATCCGCGAGCGTGCGCGGGTCATGGCCGAGCGTTTCATAGCCGTAGGTCAGGTCAACTTCCTGGCCGAGAGAGAAAATACGGAGCTTGCCGGAAAGCCAGCTTTTGCGAATGCGGCTATTGACCAGCGGCGCTTCGAAGCGGGGGTTCGCCCCCACCAGCAGCAACACATCCGCCTGCTCAATACCGGCAATGCTGGTGTTGAAAAGGTAATT
The DNA here is from genome assembly GCA_947459535.1 of Rickettsiales bacterium. Taxonomy (GTDB): domain Bacteria; phylum Pseudomonadota; class Alphaproteobacteria; order Rickettsiales; family SXRF01; genus JAJTHB01. The sequence goes on along the minus strand of CANHDY010000058.1, from coordinate 9,988 downwards.
GCTGCGGCTGGAAGGATCCAGCTGCGCGCCTTCCTGACGGCAGTCACGGCTCATGACGCCCATACTGTCGAGCAGGTCGCGCAGCGCAGTAGCGCTTTCCGCACACACCAGATTGCCAGCAATCGCCGCCATCTGCTCTGGCTTTAGATGTTTCATCTTCGCGGCGATGACATCAAACGCGTCCTGCCAGCTGGCTTCTTTCAGCTTGCCATCCGCGCCGCGCACGTATGGGCGATCCAGACGCTGAACTTTCAGGCCGTCGCAGGCGTGGCGGGTTTTGTCGGAGATCCATTCTTCGTTGATCTGCTCGTTCACCCGCGGCAGCACGCGTAGCACTGCCTGGGCGCGGCTATCGACCCGGATGTTCGAGCCGACCGCATCCATCACATCGATGGTTTCAGTTTTTTTCAGCTCCCACGGGCGGGCGGCGAAGGCATAAGGCTTGCTGGTGAGCGCACCGACCGGGCATAAATCCACCATGTTGCCGGAAAGCTCGGAAGTGAGAGCTTTTTTAACATAGGTGCCAATTTCCATATGTTCGCCGCGGCCAAACGCGCCGAGCTCAGGCACGCCGGCAATCTGAGTGGCAAAACGCACGCAGCGTGTGCAGTGGATGCAGCGCGTCATCTGCGTCTTAATGAGCGGCCCCATATATTTATCTTCAACCGCGCGCTTCATTTCCTTGTAGCGGCTGATGCCGGTGCCATAAGCCATCGCCTGATCCTGAAGGTCGCACTCACCACCTTGATCGCAAATCGGGCAATCAAGCGGGTGGTTGATGAGCAGGAATTCCATCACCCCTTCGCGGGCTTTTTTGACCAGCGGCGAATTGGTTTTCACCACCATGCCATCGGCGCACGGCAGCGCGCAGCTGGCTTGCGGCTTCGGCGGGCCGGGCGATACCTCCACCAAACACATGCGGCAGTTGCCTGCAATCGCGAGGCGCTCATGGTAGCAGAAGCGTGGGATTTCGATGCCCAGCTGTTCGCACGCCTGAATCAGCACCGTGCCGGGAGCGACTTCAATTTCCTGACCATCAATCGTAAGTTTGGGCATAGTTTTTACACGCGTTTCTGAGCCAGCAGGTTGATCATTTCAAATGCTTTTTCCTTGAGCATCTCAAATTGCTTAGCATTAGTTTTCTTAAATTTCACTAAACTTGAATTCCCTTTTCGTTCATCACTGCTACGGCCGGAGCGAACAAACTCGATCGATCCCATGCCAAGCATCAATGGTGGTTTAAAGGTCACTTCCGAGATCGCTGCAAGCGGAATCTCGCTGCGCGCATTCAGGCCGAATTTGAACATATTGAAAATGCCCGGGCGCGTGATTACGACGCGATCGCTCAGCAGCTCCACTTCGCCGTCAAATCCTTTTACTCTCATCAGTAGTTTTGCCATGTTAATTCCCTATATCTTTCATCGATAAACCCGCCTGGTCAAGAATCGCAAGCAATGTACCAATTTTCAAATCTTTCTTTGGATGAGGCACAATCACTTTACGACTTCCCTGAACATATTTATGGTGACTTCCTTTAACCGAACGCAATACGAAACCTTCTCGTTCAAGCAGGCGAATCACTTCGCGCGAGTGAAAGCTTTTACCCATTAATGAACTGCTCTGTCAGCGTAATGCCACTGGTAATGGGAATAAAATCTCCATCACCATCCTCAAGATAAAGCTCTACAGCTTCTTTGATGTTTTTGATGGCATCTTCGTAGCTATCACCCTGCGAAGCAACACCTGTATTGAGGCAATGCGCTACAAACTGGTTGCCATCCTGATAAATCACACATTGGATTTTTTTCATACGCCTCTCCTTCAGGCAGCTTTCCTGCCGCTATATTCGTGGATTCTGCGCTCGATTTCCGGGCGGAAATGACGCACCAGCCCCTGCACCGGCCACGCCGCCGCATCCCCCAGCGCGCAGATGGTGTGGCCTTCAATGCGGCCGGCAACATCGAGCATCTGGTCAATTTCCTCAATCTTCGCCTGCCCTTTCGCCATGCGCTCCATCATGCGCCACAGCCAGCCCGTGCCTTCGCGGCAGGGCGTGCACTGGCCGCAGGATTCGTGGGTGTAAAACTGCGACAGGCGCGCAATCGCTTTCACAATATCGGTAGATTTATCCATCACAATCACGCCGGCGGTGCCAAGACCGGTTTTAACCGCCTTCAGCGAATCAAAATCCATGAGCACCGTCTCGCAGATATCTTTGGGAATAAGTGGCGTGGATGAACCGCCGGGAATAATCGCCAGCAGGTTGTCCCAGCCACCGCGCACGCCGCCTGCGTGTTTTTCAATCAGCTCTTTCAGCGGAATCGACATGGCCTCTTCCACATTACAGGGCTTGTTCACATGGCCGGAGATGCAGAACACTTTTGTGCCGGTGTTGTTCGGCTTGCCGATGCCAGCAAACCACGATGCGCCGCGCCGAAGAATCGTTGGCACCACCGCGATGGTTTCCACATTATTCACTGTCGTCGGGCAGCCCCAGACGCCGCACGCCGCAGGAAATGGCGGCTTGAGGCGCGGCTGGCCTTTTTTACCTTCGAGCGACTCAATGAGAGCCGTTTCTTCGCCGCAGATATAGGCGCCCGCACCTTCATGAATAAAAATATCGCAGTCAAAGCCAGAGCCACAGGCATTGCGGCCAATCAGACCAGCGTGGTAAGCTTCATCAATCGCATACTGGATGCGCTTGATTTCTTCCACATACTCGCCGCGAATATAAATATACGCCGCCACCGCGCGCATGGCAAAGCAGGCAATCAGGCAGCCCTCGATCAATTTGTGCGGTTCGTGGCGCATCATATCGCGGTCTTTGCAGGTGCCGGGTTCGCCTTCGTCGGCATTCACTACCAGATAGCTCGGCCTGCCATCCGATTGCTTTGGCATAAACGACCACTTCATGCCGGTGGCAAAGCCCGCACCACCGCGGCCACGAAGGCCGGAGGCTTTCACTGCCTCAATAATATCTTCAGGCGTGTGGCTGAGAATGGCTTTGGTATTGTCCCAATCGCCGCGGGCGCGGGCACCAGCAAGGCGCCAGTCTTCGAAGCCGTAAAGGTTGGTAAAAATGCGATCTTGCGGGGCTAACATTTATGCGTCTCCTGCGGGTTCACTGCTTCTGCGGCCGCTTTGCGGACCAGGTTTGAGTTCATAGCCTAATATCAGCTGATCGATCATCTTACCCATGCTTTCGGCGGTCAGGTCTTCATAATAATGATCCCCAATCTGGCACATGGGAGCATTCACACATGCCCCAAGACACTCCGCCTCTTTCAGCGTAAACCTGCCATCGGGTGTCGTTTCACCGACCTTGATGCCGAGTTTTTTCTCGCATGCCGCCACAATCGCGTCTGACCCGCGCAGCCAGCAGGGCGTTGTGGTGCAGACTTCGATCATGAATTCACCGACAGGTTCAAGGTTATACATCGTGTAAAATGATGCGACCTCATAAACGCGTACCGGCGCCATGCCTAGGATGGAGGCAACATAATCCATCGCCGCCTTGCTTAAATAATTCTGGTTCTGTTTCTGCGCCAGCATCAGTAGCGGCATAACAGCGCTCTGCTGCTTGCCCGCGGGATAGCGCGCAATAATCTCTCTGGCGCGCTCAAAGTTGCCTTTGGTGAATGAAAATTCAGGATCTGAATTACGTTTCTGGCTGAGTTTCGTAGTCATCGATTTAAGGCCTCGGGTAGTGGTTTTTTGCCACGTGGACGGTTAAAGTTTTTATAAACCTTGAGCAACCTAGAACTGACTACTTCGCCTTCCTGCGGCGCCGGCGGCATCAGTAACAGGTAGCCTTTTTTAAATTCACCTTGTTCATTGGCAACGATGAAACACGCCTGTGTCTCCAGCGGTTTGCCGTTATTGTAAAAATATAAAAAACCCTCATGCACCACATATTGCAGAAGTGGGTCGCCCTCGTTACGTTTAAATTTATCGTAAAAAGCTTTTCTAGATGGCGCACGGCCTGCAAGCTTAACGGAGCGATAGGTGGAATCGGCAGCAAAATGAAGGAACTGAAGCTGAGCAGCCTGAAAGTCGGCGCTCTCTTTACCTGCAGGCTGCTCGTAGAGTTTTTCAATCCCATAATACCCCCAGAGATCTTCATGAGTGCAGGGTCTGGAGGGTGGCAGTTCTGGAAACACATTGCTAAGCTTGGAAGCGGCTGGCTGGGGCGTATTCGCAGCTGTCGCAGGACTGGCTGGCGCAGGCTGTAGAGGCATGATTGCAACAGGGTTCGGCGGTGCGGGCATGGCAGCGCCATCGGTTGGCACCGCGACGCCGGTTTGAGCGAACACCGCTGGAGATGCCGCCATCAACCATATTGCTGGCAGCAGTCGCTTCACCGATCAATCTCCCCAAACACGATATCCATCGTGCCGATGATTGCCGTCACATCGGCCAGCATATGCCCCTTGCTCATGAATTCCATCGCCTGCAGGTGGGCAAATCCCGGAGCGCGGATTTTGCAGCGGTAGGGCTTGTTGGAACCATCCGCCACCACATACACGCCGAATTCGCCCTTGGGCGCTTCCACGGCCGTGTAGGTCTCGCCTGCGGGCACATGGTAGCCTTCCGTGTAGAGCTTGAAATGATGAATCAGCCCTTCCATCGACTGCTTCATCAGGCCACGCTTCGGCGGCGCGATTTTGGGATCATCCGTCACCACCGGGCCTTTGGGCATTTGCTGCAGGCACTGCTCAATGATTTTAAGCGACTGGCGCATCTCTTCCATGCGGATGAGGTAGCGATCCCAGCAATCACCATTCTTACCGATTGGCACATCAAATTCCAGCCGGTCATAAATTTCGTAAGGTTGCGATTTACGCAAATCCCATGCAACGCCGGAGCCGCGCAGCATCGGGCCGGTAAAGCCCCAATCCATGGCCTCGCTGGCCGACACCACGCCGATATCTACCATGCGCTGTTTGAAGATGCGGTTTTCGGTGAGCAGCTCGTCGACATCGTCGATGATTTTTTTGAAGCCCTTTACGAATTTCGCAATGTCGTCAGCAAGTCCGGCGGGGATATCCTGATGCACGCCGCCCGGGCGGATATAGGCAGAATGGAAACGCGCACCGGAAGCACGCTCATAAAATTCGAGCATTTTCTCGCGCTCTTCAAACATCCACAGCAGCGGCGTCATCGCACCGACATCCAGCGCCTGCGTGGTCACGTTCAGGATGTGGTTGAGGATGCGCGTGAGCTCGCAGAACATCACGCGGATATATTTCGCGCGTTCGGGAATCTCGCAGCCCAACAGCTTTTCCACCGCCAGCGAAAAACAATGTTCCTGACACATCGGCGAGACATAATCCAGCCGGTCAAAATATGGCAGCGCCTGAAGGTAGGTTTTGTGTTCGATGAGTTTCTCGGTGCCGCGATGAAGCAGGCCAATATGTGGATCGGCACGCTCCACCACCTCGCCATCCATTTCGAGAACAAGGCGAAGCACGCCATGTGCCGCCGGATGCTGCGGGCCAAAATTGAGGGTAAGATTTTTCAGGTCAACGGTGGGCTGGGTCATCTTTATAAAAAGTGCTAGTGGCTAGTGCTGGTGGCTAGTGATTCCTTGTAACTTCTTTTCAAGCGCTTGATTTAGTGCATTTAACATTTTTCCTACCTCGCGAGCAAGTCCGATTGTGCTACTAAAGTTATCTTTATCGATATAACGCAAACGATAAGCAATAATTAATTGCGTTTCAACTTCTGCAAGTGATCCCTGCGAAACACCGACAAACCTTATAAATTCTTTTGTCGTATGGCGCATACTGCCTTCAGCAATATTAGAAGGTACAGAAACGGCTGCTCTGCTGAGCTGGTCAACCAAACGATATTGTTCCTTTTTAGGAAATGACTCAGTCGTATGGTAGATTCTCTCCACCAAATCCATGGCTTTTTGCCAGACAGTTAGGTCTTCATAGCTTCGAATAGCCATAAGCTTCTCTTTCACTAGCCACCAGCACTAGTCACTAGCACTTATTTCATAAAAATTGGTGCATCACATACACATCGACATAGCCTTTTTTGGCATGTCGGAAACCTTTCGGCAGCGTGCCGACAATCTTCATGCCCAGCGATTGCCACAGCTTCACCGCCACCTCGTTGGTGCTGACCACAAAATTAAACTGCATGGCTTTGTAGCCAAGTTTTTTCGCGGTTTTTAGCGCGTGCCCCCCCAGCGCTTTGGCAATGCCCATGCCGCGAAATTCGGGATGCACAATGAATGACGCATTCGCCACATGCTCTGCGCGGCCGGTGCGGTTGCGGCGAATGGTGGCGATGCCCGCTACCTTCCCCCCCACATCCGCCACATAGCAGTGCGTGTCCGGCGCGGTCATCCAGTAAGCGAGCGAACGCTCTGGCGTCATTTCCTCGCGGGTGTAGGAATAGGTCATGCCTTCGTCGAGAATCTGGCAGAAGATACCGTAAATCTCTTCAAAATCTTCGAGGCGGGCGGGACGAATATTAAAAACGTGGTTATCGTGGCTCGTGGCTATCGTGGTTCGTGTTCTATGCTTGGCCATTTGTTTCAATTTCACTTCTTTCTAACACGACAACCACGAACCACGATAGCCACGTCAATCACGATCTTATTTCACCGCCTTCTCATCCCCCGGAAGCACATAATTCGGCCCTTCCCATGGGCTTAGATAGTCAAAATTCCGATAAGCCTGATTCAGCTTCACCGGCTCATACACCACGCGCTTCTGCGCCTCGTCATAGCGCAGCTCAACATAGCCAGTGAGCGGGAAATCCTTGCGCTGAGGGTGGCCGTCAAAACCATAATCGGTGAGGATACGGCGCAGATCGGGGTTGCCATCAAACAAAATGCCATACATATCCCACGCCTCGCGCTCATACCAGCCTGCGCTGGAAAACACCGAAACCACGGACGGCACCGGCGTCAGCTCGTCAGTTGCTACTTTCACACGTAGCCGGAGATTATGTTTTAGGCTGAGGAGCTGGTAGACCACCTCAAAACGCTGCTCGCGCTCGGGATAGTCCACCCCGGCAATATCGATAAGTTGCTTGCACAGCGTGTGGGGGTTATCGCGCAAAAACTCCAGCAGCGCTACAACGTGATCACGCTCTGCAAGCAGCACCATTTCACCGCTAACAATAGACGCATCGCGGATATGCGAAGGATAAGTCTGCTGAAGATAGGAAAGCAGTTCGTTCATAAATGACTCATTTTAGCAATGCATCGTAGTCGGCGTGAGAGCCAATCCAATGCCAAATAAACACACCGTCATTATTAATCGCAAGTGCACGATGATTCAAACCAATTCTAACCGACCAAAAGCGCCCCACTTTTTTGAAATGTAGCGAGGGGTGACTAGGGTTTTGCTTGAGAAGCTCGAAGTTCCTTTGCGCCAAATCACGAACATCACCGGATAGGGCGTTATAACACGCCCCAAATTTGCCGGTGGCACGATGCTTCATAAATCTTTGGTCGTGGGCAAATGCGTTGAGGCAAGCGCATCATCGTAGAATGCATCGAGTTTACCGGAGGCGCTGTCGGCTTCAATCTGCCTATCCCAAGCATCCTGATCGATCTGCGCGGCGACATAATCACCAAGCCAGCGTGTAAGCTGTGCAAGCTCTTGCTTCGGCAAGGCAGCAATGGCGGATTCTATCTGGTGTAAATTCATTCGAAGAATGTAACAAAAAAATGAGGCTTTTTCAACGTTTATTCCTCGCCACTAACGGATGATTGTCCCCTTGCGGCGGATTTTTTTCTGCAGCTGCAAAATGCCATACATCAGCGCTTCGGCGGTCGGCGGGCAGCCCGGCACATACACATCCACCGGCACAATGCGGTCACAGCCGCGCACCACCGAATAGGAATAGTGGTAATAGCCGCCGCCATTAGCGCAACTGCCCATCGAAATCACATAGCGCGGCTCGGCCATCTGGTCATAGACCTTGCGCAGCGCTGGCGCCATTTTGTTGCATAGCGTGCCGGCAACAATCATCACATCCGCCTGCCGGGGGCTGGGGCGAAACACAACGCCAAAGCGATCCATATCATAGCGCGAAGCTGCGGCCTGCATCATCTCCACCGCGCAGCAGGCGAGACCAAAGGTCATCGGCCACAAGCTGCCGGAGCGCGCCCAGTTCACCAAATGGTCGAGCTTGGCAACGACAAAACCTTTGTCGTTAAATTCATTCACCACCTGATCCGGGATTAGGGATTGGGCATTGGAGATTAGAGCAGAATTTTTCATGACCATCTACTCCCCTAATCCCCAATGCCTAACGCCTAATACCTTGCTCACTCCCATTCCAGTGCTCCCTTTTTCCACTCATAAATGAAGCCGATGGTCAGCACGAATAAAAAGCCCATCATCGACCAGAAGCCAAACACACCAATCTCATCCAGCGAGATCGCCCAGGGGAATAAAAACGCGACCTCAAGGTCAAAGATAATGAATAAAATTGCCACCAGATAAAAGCGAACATCGAACTTACCGCGCGCATCGCCGAAGGCTTCAAAGCCACATTCATAGGCGGAGAGCTTTTCCGTGTCCGGCTTCTGGCGGCCAATCAGCATTGGCAAAAACACCATCACCAGCGCAAGGCCGATGGCGATGCCAAAGAACACTAAAATAGGAAAGTAGGAATGAACGACATCAGACATGGTGATGATTATTATGTTTAGTGTGATGATTTGCCAAGCAAAATCATCGCTAGATTGTTTAACTTTCAGGAATTATTTTTTTAGCATTTAGGCGCTTGCAAAGCAAAACAAAACACGCTAGAAGCTCTCCTCTCGCATCTGGCACCGTTATCAAATTCGCTAGGCTGCCGCGAAAATTCTGGTTTTTGAGAACCGCAGCGCAAATGTACATAGAAGTACATGCGCAGCGGAAGCGAAAAAAAACAGGATTTGCAGCAAGGCATAGTAGCATTTGATAACGGTGCCAAGCGAAGGGCGCTTAGCTCAGTTGGTTAGAGCATCTCGTTTACACCGAGAGGGTCCGCGGTTCGAGTCCGTGAGCGCCCACCACCCTACGCCTTCGGCTTCGGGTGGCAGGCCACTTCCGGCCTGACATACGAACGCCGACATTCGGCGTAGGAGTGTCGCCCGAAGCTCCTTCAGGAGCGTAGGGGGACTGATAACAGTAGATTATACATACACTTCTTTGCGGGGGTGTAGCTCAGTTGGTTAGAGCGTCGCCCTGTCACGGCGAAGGCCGCGGGTTCGAGTCCCGTCACTCCCGCCACTTACTTAAAAAGCCCCGCACGGGGCTTTTTAAGTAAGTGGAACTAAGTTGCTCGAACCCGCGCGGGTTCGAAATTTTTTCAGGAAGAAAAAATTGAGGGCGCAGAAGCGCAAGCTTCGAGCCACCCCCTGAGGGTGAGTGGCCAGCAGGCCACGAATCCGTCCCGTCACCGCTACCAGCTAACAAAGGAAGCCATCATGAACGGCTACTTTTGGGAGCGACAGGTAAAACAGCTAAAAAACATTCGCCGTGATTGAGAGCAAAAAATAATCATGGTGAATAGGCGAAACAAAAGGTGAATTTTTGAAATTCCTTCATGTTAATACACTTGATTAGGCTCCAGATTGTGTAAATATGCGCGGTAGTCTGCAAATGTAATTAGCGCCCATCATCTAACGGGGTATAAGTACGCATGAGAGAGAATTTACTGGAAATAGCGACATCTTTGCTTTGGCTGGCGGCACTATTCTTAATACTGATTTTTCTTAACAATATCAAAAAAACTCTCTGGCTAATCAAGTGCTTCATTATGTCAAATGATAAAAAAAATCATACTGCTGACATGATAAATTCTTTTATTCCTTGGATAGCTGCTATAGCACATAACGTTTAATTAGCTAATAATATAACAGTTTGGAGTGCGGCATTGATGTCTGCGTAGGTTGCGAGGATTTTGCGTGTGGCGTTTTTGATGGGGAACCAACGGTGCTCGATTTTGTTGTCGCGGGGTGAGTAACGCGGCA
>CANHDY010000057.1 GCA_947459535.1 Rickettsiales bacterium | reverse complement strand
GTAAACAGCTCATTCCACCCGCGCCCGGCACGGTCACGCTCAGCGGCGCGGTCATTAAAATCCTCGATTTCCGTATCGCTGAAGCTATAGCGATTGGCGGTTTTCTGTGCAGGAACGAGCGGCGCGGGCGGGGCAAAGCTGGACATAGGCCGTCAGTATATCGCAGCGGTATGTAAAAAGTTATTAATGTTTTGTGACGATGGCCGAAAGGGGCTATTCCCCACGGTAAACACCGCGTTCCAGCTCAGGATCTGGCGAGCGATCGCTCGGGCAGGCGGCGGGGCGGGGGCCATCCGGCGCGGCTTTCAGGCGCTGCGCGCATTCCAGATCACAGGCCTTGGCGCGAGTGGCCGCGATGGTGGAGTGCTTCGCCGCATGGCGCGCAAAATTACACTCGCTGTTGCGAGAGAGTGCGGTTTTGCTCTCGCTGCGTTCGACGATGGCGGGTTTCGGCGCGGCTTGTGCAGCAGCTGCGGCGCCGGCGGCTTGCGCAGCAGCTGAGGTACTGGCAGAGGCCGGCTGAGCAGCCAGCCCCATGGCGGCAGGCGGCGCGGCGGCGGCCGTTGCCATGGGCGGTGGCGGCGCCGGATTGGTGATGTTATAGCCGTTATTGGCCATGCACTCGTTAAACAGGCTGATGAGCGCGGTCTTTTTATCACGCGTGGTGGCGGGGCCTTTCACGGTGCCGCGAATCTGCATATCCTGCTTCAGCTCGGCATAATCACGGCATTTATCGCGCTGCTCGATATAGTCGTGCTGGGTCGATGTCTGATCCATACAGAACATCCAGCAGCGGAAGCGATAGCCCGACGACATCGCCAGGACCGCAATCAAAAAACCAGCTTTTAGCCATTTCATACGCCCTCATCATAACGTTTTTCGCTTAAAGCGCAGCAACTAATTGCAGCGAACCGAAACATTCGGTTGATTATTTCATTTAAATATACAATTAATAGTATAGTAATGAGACACCGTTCTAGATTTGCCTAAAAGGATGCCAACATGCAATATTTACTGGTTATCTGCGCTGAGCATGAGTTTGCCGCGATGTCGGAGACGCTGGATCATCAGCTGCCTTTCCGGCTGATGCACGCGCGCAGCGCCGCGGCAGCGCATCGTTTGCTGAATGATATGGATATATCCGAAATTGGTGCGCTGCTGCTCGATGCGCGGAGTTCATCTTCCAGGGCACCGGAGGTGATTCGCGGTCTTCGCTCGCTTTATCCGGCCTTGCCGCTCGTGGCTTTCACCGGCTACGCACAGGATGACATGGCGTGTGAGCTGCTCGCCGCTGGCGCGAGCGATTTTATTGCGATGCCGGCCTCGCTGGCGCGCCTTCGCCATAGTTTGCGCATGGTGCTGCGTATCCGTCACATGGCCGATTATATGGGATGGCTGGAGCGCAAACTTTCCGGCAGCATGGACTTCAGCGACCTGATCGGCCGTGACCCTCAGATACAGCGTGTGATTGAAACGGCGCGGCAGGCCGCCGCATCCAAAATCCCGATCTGGATTGAAGGAGCACCCGGCACCGAGATGGAGCTGCTTGCCCGCGCCATTCATGGCGATAGCGGCCGCGCCAGCAAGCCGATGGTGGTGGTGAATTGCCGAATGATTTCGGCGGATTATGCAGAAGCGGTGCTGTTTGGTGGCGCTAAAGGTGCTGACCATGCCATGCTCGGCAAACTGCGCGAAGCCGAGGGCGGCACGCTGCTGCTGGAGGAGGTTGGCGATCTGCCGGCCACGGCGCAGAGCCAACTGCTTGGCTTTCTTGAAACCGGCATGGTGTTGCCGCTGGGCGCCGAAACGGCGATGAAGCTGGATGTGCGGGTTATCTGCGCGTCTACCCGAAGCGTACCTCATCAGCCTTTCGATACTCGCCGAGCGCACCCGCTCACACAGCGCCTGCGCTCAGTGGTGCTTGCCCTGCCGCCACTTGCCGAGCGGCGCGGGGATATTGCGCTGATTGCACAATACTGGCTGGCGCATCACAGCGCTTCTGAAATGAAAGTAGTTCAATCCATCAGCGCCGATGCTATGGCATGGCTCAGCCGCCAGCCCTGGCCGGGCAACGTCCACCAGCTGTCGGATGTGATCTGGCGCGCCGTGTGCATGGCTTCTTCGGCGCAGCTGGAACTGGCTGATTTTGCTGCATTATTGCCGCCACTAGCCAGCACACCCACACCGCCCAATATTGTGGATGCGGAAGGAAAAATCAGGACACTGCGCTCGATTCAGGAGGAAGCAATACGTTTTGCGCTGCATCATTCCGGTGGTTGCATGACGCGCGCTGCCAAATATCTCGGTATCGGCCGCTCAACCCTCTACCGTAAGCTCGAAGAGCATCAGATTTCGCGCGCAAACCAGACCACACGCCCGATGATGATGGTATCATCCGCATCGCGTTCAAACATGGAATATTGAGAATTATCCGACATCAGCCGCAGGCGACGCTCGCCGGGCAGAAGCTCCAGTCGCCGCGCGGTGAGCCCCAGCCCATCAAAGCAGATGAAAATACCCGGCGGCGAGGGGGTTTTCTGGGTGGTGTCCACCATCACCATATCGTTATGGCAGAGGGTGGGCTCCATATTATCGCCGCGAATATACATCAGCCGTAAATCTGCCACGCTGACACCGAGATGATCCTGAATCCAGCTGCGGCGGAAATAATAGGCCTCGGCCTCATGCTCGCGGGCGGTGACGCGGTTGCCATCCGCCGTAATATCAACCGTGATGCGTGCAATTGTCACACAATCCTGGCTGGCATGCTCTGGCAGGTCAGGTGTGGTAGTCAGATCACTGCCAGCAAGAGCCGTGAGGCTGATATTAAGGCAATGCGCCACGCGTGCCAGTTTGATGGTGGAGGGGTTGGTCGATTTTCCACTGATCACATCATATAGAAAAGACGGTTTAACATCCGCCTTTTTCGCCAGATCCGCAACGCTCATGCCACAACGCTTCATTTCCTGCTTGAGGCGTTGGCCAAGCGGGTTGGAGGCGGCGGGGTAAAATTCTTTCTGCATTGCACTCATTCGCTCACTATAAACCCCTTTATCTTCTTTGCCTAAAGTTTTTTCTGGGGAGCGCTGGGGCGGTTTTGGCTGTTCCATTTCAAAACAAGACAGCAAAGAACCATCTGAGCTGACAGCAAATTTACTAAATCTTTATCTTTCTGGCGCAATAGTGGTGGCTTAAACGTTTGGCGTATGCCGGGCAATGTAATGCTGGATAGAATGTGATGATTGACGAATTACGCATGGCTGAACTGCTTTCGACCCGCCTGTGTCATGATCTGACGGGGCCTATTGGCGCAGTCAATAACGGCGCGGAGTTTCTCAGCGAAGAAGGTGCGAGCATGCAGGCGCAGGCCGTGGAGCTGATTACCAGCAGCGCTTTTTCCGCGGTGTCGCGGCTACAGTTTTATCGCATGGCGTATGGCCACGTGAAAGATCAGGGTGAGGCGAATCTTTCAGAAAAACAGCGCATTGCTGCTGACTTTTTTACCGGCAGCAAAATCTCGCTCGACTGGCCAGATAGCCACACCGAGGCCGCAGATGTTTCGATCAGTGTGAAAATGTCGCGGCTGATTTTCAATCTGCTCATTGTGGCATCTTCCACACTCATTCGCGGCGGCAAGCTGATGGTACGCATCCGTCAGGATGAAGCAGGGCAGCGCCATGTTTCTGTGCAGGCCAGCGGCGCCGGCCTGAAATGGGAACCCGAAATGGAACATATGCTGAGCGGCGCGGTTGAAACCTCGCAGCTATCGCCGAAAAACGTGCAGGTGTATCTCACCCGCCGCTTCGCAGAAGATCTTCGCAGCCGTGTGGAATATCGCATCGGTGCGGATGAAATGGAATTACTCGTCGTTCAACCCAGAGCCCAGCAGGGCTGATGGCACGCAGGAGGCAGGCATATGGATGATTTAATCAGTGAATTCATTACCGAAACAGTGGAATCACTCGCGCTGCTCGATAATGAACTTGTCAATCTTGAGCAGAATCCCGATGATGTCGCGATTCTCAGCAATATCTTCCGCGTTATGCACACGATTAAAGGCACGTGCGGCTTTCTTGGGCTGCCACGCCTCGAAGGTGTGGCGCATGCCAGCGAAAACGTGCTGGGCAAAATCCGTGACCGTCAGCTGCAGGCCACACCACAGGCGATCAGTCTGGTGCTGGAATCGCTGGATTGCATCAAGGGCCTCATTGATCATCTCAGCACCCATGGCAGCGAACCGGAAGGCAGCGATGATGAACTCAAGCGCCGCCTGAACCACTTTGCCGAAACCGGTCAGGTGGAGACGTCGGGCGCCAGCGCAAGCGCAAGCGCTGCGCCAGCGGAACCCGCTTCCGCCATGAATGGCACGAACGGCGCGCACAACCCATTTCCATTTTTTAAAGGCGAGGACGACCCCGAAATTGCCGCCGCGATTGAAAAACTCATGGCCGAACAGACCGGCGCAGCCCCTGCGGCGGCGCCAGCCCCCGCTGCCGCTGCGCCGCAAGCCGAAACTTTATCTGTGCCGAAAGCGCCTCCTGCTGCTGCAGTTGCCGAAGAGGCTGCACCGGCTAAATCAGCCGCCGCGAACAAAGCTCCCCCCGCTAAAGCCGATGACAAGGACGCAGGGGCCGGCGACTCTGCGAATCAGAGCATCCGCGTGAATATCAATGTACTCGAAAATCTCATGCAGATGGTCAGCGAGCTGGTGCTGACCCGAAACCAGCTGATGCAGATTGCCCGTACCAAAGATGACAAAGAATTTCTTACGCCTTTGCAGCAGCTCAGCCTGATTACCACCGAGCTGCAGGAAGGGGTGATGAAAACCCGCATGCAGCCGATTGGCAATGCGTGGTCAAAATTCCCGCGCCTGATTCGTGACCTTTCCATGGAGCTCGGCAAAAAAATTGAACTGAAGATGATTGGCGCAGAAACGGATCTTGATCGCCAGCTGCTTGAAGTTATTAAAGACCCACTGACGCACATGGTGCGAAATTCGTGCGATCATGGTCTGGAAACGCCCGATGTGCGCCGTGCTGCCGGCAAACCAGAAACAGGAACCGTAACACTGTCTGCTTACCATGAAGGCGGTCATATCATCATCGAGATTGCTGATGATGGTCGCGGCATCAATATCGAACGTGTGAAGCAGAAGGCTCTTGAAAATGGTCTGGCAACCGAAGCTGAGCTTGCGACCATGACTGAAAAACAGATAGCACAATATATTTTCGCAGCTGGTTTTTCTACCGCCGAGAAGGTGACGGCGGTTTCTGGCCGCGGTGTTGGGATGGATGTGGTGCGTACTAATATTCAGAAAATTGGTGGCACGATTGATCTTGATTCCAGCTGGGGCAAAGGCTCAACAGTTGCGATTAAAATACCGCTGACACTGGCGATTGTGTCGGTGCTGCTGGTGGAAGCTGGTGGGCAGAAATTCGGCGTGCCGCAGATTAATGTGGTGGAGCTGGTGCGTGTTTCGCCGGATAGCAGCCTTGCCATGGAAAAAATCAATGATTCATTGGTGCTACGCCTGCGCGATAAATTGCTGCCGCTTGGCACACTTTCGCAGATGCTCGGCTTTAATGTCAGCACTCAAGACCTGATGCAGCGTGAAATGTACATCGTGGTGTGCAAAGTTGGTGCGTATGAGTTTGGTATTGTGGTTGACCGCGTGTTTGATACCGAAGAAATCGTGGTGAAGCCGGTGGCGGAGATTCTCAAATCGCTCAGCATTTATTCAGGCAATACGATTCTCGGCGATGGCAGTGTGATCATGATTCTCGACGCCAACGGCCTAGCACGTTCGGTAGGCAGCAGCGAGATGGCAACACGCTCTTCCGGTCAGGATGTGGCGGCGCTTTCGCTGGGCGCAGAAAACGAACATCTCATCAGCTTCCTGCTCTTTACCATGGGCAAAGGCGCGCCTAAAGCGGTGCCGCTGGAGCTTGTATCACGCCTCGAAGAGGTGGATGTCAGTGCGATTGAAATTGCTGATGATTATCCGGTGGTGCAATATCGCGGTGAGCTGATGCGACTGGTCACGCTCGATGACTCTTTCTCTATTCCCAATACCGGCATGGTGGATGTGATTGTTTTCAGCTACGACAAAAAAGTCATCGGTCTCGTGGTCAAAGATATTATCGATATCGTCCACGCGCCGTTTGATATCAAAATCAGCTCTAAAGATGCCAAGGAACATGGCTATCTCGGTAGTATGGTGATTGCTGGAAAAACCACCGATGTGGTGGACGTGGCACATCTGCTGTCTGACATGATCGGCGAGGTGGTATCTGATGCACAGAAGAAAAAGCACGCCGGCTTTCAGGACTTCAAGCTGCTACTGGTGGAAGATAGCCCATTCTTCAGAAATCTGACGGTGCCGCTGCTTTCTGCGGCAGGTTATAAAGTGACCGCCGCCGAGGACGCACGCCATGCACTTGATGAGCTGAGCCAGAAAAAATACGATATGATTGTGACCGATATCGAAATGCCCGGTATGGATGGCTTTGATTTTGCCACGGCTTGCCGCAGTAATCCAAATATCAACGGCATCCCCATTGTTGCTTACACGTCGACTGTTAGCGACGAGATTGTTAAACGTACGAAAAATGTTGGTATGCAGGATTGCATTATGAAAACAGACCGGCCGGGGCTGCTTGAGTCTGTCGCACGCTGCCTGACCAGCCATGGCAGAAAGGAGATGGCCGCATGAGCACTCAAACCCAACAAGACAGCACTATTTCCCCAAGCGCCATGGCGATGGCCGACAGCCAGATGTTTGTGACCATGCGCATTGATCGCCAGCTGATTGGCATTCCCGTGCGTTTTGTGCGCGATGTGCTGCGCGGCCAGAAAGTGACGCCTATTCCGCTCTCGCCGCCCGAGGTGTCCGGCTCGCTCAACCTACGCGGTCGTATCGTGACCGTGATTGATGTGCGCCGCCGCCTGCGCCTGCCGGAAATGAGCGCTGACGCAAAATATATGTTCGTGGTGGTGGATCATAAAGGCGAGCTGTACAGCCTGATGGTTGATCATGTGGGCGATGTGCTCACCGCGCCCAGCGCCGCGATTGAAAAAGTGCCAGCCAATCTGGGCGGCGCATGGAGAGAAGTGGCCAGCGGCATTTACAAAATGTCGGATGAATTACTGGTGATTATTGATGTTGAAACCTTGCTTAAATTAAGGATGCACTGATGACCAATTCCTGCCTGATCGTCGATGATTCAAAAGTGGTGCGCAAGCTTGAGCGCCGCATCATGGAAGAGCTCGGCTTTACCTGCGAAGAAGCCGAAGACGGCAAGCAGGCGGAGACCTATTGCACGCACACTAAGCCCAAGCTTATTCTGCTTGATTGGCATATGCCGGTGATGAATGGTCTTGAGTTCATCAAAGTGCTGCGTGCCATGCCGGATGGCCATCTCCCCAAGGTGATTTTCTGCACCACCGAAAGCGAAATGAACAATATCATGCAGGCGCTCTCCAGTGGCGCGGATGAATATGTCATGAAGCCGTTCGATGCGGAAATCATTAAAGGGAAATTGCAGCAGATCGGCATGCTTTAGAACCCATCCGCAGGTAGTATTGTGCCCATTCGTGTTCTGATTGTTGATGATTCTGCGGTGATACGCGGCCTGATGAATAAGGCGCTTACGGCGGATTCATCGATTATGGTGGTTGGTAGCGCCTCCAACGGGCAGATGGCTATTTCGCTTGCGGCGGATCTGCGTCCGGATGTGATGGTGCTGGATATTGAAATGCCGGTGATGGACGGCATCACTGCCCTGCCTGAAATTATTCGTGTCTCGCCCGCAACCAAAGTGATTATCGCCTCCACCCTTAGCCTGCGCAATGCAGAGATCAGCATGCGTGCGCTCTCGCTTGGCGCCACCGATTACCTGCCCAAACCTACCGCAAGGCTGGGCGGCGAGGTGGACAATTTTTACCGCGACCTGATCGCCAAGGTGAAGGCTCTGGCGCCATCGCCCTCGGGCACTGCAATTCAGTCTCAGACAGCAGCTGCGCTGCAATTTGCTGCTACACCTGCTGTTGCATCGCCCGCGGCCGCTGCGCCCACGCCACCGCGCCCCGTTTCGATGGTGGTCAATAGTTCGCCGCTGCATGTGACTGGCGTGAAAGCGCTTGCGATTGCATCCTCAACCGGCGGCCCTCAGGCGCTAATGAAATTATTTGGCGACATCAAAGGCCGCCTGACCAATATTCCGATTTTTATCACGCAGCACATGCCGCCCACCTTCACCACCATTCTCGCTGGCCACATCACCAAAGCTGGCGGTCGCGAATGCAGGGAAGCACAGGAAGGCATGCAGGCGGTGCCCGGCGAGGCCTACATTGCTCCAGGCGATTATCATCTGATACCGGAAAAAACAGCAGCTGGGCAGGTGGTGCTGCACACCACTCAGGATGCGCCGGAAAATTTCTGCCGCCCGGCAGCCGATCCGATGCTGCGGGCGCTAAGTAGCATTTATGGCCGCCAGCTGGTGATTGTGGTACTCACCGGCATGGGCTCGGATGGCGCCGAAGGCGCTAAAATTGCCGTAGCAAACGGCGCCAGCGTGATTGCGCAGGACGAAGCAAGCTGCGTGGTGTATGGTATGCCGCGTACCGTTGCAGAAGCAGGCATTTGTCGCGCGGTGCTGCCGCTTGCGGATATCGGTGCTTATCTCACCCGTGAAATCGAAGGACGCTGATCATGCAACCTGCTGATTTCCAATTTCTCTCCGACCTGCTTAAAAAACGCTCCGGTCTTGCGCTGACTGAGGATAAAGCCTACCTCATTGAAAGCCGCCTGACGCCGATTGCGCGCGCGCAGGGGCTCGCTGATGTCACTCAGCTTTGTGGCCATATCCGCGCCGGTACCAAGGAAGAGCTTCTGGTGGAAATTACTGAGGCGATGACGACCAACGAATCGTCGTTCTTCCGCGATATCAAACCCTACGAATCACTGCGCAAGCAGGTATTTCCGATGATTATGCAGGCAAGCGGCGCAAGTCGTCGCATGCGCATCTGGTCGGCGGCTTGCTCCACGGGGCAGGAACCTTACACCATCGCTATCTGCATCGAAGAAGATAAAGCGAAAATGCCCGGCTGGAGCTTCGAGATTATCGGCACCGATCTTGCGAAGAAAGTGGTCGATAAAGCCAAGCAGGGCATTTATTCGCAGTTTGAAGCGCAGCGCGGCCTGCCCATTCAGATGCTGGTCAAATATTTCAGCTCACTACCCGATACGACATGGCAGCTGAAGGATATGATTCGTTCGCAGGTGCAGTTTAAAACGCATAACTTGCTTGAGGATTACACCGCGCTTGGCAAGTTCGATATTATTTTTCTGCGCAATGTGCTCATTTATTTTGATGACGCCACCAAAGCTGGCATCACCGATAAAATGGCGCGCACGCTTCAGCCGCATGGGGTGCTGATTATTGGCTCTACGGAGAGCCTGGTGGATCCGAAAGGTCTATTCAAGCCGCTTGATGATTTCCGCGGCGCGTACCAGCTGAAGTGATAGTTAGCCTTAGTAACTTGCTTCTTAGATTCCCGTCATCTCCCGAATCGCTCTTGCGATTCTAGGGCGATCCAGACAGTAGTTAACTGGATTGCCTTAGAATTTTTGCAAGAGCAAAAATTCAGGCAACGACGGAAAATATGCAAACATTTATAGCCGGAATATCCTAACGCCCAACCTGCATGGCAGGGTTTTCACCGCGAGGTTTTCCGGCGGCCATTTTTTCCTGCATCAGGCGATATTCATCGGGCGTCACGGTATCTTTGTATCGCTCCTGCGAAACGGCCTTGCTTTGGCTTTGGCTAATGTCACCAGCTTTATACTCGCCATTTACAGCGACATAGTCCTGCGCTGCTTTCCATTCATATTCCATCCGGTTCTTGCCGTGCGCAAGGCCTAGAAAGCCGCCGATAATAGGACTACCAATTACTGCAGCGGCTACTGCAAGTGCAACTCCAATCGGCGGACTGGCAACAAAGGCCGTTGCCGCAGCTGTGGTTGCGACAGGTGCTATTATAAGAAAAGCAGCAAATGCTATACCAACGGCAAGTAGACCTCCAGCAATCGAACCAAGACCAAGGCCAATAAGACCATCCTTCATTGATTCTTTTTTAAGCATCCCGGGCTCTGAAACAATACGACCTTCTTTTTCTTCTTTTTCTTGTTCTTCTTTTCCAAAATAGGCACCGGCCGTAGCCATAATTGCCATTAATGCAAGTCCTATGGGAACTCCTACAGGCAATGCCGCGGCGCCAAGTGCGCCCGCCGCCATTGAGCGATTAAAGTAAGTCGGTTTCTTGCCAGAGGGGGGAATTCTAAGTTGTGATTCAGCCATAAAACTCTCCTAAACTGCTGTCATATTGCCATTTCAGCCGAATGCAGGGTGTGAAACATTTATGACAACAAAAAACCAGCCCGAGGGCTGGTTTTTGCTAGGATGACAGTTTGGTGACTGGTTTAGGCCACTTCGCCCGCAACTTCGCGACTGTCGGCGCCCTCTGACTCTGGATCTTTCAGCACATAGCCGCGACCCCAGACGGTTTCGATATAATTATCGCCGCCGGCAGCGGTCGCCAGCTTTTTGCGAAGCTTGCACACGAACACGTCAATGATCTTCAGCTCTGGCTCGTCAATGCCGCCATAAAGATGGTTAAGGAACATCTCTTTGGTAAGCGTGGTGCCTTTGCGAAGCGACAGCAGCTCAAGGATCGAGTATTCCTTGCTGGTCAGGTGCAGCGGCTTGCCATCCACCTCAATCGAGCGTGTGTCAAGATTAACAGCCAGTTTCCCAGTGCGGATGATTGATTCGCTGTGGCCTTTACTGCGGCGGACAATCGCCTGAATGCGGGCAATCAGCTCACCTTTGTTAAAGGGTTTGGTGAGGTAGTCATCCGCGCCGTAACCCAGACCTTTAATCTTCTGGTCAGGGCCGGAAAGGCCAGAGAGAATAAGGATCGGTGTGGTCACGCGGGCGGCGCGGAAACGGCGCAGAACCTCATAGCCATCAATATCCGGCAGCATCAGATCAAGAATAATGATGTCGTAATCGTAAAGTTTACCAATTTCGAGCCCTTCTTCACCGAGCTGGGTGGTATCGCAGATGATGCCCTCAGACGCCAGCGATAGTTCAATGGCTTTAGCGGTGGACGAATCATCTTCAACTAATAGAACGCGCATGCGGCTCTCCCCTTAAGTTTTTATTAATTTAGCAGGCTTGCTGGATGCAAACCATTAACAGATTAAAGATTAGTTAATCACAAAAATTTCATTCAAACAATCTTTAAGTGCATTTTTTTTGAAAAATATCTATAGTTGCTGGTATCTTTGCAACAGTACCCCAATAGGTAGTGGTTTCCCCCATGCTGGCTGATGACTTGAGTCATATTCAGGAGGTGCGTGTTTCGGGCACGGTGACCGCGGTTCTCGGCATGCTCATTGAATGTAGCGGCATGGAGAGGCTTCTGTCTGTGGGCGCGCGCTGCCGTGTCGTTGGCACAGCACGGCCAGGTATTAAAACGCCTGAGATGATGGCCGAGGTGGTGGGGTTCGGTGAAAATAAAGCGCTGCTCATGCCGTTTGATTCGCTGGAAGGTATCGGCCCTGGCGCGAAGGTCTATCTCGAAGAGTCAGCTTCCGTCGTTTATCCTTCGGATGCATGGCTCGGCCGAGTGATTAACGCCATGGGCGAGCCGGTGGACGGGCAGGGGCCGCTGCCGCGGGGAGGCGCACCCTATCTGCTGCGCAGCCATCCCCCCGATGCCCATTCACGCCAGCGTGTCAAGGGTAAGCTCAATCTCGGCGTGCGTGCGATTAACACGTTTCTTTCGTGCTGCCGCGGCCAGCGTATGGGTATTTTTGCTGGCTCCGGGGTGGGTAAATCGATCCTGATGTCCATGCTCGCGCGCAGTTCACAGGCGGATGTGAACGTCATCGGCCTCATCGGTGAGCGCTCGCGTGAGCTGCAGGAATTCATTGAAGATGATCTGGGTGAGGAGGGGTTGAAGCGTTCCGTGATCATTGTCGCCACTTCCAGCGAATATGCGCTGCTTCGCCGGCAGGCGGCCTACATGACCATGTCGGTAGCGGAATATTTTCGTGATCAGGGTAAAGACGTTTTATGTCTGATGGACTCGGTCACGCGTTTCGCGATGGCGCAGCGCGAAATTGGTCTTTCAGCAGGGGAACCCCCCACCAGTAAGGGGTATACCCCCACCGTGTTTGCCGAGCTGCCCAAACTGCTGGAGCGTGCTGGCCCGGGTAAGAAGGGGCAGGGCAGCATCACTGGCCTGTTTACAGTGCTGGTGGAAGGCGATGATACCAACGAACCTATCTCCGACACAGTGCGCGGTATTCTGGATGGCCATATTATTCTCGATCGTGCTATTGCGCAGCGCGGGCGCTATCCAGCGATTAATATTCTAAAAAGCGTCTCGCGTACCATGCCTGACTGCAATAGCGAGCAGGAAAATGCGCTGATTCGTGTGGCACGCGGCATGCTCTCCACCTACGAGGACATGGCGGAGATGATCCGCCTCGGCGCCTATAAAAAAGGCACCACACCCGAGGTTGATCAGGCGATGAATTATTACCCGGCGATTGAGCGTTTCCTCAGCCAGCGTAAAGACGAAAAAACTAGCCTTGACGAGGGCTATGACCAGCTCGCCGCGGTGTTGGGGATCAAGGATTGGCGCGGTGTAAAATGATGAAAGATGAATGGATGAATGATGAGCCGATGCTACTACTTAATGAGCTTATCATTCATCCGTTTATCAACCTATCAAACTTATGAAAGGCCTCTTGACGCTT
>CANHDY010000056.1 GCA_947459535.1 Rickettsiales bacterium | reverse complement strand
TGGGGGTGATGTCAAATTGAATTTGATTTTTCCGAATATCACCCCCCTCTAACTCCCCCCGCAAGCGGGGGGAGAATATTCACAAAACCAACTGTCACAAAACTTTCATATAATATCCGAGTGAATTAGGTTAGTATGTGGGAGTGGAAACAGATTTTGGAGTCTGGCCAATGGCTGATCCGATTAGCAGTACTTCTATAAAAAAACCGACGGACGCGAACTCAGAAAATGGTTCGACGGAGGGCAGCACGTCATCAGATAACAAGCCTACATCGACAACCGCTCCTAAAGAAGATAACAGCGGCAATAGCCCAGATGATACTCGTCCACAGGCACCCAAGACAGACAGCGTTAGTGGCACTATGATGCGCGCAGTAGATGAGCCTCAGACTACTCAGTCGGCAGATAAAAAAGAGCCTCAGATAAGCGACAATGAATTAGCTCTTCGTGCGGTCAATAATTTTGCAAAAGCGGCCGGAATATATCTTACGCAAACTGAAGCTGAAAATATCAAACTAGCTGTTCTAGGTGGTGGTGATATTGGTACTAAAGTTGCCGATAACGTTCCCAAAATTCTTGGCAATGAACGCATGCTGGAGGTACTTGCTATGGCACGTGATGCCGGGCAGGGTGCAAAAAATGCAGGTGTTACACCCGCCCAAGATTTCAAACTTGAAACCGGTGTAAACTTCGAAACCCAACTTGCTAATAGAGGCCAGCAACAGTCTGGTGGCATAGAAATCGCCAATCCCTAAAACTTATCTCGTCATTCCCCGAATTTTTTGCTTACAAAAATTCTAGGGGAATCCAGTTGGTAATATTTTCTGGATCGCCCTAGAATTTGCTATGCAAATTCGGGCGATGACATAGGCGATGTTTGCTAAAACCCCTTCAGCAGTCCTTTGACATCTTTCACTGCGTCTTTGAGACCATCGCCCTTCAGCTGTTCTTTGACGTTTTTCACCGTGTCCTTGATTTTCTGAGGGTCTTTGAGAACCTCCTCAGCGGCGGCGGCGAGATCTGGCCGGAAGCTGGGGTTCTCAAGGCTTCCCTCCACCAGAATTGGCACCATGATGCCGGATTTATCCTTGCCGTCCTGCCCCTGCATGGTCTCAACAATTTCCGGCCTGAGGCGATAGCGAATAGTGCTTTGCACCAGATTAACCTCGCCGCTACCGCTGAGGCGAAGCAGCGGCGCTTTCATCATCAGGTCATTATTTTTAAGCACACCACGCTCCACCGTGAAGCTGGCGGCAAGCTCTGCAAAATCAGTTTTCTTCGGCGACGTATCAGCAGGTTTAAATGCACTTTGCACATTACGCACCATCTCCAGCAGCTCAATGCCACGGATTGATCCATCGCGCAGCGAGAGATTGCCGCGGCCGGCGAGATTGGCCATCATATCATGCGAAGTGCGGCCAGCAGAGACAAAGCTCGCCTGTCCGGTCAGCATGCCGCTGAGGCGCTCTTCGCCAAGCGCATCGCGCAGAAATGGCTGCGCCTGAACGCGCGAAAATTCCAGCCTGTTTTCCACCATCCCCATGCGGCCATCAAGCTGCAGATTGATGGTCGCCTTACCGCCATAAAACACCGCATCGATGACATCGGCCGACAACCTGCCATTCGAAACCTTGGCGCGAAGCCTCGATTCACCCACCGAAATACCGCCCGCCTTCAGCGAGCTGGTTTGGATATCGGCGGTGGCATCAAAACGATCCAGCCACGAAAAATCAAGCGGCTGACTCGGCTGGCCGGGTGTTGCCGCAGCATGGGCGCTGCTGGTGAGCGATAAGCTGGCAGACGGCGAAGGCGCGCTGGTTTTGGCAAGAAATGGCGAGAGATCCAGCGCATCCATCGTCAGCTTGACGTCAAACTGCGGCTTGCGGCCGGAGAGATTGTAAGATGCTTCGCCAAGCGCCTTGATGCCATCCAGCGCCGCGCTCAGCTTGCTGAAAATGCAGCTATCCAGCGTGCAATCTACATCGCTCGATAACTCAAGCGCCAGCGGCGCACCGGCGGCAGTTTTTTCCGCCGCGCCAGCCAGCCATTGCTTCGCCGCCGCCAGTGAGCTTGATGTCGCTGCGAGCTTGCCTTTGAAGGCCAGCGCATCAATGCCGCCATCAAACTGCACATTCACGAACTGGTTTTCAAGCTGCATGGTGAGCGGGGTTGAAAGTTTTTCAAAAAGCTGCGGCAATGAGCCGATATTCAGATTCAGGCTGGTCTTAGCGCCGTTATACTCGGCATCCGCCACCAGCGTGACAGGATCCTCCAGATGGCTGGCATTAAAGCGCAGATTCAGGCCGCTGAGCGCGTAGCTGGTGCTCTTGACGCGATCGTGATAGCTGACCGCGCTGTTGATGATGCGCACATCGCCAAAAGCAATGGCCGGTACGCTGGAAGGAGCGGCCTGCTTGCTGGCCGCAGCTTTTGCGGGCTTGCTTTTAGGAGTCATCACCCAGTTGGCCTGGCCATCGCTGCTGACTTCGAGATTGATCTTCGCCTGGTTCAGATAAAGACGCGTAATCACCACGCGCTTGGAAAGCAGCGGCATAAGCGCCACATTCGCCTCAAGCGATTCAAGTGAAATGAACTCGCCATCCTTTTGCCAAGCCGGCCCAGAGAGCGAGACATCACGCGCGGTGACGCTTGGGAATGGAAGAAACTGCACACTCACTTCGCCAGCAATGCTCAGCTTGCGGCCAGTATTCTGCTCAATCTGCTGCACCAGACGCACCTTCAGCATGTCGCGCGAAATAAAGCTCGGCGCAAGAAACGCAACGATAATCAACATTACGACAAGCGCTGTGGTGATACGAATAAACCATGTCATGCTAAACCCCGCCTCTGAGCGTGATGAATGAGTAAGTGATCCGCAAGCACGCAGGCCATCATTGCCTCGGCCACCGGCACCGCGCGTATGCCCACGCAAGGATCATGCCGACCTTTCGTGCTGATGGTGGTATTGTTGCCAAGCGCATCCACCGTTTCAACCGGCGCTAAAATGGAACTGGTCGGCTTGACCGCAAAACGCACGACCACCGGCTGGCCAGTGGAAATGCCCCCGAGAATGCCGCCCGCATGGTTGGAGGTGAATGTCACCTGACCATCGCTCATGCGCATGCGATCAGCGTTATCCTCGCCGCGCATGGCGGCGGTCGCCATACCATCACCAATTTCAACTGCCTTCACCGCATTGATGCTCATCATGGCGGCCGCCAGATCACTATCGAGTTTTTTATAGATGGGCGCGCCGAGCCCCACCGGAACATTCTCTGCCACCACCTCAATCACCGCGCCGGCGGAAGAGCCGCTCTTGCGAATGGCATCAAGCTTCTCTGCCCAGCGCGCCACCGCTGCCGCATCCGGACACCAGAATGGATTTTCCGGCACCTGCTGCCAATCCCAGCGCCCATGGTCAATCGCATCATCGCCCAGCTGAACCATGGCCGCGCGGATGGTGATGCCAGCAAGAATTTTACGCGCAATCGCGCCAGCGGCCACACGCATTGCTGTCTCGCGCGCAGACGACCTGCCGCCGCCGCGATAATCGCGGATGCCGTATTTCATCCAATAGGTGTAATCCGCATGGCCGGGGCGGAACTTATCGCGAATATCGTCATAATCTTTGGATTTCTGATCTTCATTGACGATCATCAGGCTGATGGGCGTGCCTGTCGTGCGCCCTTCAAAAACACCGGAGAGAATGCGAACCGTATCGCTTTCTTTTCGCTGCGTGGTGTAGCGCGACTGTGCTGGCCTCCGCGCATCCAGCCATGGCTGGATATCCGCCTCGGACAAAGGTATCAGTGATGGCACGCCATCCACCACACAGCCTATCGCCTCGCCATGGCTTTCACCCCAGGTGGTGAAGCGGAACAAATGGCCAAACGTGTTGAAGCTCATAGAGATGATGGAATGATGATGAGATGAATGATGAACTGATAGTAAAAAGTGACTAAAGATTTTTTCTTAGTTTACTGAGCATTGAACTAATATGAAGGTATTCTTTATCCCATTCTTCAAATTTTTCATTAGAAATATATTCAAGATCTCTTGCATACTCCAGCCAAACACAGGCTTCCTCCGCTGAAGCTTCCGCAAACAACAAAAAACGAGCAAACTCAGGCGATGAGTAACGTTGTCTGACAAAACCTTCCGCTATATTGGCACAAATAGATTTTGACGCACGCCTTAGCTGATCAGCCAGTCCATACTGCTCAATTTTAGGAAAACCAAGCGACAATTTGTGAATAGCTAGAGATAGATTATACGCCTGTCTGTACACTCTTAAATCACGTGCACGCTTGATGAGCTTGGAATTATCATGACGAACATCACTAATCAGCTCATCATTCATCCAGTTATCACCCCATCAAACCGTTGCGATATCTGGCGCATCCACCGATTTCATGCCCACGACATGATAGCCGGAATCCACATGCAGAATTTCTCCGGTGGTTCCCTGCCCTAACTCTGACAGCAGATAAAGACCAGCCCCGCCAACATCTTCAATCGTCGTGTTACGCCTTAGCGGCGAATTATACTCGTTCCATTTTAAAATGTAGCGGAAATCGCCAATGCCAGAGGCCGCCAGCGTTTTAACAGGCCCAGCAGATATACCATTCACACGGATACCCTGCGCACCGAGATCCACCGCCAGATATTTCACGCTGGTCTCCAGCGCGGCTTTTGCCACGCCCATGACGTTATAATGCGGCACGACTTTTTCAGCACCGTAATAGGTGAGCGTGATCATGCTGCCCCCCTGCTTCATCAGCCCGGCAGCGCGGCGCGCCAGCGCGGTGAAGGAATAGCAGGAGATGTTCATGGTCATGAGGAAATTGTCGAGAGAGGTATCGACATATTTGCCTTTAAGTTCGTTTTTATCGGAATAGGCAATCGCATGCACCAGAAAATCAAGGCCGCCCCAGCGGCTGGCCAGCACATCAAACACCTTGTCCATGCTCGCCATGTCAGTGACATCGCACGGCTCAATAATATCCGAGCCAACACTCGCCGCCAGCGGACGCACACGCTTTTCCAGCGCCTCGCCCTGATAGGTGAAGGCAAGCTCCGCACCCTGCGCATGGAGATATTGCGTGATCCCCCATGCGAGTGATTTATCATTGGCAACACCCATGACAAGCCCACGCTTGCCTGCCATCAGATTCCCGCTGGGAATAACGGCCTCTTTGTCCAGAGATTCTGCTAACAAAACGATAACTCCGGCTTACTCGATGATCTGCCAGCTGCCATCAGGCTGACGGCAGGCGGTTCCATGACCCTGCTCGCGCTTGCCACCGATGACGATCGTCTGGGTGTATTCGCGGCAGTACTGACCGGAAGAGTTCTGGTAGTAGTTAGATGGCGTGATGGTGCCGGAATTACCAGTCTGCGCGTTTTTCCACGGCAGGCTCTGGCCGGGCTGAGCCGTTTCCAGCGCGCGCTGCGAGGTCTGGTTATAGACCTGCATATCCGCCTTATCGAGCGACGCGCCAAGCGAGCTGCCAAGCGCCGCGCCAAGCAGCGTGCCAGCGATGGTGCCGGCAATCTTGCCATCACCTTTGCCGATGTTGCTACCGATGATGCCGCCGCCAATCGCGCCAGCCAGCGTGCCAACATCCTGCTTATTGATAGAGCTGCCACCTTGTGTGATGCCGCCGCCTGCACGCCCCATCGGCTGCGAGCAAGCCACCAGCATTGTGCTGGCAGTGATGATAGCAATAAGCTGTGTGAATTTCATATTCATGTTCCTTTCAGCGAATAATCAGATGTTCAATGACGAAAGTAGTTATTCCACAAACTTAGAACATTGGCAACTACCTAGAGATGTACGGCGCATTACATCGTTGTCATTTTAGCACGGCTGCGGAGAATGGATCTGATGACTACAATCACAAACATCAGCCCGCCGATGGCGGCAAGACCAGCACCCCCGCCCATCAGCCCCATGGCAATCTGCGCGGTGCCTTCATAGGTGCCGCCGGGTGTTTTGCGCAGCGCGCCATACCCGCCCGACCACGCAAAACCAGACACATGCATGATCTGACCAATGCCATAGATGTAGGGTTGCAACCATGCCATTTTCCATTGACTGACATCTCTGTAGCCAAGTTTTGGTAGCATGACATAAGCAAAGCCCATGAAGGCCAGCGTGACCCCGACAATCGAGCCATGATAATGCGCGGGAATCCCGACATTCTGCCCCTGAATGAGCAGGCCGAGAAAACCGCCATAAAGAAACAGCACAAACGACATCAGCAGTGCGGCGCGATAAATACGCGTTTCTCGCTGGCGCTGACGAAAAGCGCGCACCAGCCCGGGCAGCATGGCAAGCAGCAGCAGGGTCGGCGCGATGCCGCCCGCCACAATCATCTGATGAGTGAAGAAATCGCGAAACGCCATGGAGGTGATGTCGTAGAGCAGGTAAGGAAGCGGCGACACCGCCACCGCCGCCACGCCCACCAGAAACATCGCCGATAAAAAGCGCGCACCCGCCTGAAAACCCCACGCCGCGCCAGCCAGCACCAGCCACGTCACCATCATCACCTGCGTGTGCGTGAATTGCAGAATATGGCCGCCGCCCCAGAACACCATGTCGTAATATTGTTCGCCGTCAATCACTTCCGGCATCAACATGAATGACCAGATAAACGCCGCCAGCGCCACCAGCGTGATCATCGCCGCGCCGGAAAGCGCATAGGGATTCACATCATGACCGGCGGTCGATGTCATCCACTTGATAAGCATCAGCGCGGTGCCGCAGAATATCAGCATCAGCCCGAAAAAAAACACCGGGCTGTGGATGACGGGAATGTAATTGCTCATCATCGCCTTACCCGCAGGATCCAGCGGCGAGAGGGTGATCGCGGCCGTGCCGAGAGCAAAACACCATAGCGCGCCCTCTTCCAGATAAGGCAGAGGCTGATTTGCCTGCTTAAGTAGCTGGCTGAGCATCAGGCAGAAAATCGCCAGAAACCACACCAGCACCGATAAATCGACATGAATGACGAGCGCCTCATGAAACAGGCGGTTAAGCAGCGATGAATCACCAATTTTCGGGCTGCGCCCTCCTGCCAGCACCAAAGAATAAAGGCCGGCAATAGCAAGCGCTGCTACACCAATGATAAGCCAGTAGCGCGATAAGGTTTTCTTTTGCATTCGTATCTGTGAAGTATTATGTTTTGGCTGAGCATTTTATAATAAATTATCAATCGGCATTCTACTCAAATATGGCTAAGTTTGCCAATATTCGCCTGCCCGAAGATCGCAAGGCCGCGTTTGAAATGCTGTGGCGTGATGAATTACTGGGCAACTACGAAACATTATCGGGCGCCAGCTCAACGCTCCTGCTTTCAAGAAATGTGCGCAAGTCCATTCAGCATTTGATCGACAGCCAGACCGTGCGCAGCATTCTGGACGTTGGCTGCGGCGACTGGAACTGGATGTCTACGATGAATCTCAGCGGCGTGCGCTATCTCGGTATCGATATTGTGCATGAGTGTATTCAGCAGAACATTGAAAAATTTACCGAGCCAAACGTGAGCTTCATGCAGATGGATATCGTGCTGGATGCGCCCACACAAAAGCACGACCTGATTCTCGTTCGCGATGTTTTCACACATCTTACCAGAAAGGAAACCATCGCCGCCATCAACAACCTCAAACGTAGCGGCGGAATCTATTTTGCCGCCACAAGCTATTATGTTGGGTTGGCAAATCCCGCTAACCGTAAATCTTTTGAAGCGCGGCTTAACTTCGATTCCGCAACCGCCTACTGGCGGCCGGTGAATCTTCGCTATGCCCCCTATTACTTACCCGCCCCGCTTATCAGCGTCATCGAGAAAAAAGGCTCCCGCGTGCTTGACCTCTGGAAGCTGGATGACATACCTGAGCTTAGCACAGCTCGCAGTGATTCAGCCGCCTCGCATGGCACATTCACGGCTGATGACATCAGGCAGCTTACCTTCATCAAAAAACTCAGTGCGCTTCCTTTTATTCAGCGTATCGGCCTGTATGGCTCGCGAATGCTCGGAACCTTCAAACCTGATTCGGATATTGATTTAATGCTTTACTGCGATACCACCCCCACCACAGCGCAATGGATGGATATCTGCGACATTCTGGATCACGCGGATACACCGCTGGAAATCGATTGCAAACTCTTGTGTCCAGAGGTGCAATCCATCCTTGATAAGCCTGATATGTATGAGCGACTGATCCATCAGATGATCACGCTCTATCAGAGGCCGCCGCATGCCCAATAGTAACACACAGCTATCCAAAAACCGTATTCAGGCGTTTTCAGACCTCTACCACAAGAAACTACTTGGAGATTATGAAACCACGTCAGGTAATGGCAGCACACTGGTGAATTCCAGCCGAATGCGGCGTGGGCTCAGCGAATTTATCAGCTGGGGGGTGGGGAGCGTGCTGGATGTTGGCTGCGGCGATTTCAACTGGCAGCGCGCGCTGCAACTTAATGGTTGTCAGATATTGGCCGTGGATGTTGTGCCGGAACTGATCGAAAAAAACAAAAAAATCTACACGCAGCCTAACATTAGATTTGACGTGATGGATATTGTCACCACTATCCCTCCAGCCCATGATCTGGTGATCTGCCGCGACCTGTTTACACACTTCCCCTCATCAGACATCGTCGCCGCGGTCAATAACATCAAACAAAGCGGTTCTCGCTTTCTTGCAGCCACCGGCTATTATCCCGGCAACGGCCACCAGAAAATGATGGAAAACTATCTGGCTTCCATGAACAAAGACTCTGCTGCGGGCTATTGGCGCGCCATCCAGCTGCGTAAACTTCCCTATTCATTCCCGGAACCTCTTTTTACCATTTTTGAATCAGCCCCGGAGCGCGCGCTGGATATCTGGTACATTGATGACCTACCACTGCTTACCCCTGAATATCTCTCGCTGGTGGATGCAAATCCACTCGAACATGCTGATTTTATGGAATTTTCTTTTTACAGAGCCTTATGTGCACTGCCCTATGTAGAAAAAATAGGGTTGTTTGGATCACGCGCCAGCTACACCAACCGACTGGATTCCGATGCTGATTTTGTAGTTTTGTGTGCACAAAAAACTTCACGTCAGCAACGTTTCGAGATACATGAAATATTTAGAACCGCCAACTTGCCGCTTAAACTGGATTGTATCATCTATAGCCCCAATGAGTTTTCAAAAATTTTTTTACAGCTAAACACGCGCATACTCTATGACCGCTCTCGTTCATCGTAATCACTCTGCCGTTGTCTTCTGGCTTTGCATGTGCCTGTTTCTGGTTGCTTCCATGGTGTTTGTCGGCGGCTATACTAGACTGTCTGGTTCCGGCCTTTCGATTACTGAATGGGCGCCGATCCACGGTGTCATTCCACCGATGAATGCTGAGCAGTGGCAAGAAGAGTTTGATGCCTACCGCGCCAGCCCACAATATCAGAAAATCAACAAAGGCATGTCGCTGGATGAATTCAAAGCCATTTACTGGCCGGAATTCTGGCACCGCATTCTTGGCCGCGCCATTGGCATGGTGTTTTTATTTCCACTCATTTATTTCGCGGTAAGCGGCGCACTCAGCAGGCGCTTTGGCTGGCGGCTTTTTGGCATTTTTGCGCTCGGCGGCCTGCAGGGGCTGATCGGCTGGCTTATGGTCAAAAGCGGCCTGCAGGACAACCCTTACGTCAGCCATCTGAAGCTCGCGCTGCATCTTTCTATTGCATTTGTTATCTTCTCGCTTCTGCTGTGGGCGGTGTTTGACTTAATCTCCAGACGAAAGCCCTCCGATTCCAGCAAGCTTGCGATCGATGGCTGGCGGCAGACGAGTTATAAAATCTGGTTTGGCCTGCTCTGGGCGCAGATTATTCTGGGCGCGTTTGTCGCGGGACAGCATGGCGGGCTGGTATACAACACCTGGCCAACCATGAACGGCGACTGGCTGCCGCCCGACCTCGTGAGCCCCCATGTGGTCTGGCATGAAAACATCACGCTGGTGCAGTTTTTACACCGGAAACTGGCTATTTTCTTGTGTGTCAGCTTCTTATTCTGGTGGTTTTTGGCGCGGCCTTATGTTAAAAATAACGCACTTAGAAAGGCGACAGCCAGTGTTGCGCTGATTATGCTGGTTCAGTTTGCGCTGGGTGTGCTCACGCTCATTCACCATGTGCCACTGAATCTTGCTCTCGCGCATCAGATGACGGCGCTCGCATTGCTGGGTGTTTCGGTGTGGCTGCTTTATGGTGTGGTGCAAGCAAAACATGAATTACGAACTACTGTTTGAGCAAGCTATCGACCAGCTTAAAGCCGAAGGTCGCTACCGCGTTTTTAACGATCTTGAACGTAAAGCCGGATCGTTTCCTTATGCCAAAAGCCATGTCACGGATCGCACGGTCACGGTCTGGTGCAGCAACGACTATCTGGGCATGGGGCAGCACCCCAAAGTTATCACCGCCATGGCTGAAGCGATTGGCCGCCTTGGCGCTGGCGCCGGTGGCACGCGCAATATCTCCGGCACGCACCACGCGGTCGTGACGCTCGAAGAAACGCTGGCAAAGCTCCACCAGAAAGAAGCCGCGCTGGTCATGACCTCCGGCTATATCGCTAACGAAGCCACGCTGGGCACACTCTGCTCCATGCTGAAAAACTGCATCGTCTATTCCGATGAATTCAACCATGCCTCAATGATCCACGGCATCCGCGCGAGCAAAGCCGAGAAACATATTTTTAAGCACAACGACCCGGATGATTTGGAAGCGCTGCTGAAACAGGCGGATCCCTCGCGTCCCAAAGTGATTGCTTTTGAGTCTGTTTACTCCATGGATGGCGACATTGCGCCGATTGAAACCTTCTGCGACCTTGCTGATAAATATAATGCCATCACCTACCTTGATGAAGTGCACGCCGTGGGCATGTACGGGGCTTATGGCGCTGGCATTGCTGAACGTGACAGTGTCATGGATCGCGTCACCATCATTCAGGGCACGCTCGGTAAAGCTTACGGCATCATGGGCGGGTATATCGCCGGCAGCCGCGCCTTTGTGGACATGATCCGCTCCTATGCGCCGGGCTTCATCTTCACCACCGCCATTCCGCCCGCGCTTGCCGCAGGTGCCACCGCCAGCATCCTGCATTTAATGGAAAGTGACGAAGAACGAAAACGCCAGCAATATAATGTCGCCACGCTGAAAGAGATGCTGCTGCAGGCAGAAATTCCAGTGCTGCCAACACAGAGCCATATCCTGCCGGTATTTGTGGGAGACCCCGTGCTGTGCAAGCAGGCCTCTGATATGCTGCTCGGGCAGTTTGATATTTACGTTCAGCCCATCAACTACCCTACTGTGCCGCGCGGCACCGAGCGCCTGCGCCTGACCCCAAACCCCTGCCATACTCATGCAATGATGGTGGAGCTGACCCGCGCGCTGGTGTGGGTGTTTGAGCGGCTGGGAATTAACCGTGGACACACGATAATAGCTAAAAAAGCTGCTGCTTAAGCCCGGTAATGCGCGCCGCCGGTGGTGGCCTTGCGCGCGCCAGTGGTGGTGGGAAGCGAAATAGGCAGGCGAAGCAGCGAGCGCATGGCAAGAAACGCAAATGCCTGTGCTTCCAGCGCATCACCAATCCAGCCCAGCGATTCCACCGGATAAACCTGCCCAAGCCGCCGTGATAGCGAGGCCATCAGCGCCGGATTATGCCGCCCGCCGCCCGCTATAAACCATTGCTTGGCTGGCGTTGGAAAATAAGCCGCGCCTTTTTCCACCGCCGCCGCCGCAAACTCTGTGAGCGTCGCCGCGCCATCCTGCGGCGATAAATGACGAATCGTGTCGAAAGTGAAATAGTTACGATCAAGCGATTTGGGCGGATGTTTATCAAAAAAATCATCGTGCAGCAGTCGCTCGAGCAAAGCACCATTCGCCTTACCAGCAAGCGCCAGCGCACCATTCATATCACAGGGCTGGCCAGTATGTTGCAACGCCCACTCGTTCAGCAATACGTTGCCCGGGCCGGTATCAAACGCCATGATATCCAGGTCCATAACACCGCTGGCCGCCAGCTCCGAGCGCCCAATCCATGTGACATTGGCAATACCGCCGATATTCAGCACCGCAATTGGCAGCTGCATCTGCCGCGCCAGCGCAGCATGAAAAAGCGGCACCAGCGGCGCGCCTTCGCCCTCTGCGGCCATGTCGCGGCGTCTGAAATCACACACCACATCAATGCCAGTTTTTTCCGCTAGCAGCGCGCCGTTGCCAATCTGCCATGTTAGATGCTCGCCGGGACGGTGCGTGACGGTTTGGCCATGAAAACCGATGACTTTCACCGAGCGCTTATCAAGACCCGCTTTTTCCAGCAGCGATTTCACCGCCTGAGCGTGTTTGAGTGTCAGCTCATGCTCAACTTTTAGTAGATCGCCGCGCCCGTGCACCGCTTCCCGAAGCGTCGCGCGAAACTCTGGATCATACGGCTCAGTGAGCCACTCACCGAACGCTTCCACCCCCTCGCCATCCGTACGTATGAGCGCCGCATCGACCCCATCCAGCGAGGTTCCACTCATTAAGCCAAGCGCCCATGGCGCTTCTTCTTCCTTGCGCATTACCACCTCAAACACTTAGAATTCATGGAAATTTAACCCATATCGATTAAAAAAAAGATAAGAAAAAGGATTCTCTATGGCTTCATTTCACTCAGAATTCATGCGCGTGATGCACGAGCGTGGCTTTATCCACCAGTGCACCCACGCCGAGCTGCTTGATAAACGGCTCAGCAAAGAACGTGTCACCGCTTATATTGGCTTTGATGCTACTGCGCCGAGCCTGCATGTGGGCAGCCTGAT
>CANHDY010000055.1 GCA_947459535.1 Rickettsiales bacterium | reverse complement strand
CCTCTTCTATCTGGGTGATGCGCCGCTTACCATCGCGCTGCCTCGACACCTGAATAATCAGATGCACCGCGCTTGCAATCTGGCTGCGCAGGCTGGGGAGTGACATTTTAATCGAAGACATCCCCACCAGATTTTCGATGCGGCTGAGCGCATCACGCGGGGTGTTGGCGTGCAGCGTTGCCATGGAGCCATCATGGCCGGTATTCATGGCAGAAAGCACCTCGATGACCTCTTCGCCGCGAATCTCACCAATGATAATACGATCCGGCCGCATACGCAGCGCATTGCGCAGCAGCTGACGCTGGCTCACTTCACCTGCCCCTTCCATGTTGGGCGGGCGCGATTCCATACGCAGCACATGCGGCTGCTGGAGCTGAAGCTCTGCTGCATCCTCAATCGTGATAATACGCTCCGTGCGACCGATGGTGCCAGAGAGTGCATTAAGCAACGTGGTTTTACCGCTGCCTGTACCACCTGAGACAACAATATTCAGACGTATCTCACCGCAGATAGAAAGAAAACGATACATCGCCTCGCTCATGGAACCTATGGCCACATAATCCGCCAGCGACATTTTCTGTTTGCGGAATTTTCGAATGGAAACAAGGCATCCATCCAGCGCCAACGGCGGGATAATGGCGTTAAAACGCGAGCCGTCAGGCATACGCGCATCCACCATTGGGCTGGACTCATCAACTCGCCTGCCAACCACCGAGACAATCTTCTGTATGACATTCAGCAGATGCTTTTCGCTGGTAAAAGTAACGTCGGTAAGAAGAATCTTTCCGTCCATTTCAATAAAAACACGGTTGTAGCCATTAATCATGATATCCGAGATTTTCGGATTTTTCATGAGAACCTCAATCGGCCCCACACCGAGCAGGTCGTGCACTGCCTGCTCTTTCAAAAGCGCGACCTGAGCCGCCGTTAGCGGCATCTGCAGATCATGATAGAGCAGATAACCAGCAGCATCACGGATACGGTTCTTTTTACCCTCTTCTGCCAGCGTATCCATGCTGGAAAAATCAACTTTCTCCAGCAGCAGATCCGTCAGGCGATGTTTGGCTAGCTGATACTCCTGAGTTTCCAGTTTGGGATCAGTAAAAAAAACATCCGGCTGGTCAGCCGAAGAACGTGGCGGCACCGGCACAACCGATTCAGAAAAAACCGAGCTATCCTGAGAAACGACAGGTGTTTTGATCGCCTGCTTGGGGATGGATGCCAGATCGCTCTGTTTTTTTCCAAACATCAGTTACCTTTCCGAAGCTTGGTAAAAGGAAAAAGACTTTTCTTGTCGGATACAGGAAGGCGCTGAAGATCCGCAGCATAGCGCAGCGCAAGGCTAGCAGAAAAATCAAGCATCTGCTGTTTGATCATAGTTGCCTGATCAATTTCAAAAAGTGTGCGCGCATTATTTTCCGCCTGTGAAATCGCCTTCACATCGTTTTGCAAAGATGCATCAATCGGACGACGGTAAATTCTTTCGAAATCCTGAGGGCTGACCGCTTCCTTGAATTTAGCACCGCTACGGTTGATCACCAGCGATGTGCGATCAAGATTCACTCCCACTGCCTGCCACGCGCCTGCAAGTCGCGTGGCATGTGTGAGCGAACGCAGCCAGAGCTGCGCCACCATGACCGCATGATCAGAGTAACTGATGGCTGATCCTGTCCAGTCCATCCAGAGGTGGGGAACATCCACAATAATAAATTGGAATTTACGCCGTAGAATGGTGAGCAGTGAACGCACTGTTTCAGGGCGGATAAGCGGCAGGATGCGGAGTTCGCTGGGCGCCGCGATGATGCTCATGCGATCGCGATAATTAACAAGCATTTTACTGACCAGCAGATCATCCAACCCACGATCTGGGTGCTCAAATACCTCGCGCATCCCGAATGGTGCTGTCAAATCGAGGTTCTTAGCTACCAATCCGAACTGGTAGTCCAGATCGATCAGTACCGTCGGTTTGCTGTACTGCTCTGCGAGTGCATAAGCAAGATTGAGTGCAACCGTACTGCCGCCATCGCCTGATGCCGCGCTCATGCATGATATCACCACGCCACGGCGTCCCTTGTCCTCGGCCCGTCCGCTGTGCGACTGACTGTTGGCCAATACAGCAAGAATATCCGACGATTTAACCGGATAGGCAAAATATTCAATGACGCCGCGCTGCTTGAGCTCACGATAAAAATGGATGTCGTTAGTGGCACCCACTACCACTACTTTAGCATGCGCATCACAATGCGTTGCAAAATTGTCGAGCGAAGGCAGTATTTCACTACCATGACGACCCACATCAATCAGAATATAATCAGGCGATATGCTGCGCAATGAGAGCGCCTGTATCGCCCCCTCAAAGCCGTCTTCAACCAGATGCGCATCTGCAAAACCACACTCGGCCGCCAGTGCGCTGGTCGCAGCGAGGCGTTCCTGATCCAGAGCAACGACAAGCAGAGGACTGAACAGACTCATAAATTATCTGATCGTTACTGCGAGGTGGAAATAGTTTTCAGCAGCGAATTATCCTTAGAATCATTCGGCTTGGGCGGTTGACTGTAGCGACGATGCTGCTGCACCGCCTTGCTGGCATCCGGCAAATCCATCAGGCTGGGATTGCTCAGCTGGCGTTTGTCACCGATCATCTGAATGGTGTTAGCTACAACCGAACAACCAAGCGCTGGATGATTAAGATTATCGCCATTGCGGGTATTATCAACAAAGCGGCTGTTGCAGTCACGCGCGGTCATGCGGTCGTAGACCAGCGTTACTTTATTGGTCGAAGCGGCCGATGAATCTGTTGGGATGGATTGGGCAGAAAGAAGCTGGAAGATTTGCTGGCAGATTTTGCTGGATTCATCGCAGCTCAGCTCCGCGCGGG
The DNA here is from genome assembly GCA_947459535.1 of Rickettsiales bacterium. Classification (GTDB taxonomy): domain Bacteria; phylum Pseudomonadota; class Alphaproteobacteria; order Rickettsiales; family SXRF01; genus JAJTHB01. The sequence goes on along the minus strand of CANHDY010000055.1, from coordinate 10,332 downwards.
TCGGCTTGTCACGCCGAATAATCTGCTGAAGATCAGTGATATCTTCTCTGGTTTCAACGCTCAGCGTCAGTAGTTCCGTCGTTTTATCAAGTAGTCGCTCCGGATCCCCTGGATTTCGATAAGCGCTGTCTGGAACACGCGCCGCAGCAACAGGCTGAGAAGACTGAGCGCCCTGCTCAGGATAGGCTGGCACCTGACTTGGCGTGATGGTAATGGTGGTAGAACCATCACAGGCAGTGAGCATCATGAGGCTGGTCGCGGCCAGCAGTGCAAAACGTGTCATAATTAATCCACCATAAATCCTACTGGGCCTTCAGGGCCTGCGGTCGGCGCCGAAGCACTACCGCTTACCCCACCAAGCTTGCCATAAAAAAACATGTCCATCTGGCTGGCCGGACGGAAGTTATCTGTTGGCAGTTTAACATCATCGGTTTTCACAGGGTCAACAAGGTACGGCGTCACGGCAATCACCAACTCCGTTTCGTTGCGTCTGAACTCATTACTCCGAAATAACGCACCAAGTACGGGTAGCTCTTTAGCTCCGGGAACCTGATCAATCGTGGCGCGCATCTGATCCTTGATAAGTCCAGCAATCATAAAGCTTTCGCCGGGTGCCAGCTCAATCGTTGTTTTTGCGCGCCGCGTTGAAATACTTGGGATTTCAAATCCACTGACACGAATAGCATTTTCAGCTGAAATCTCAGAAACTTCTGGCTGCACCGCCATACGAACCCGATTTTCAGAAAGCACTATCGGTGTGAATTTCACCGCCACACCAAAGGGCTTATATTCAATGCTGATATTATTGGTGTTTGATCCACCTTGCACCACTGGCACAGGAATTTCACCGCCAGCAAGAAACTCCGCTTCCTCACCTGATACGGCAACCAGATTTGGCTCAGCAAGTAATTTAAATAAACCATCACGCTCCAGCGCCTTTACCAGACCGCCAAAAGTTCCTGCGCCTGGGCGCCAGACACCCGAAAATACACCGCGAGTATTCGTTGGAGTACGACCGCCAGGCAGTAAGAATTGCCCAGGCAACAGGGTTGGCTCAGACGTACTGGCTGGCGCAACCAGAGAGCCGATACCAGCGCCGGTGCCAAGCGAAATCGTATTCACACCATCAACAATACCCACAGCGCTCAGATCGATCCCCAGATTCTTCAGCGCCTCGCGGTTGATCTCCCCCACCCTTACCCTGAGCATGACCTGCTGGCCGGATGTCACCTGTAGCATATTGAGAATTTGGGCATCGCCGTTATCAATCAGTTCCTGCACGGGCTCTTTATCAGCAGACGACACATCAGAAGTAGAGCGAACAAAGTCCTTCACAATCTTTACCGCCCGCTCTGCAGCATCGGCGCTTGAGACAAAGCCTGTCAGGGCAATGCTGGTATGAACCATTTCAACACCGATCGTCTGATCTGGCAGAAAATTTTTCAGCGCCCGCCGAATCGCCGGCAAATCATGACCAACCTGAACATCAATCTCCCTGATCAGTGCGCCATTCTTATCAAACACACGCAGATTAGTCTGGCCGAGCTTCTTACCAATCACTGTCAGGTTGCTGGGGCCGCTCGCATGCACATCCGCAATATCAGGGTTAGCCACCGCAACTTCAGACATTTCTACTGGAAAACTAACCAGCGTGGAGCGGTTCACGGGGACAAGTAAAAATTTATTGGTTTCCGCATGCTTCTCCACCACACCTTGCGACTTCGCGGGCAAAGCTTGCGCTTCAGTTGCAGCATAGGTAGGATAAGCGAGTTGCGCCGCTGCAGTTAAAAGCAAGTATGTCAGACGCTTCATATTATTTTCCTACAAAGACGGTGATGGCGCAGGCGGCATCTGCGCAGGTGGCGGTGATAACGGCGCAACCTCACCAGAAGGCATAGAGGTTCTTACTGCTGAATCTCCTTCGCCAGCACCGCGGATGATTCTAACGCCAGCATAGCCCGACCCCGATGCACTGTTAACCTGTGTCAAGCTCGGCAGCTGCACAGGAGCCGCCGCAACTTCTCCATCGCTCTTCAGAGGTCGCAGCGCCAGCGAAAGCGCACCCACTTTTTCCGCCAGTCTTATCGACTGAGCATCTTTTTCAGACACTTCAACGGTGATACTTGATGGCGTTGAACTTGAAGCCTCCTTGCCGCCGGGCTGGCGAACATTCACCGCAAGCACCCGCACATCCGCAACAAGCACTTCAGAGATATCTGGTTTCTCGCTTGGCCTAAAAACACGTTGGCTACGGTTACGGATGTCCGTTGGAATGTTATGAGTCATGACGATATCAATACGATCGCCGGGAAATATATAGCCCGCCACACCAGAAATAGCATCCGTTGCAAGGGTGATGGCGCGCATCCCCGGGGGCAAATTCGCCGCCAAAAAGCTTGGGTCATTAGGGTTGGCCACCTTATTACGCGTAATCGGCTCATTGGCCTGAAAAGCAGAGCGGGCAACACGCCCCACCAGATTAGCGTCCTTGCTGTCGGAAGTAATGAATCCCTCCAGCACCAGATGGGACGGCCACGGCTGCTTGTCGATCATCGATTCTTCTAAAATAGTGCCAACCTCAATGGGTTGCCTGGCAACAATCACTTCCACTGTTGTGACAGCTGGAGTCTGCTGCGCGACTTTCTGCACGGCGACGTCCTGAGTTTTTCTGGATACCTGAAGGGCAAAAATGCCCGCCACCACCGCAACTATCGCCGCTACTAGTAATGCAACAAAACGCATAATCCCCGCGTACAAGTTGTACGTTAATATGATTTATCTGCTTAGTGCTACGTTATATAGTATGTTTCAGGCAGCTGCAAACAAAATATGGTTTAGCTTGCCTTTTTAGCGCGGCTGATTTTCTTGCGCTCATTGGAATCGAGCGCTGTTTTTCGCAGGCGTAACGATTTCGGCGTCACCTCGACCAGCTCATCGTCCTGAATGTAGGAGATCATCTGCTCAAGCGTCATGCGCAGCGGCGGCACCAGACGAATCGCCTCATCCTTGCCGGCGGCACGAATATTGGTGAGCTGTTTGGCGCGCAGCACGTTGATTTCGAGGTCATTATCGCGGCTATGCTCGCCGACAATCATGCCTTCATACACCTTGTCGCCAGGATTAATGAACATGATGCCGCGATCCTGCAGGTTCCAGATCGCATAGGCGACCGCCTCGCCCTTATCAAGTGCAATGAGCGCGCCGTTGCGGCGGCCGGGAAGGTCGCCCTTGAATGGCTTGTAGTCATGAAACAGGCGGTTCATGGTGCCGGTGCCGCGCGTATCAGTGAGGAATTCACCCTGATAGCCGATCAGCCCGCGTGATGGCACATAAAACACGATGCGCTGCTTACCACCACCAGAAGGACGCATATCAATCATCTCACCCTTACGCTGCGAGATCTTATCCACCACGATGCCAGAATGCTCTTCGTCTACATCAATCACCACCTCTTCAATCGGCTCCAGCTTCTCGCCGGTGATGTCATCGGTGCGGAAAATCACGCGTGGGCGCGACACCGAAAGCTCAAAGCCCTCGCGGCGCATGGTTTCAATGAGCACGCCGAGCTGAAGCTCACCCCTGCCCGCTACCTCAAACGCATCCTTCGAATCAGCCTCGGTGACACGGATGGCCACGTTGCCTTCCGCCTCACGCAACAGGCGCTCACGAATCATACGGCTGGTGACTTTGCTGCCCTCCTGACCGGCCAGCGGCGAATCATTCACACTGATAGTGACCGACATGGTCGGCGGGTCAATCGGCGTCGAGGGCACAGGGCTCGAAAGCTCCAGCCCGCCGATAGTGTCGGAGACGGTCGCGCTTTCAATGCCGGCAACAGCGACAATATCGCCTGCCTGCGCTTCATCCACCGGCACACGCTTGATGCCGTCGAACGCGAGCAGCTTGGTCAGCCTACCCTGCTCCAAAATTTCGCCCCTCAGGTTCATCGCCTTGATCGGCATGCCAACTTTGGCAGTGCCGCTATAGATACGGCCAGTCAGGATGCGCCCTAAAAACGAATCATATTCCAAAATGGACGCCAGCATGGCAAATGAAGCATCCGGATCCACATCCGGCGCCGGCACATGGCTGATGATTTTATCAAACAGCGGATCAAGCGTTTCGCGCGGCGCGGTCAGACTTTCTGCCGCCCAGCCATCACGGCCAGAGGCGTAGAGCGTCGGAAAATCAAGCTGCTCCTCGCTGGCATCAAGCGCGGCAAACAAATCAAACACCTCGCTGTGCACCGCATCCGGACGCGCATCGCCGCGATCGACTTTGTTAATGACAACAATAGGCTTAAGGCCAAGTTTTAATGCTTTACTTAAAACAAATTTCGTCTGTGGTAGCGGCCCTTCCGCCGCATCGCACAGCAGCACCACGCCATCGACCATGGTAAGCACGCGCTCCACCTCACCACCAAAATCCGCGTGGCCGGGCGTATCAACGATATTGATGCGAATATCTCCGCGCACCACCGAAGTGCATTTTGCCAGAATGGTAATACCGCGCTCACGCTCCAGATCCCCCGAATCCATCACGCATTCCTCCACCTGCTGGTTGGCACGGAAGGTGCCGGATTGGCGAAGCAGTTGGTCAATCAGCGTGGTTTTGCCGTGGTCAACGTGGGCGATAATGGCGATATTGCGGATGGATTTCATGATACAAATAAAATCGTGGTTATCGTGATTCGTGGCTATCGTGGTTATCGCGCAGTTGATTCACGATAATCACGAACCACGACAATCACAACAACCACGACTATAGACTTTCGTGGGTGTGGTTAGACTTAGATAAGCTTCAGGTTCACCGCTGAGGTTTTGCCTTTGCTTTCCGCCAGATCATATTGAATTTTCTGGTTTTCGTCGAGCATGGAGAGACCCGCTGCTTCCAGCGCGGTGATGTGTACGAAGATGTCCTGTCCACCGTCATCGGGCTTGATAAAGCCAAAACGCTTTGCGGGGTTGAACCATTTAACGACGCCGGTAGCCATTGTATTTACTCCATGAAATGAACAAAAAACCCCGCCTTTTATAAAGTCGGGAGTAAGCTTTTAGACGAATTTTGCGCCGCTGGCAAGGGGGAAGTTAGGCGCAAGTCGCGAGCAAAAAGTCTTCCTCAAGCACTCAGCGCGCGATCCATTCACCGCTTTTTGGATCCTGAACGGCCTCGCCCCATGGGGTGGTGACGGTAGACGGGTGCTTCTCTGCCCAGCTCGCCGCAGCAGGCCAGCCGCTGGGGGGCTTAGCGTTCTCATCCTTCGCCTGCGACTGCTTAAGGGACCGCGAAGGAATGATGTCTTTAGCGAAATGAGTATTGAGGTAACGATACATATCGGTGTCCTGAAACTCACCTTTGTAGCTTATGCTTGTATCAAACTGCACACCTCCAAGGATCGCTTGCCTTGCTACCAACATACCGCTCGGGTCTTTAAGCCATTCGATGGGCTGCACTTCTACCCAGTAGGATTGTCCTTTTTGTGCTTGCTCGCCGTTAGAGAGCATGGGGTAACGAGCGAGGCAGGGCTTCGCCTCCACGCGAATATACTTCTTACCCTTATGTTGGTATTCAGCATACTCATTCGCGTTGAACGGCTTGTCGAAAGCGTCGTGTTTTTCACTGTTAAAGGTATATATTTTGCCTGTTTCCATTTTTTTTAACTGAGCTTCAGATAACCCTTTCAACTCGCTAGTTATATTTTCGTCTGCGATCGTCTGTGGATATTCGCCAAACAGAATCACATCATTCCATATCACCTGACCATTCGTATCTCGTATAGGCTCACCACGAATCGCTTCCCCCTTAGCCAAGGCTTCGGGGGACGAGTCGCTAAGCCTGATTGAAGATGCAACCGATGATGGCAAAGCGGGGCGCACCCCACTTTGCCGACCGCTCGGACAGGGATAGCACGAGGTACCGTAGGGATCGACGGTGCGGACATCACCATCCCCGTTGGTAGAGGCCGACCAAACAAAGGCGGCGCGTTGACCGTCGCTAGTAGTGGTATTGCTGCTCGATACAGCACTACCAAGCAAGACAGCCAAATCGCTCATGCCAGTCTTCGTGCCATAGCTCTTCATCACCTGAAGCTGACCATTGCCGTGCTCATAATCACGCCAGTTATCACCCCAGATTTCCTGACCGGTGAGTAAGGTGAAGCCCTGAAGTGGACTGGTTGATTCAGGCTTGCTGGTCATGGCGGGAGCTTTCGTTTTTCAATGATGGATATGTTTAACCCAAATATCTTAGCCAATTCGTTAATGAATGCTAATAATAAAATATGAAGAATTGATGACAGCTTTTTTGCTGTCATAATCAATAGGTAAACTGCTCTTTGATAATGCGTTCTTCGAGATTATGCTCAGCATCAAAAAGAAGGGTGACACCGGATTTGCGCTGCTCGCTGATGATGACGTCGGTGACGTTCTCAATTTCGGTGAAATCCGCCACCGCATTGACCGGCCGCTTGCTTGCTTCGAGAATGGTAAAGTTAATGCTGGCATTGTGCGGCAACAGCGCACCACGCCAGCGACGCGGGCGAAACGGCACCAGCGGGGTGAGCGCAATCACATTCGCGCCATGCGGAATGATGGGCCCGCCGGCCGAAAAATTATAGGCCGTGCTGCCCGCCGGGGTGGCCACCAGGATGCCATCGGAGATCAGTTCTTTGAGGCGCACCACATGATCAATCGACACCCGGATTTTCGCCGCCTGCCTGCCGTCGCGAAACAGCGACACCTCGTTAAACGCCAGCGCCTGCACTGTTTTACCACTGGCGCGCTTGGCAAACATATGCAGCGGATACAGCACCGAAGAGCGCGCTGCATTCATGCGCTCGATGATGTTTTCCAGATTAAACTGGTTCATCAGAAACCCGACCGTGCCGCAATTAATGCCATAAAATGGCAGCTTCATTTTCATGTATTCATGGAGGGTTTGCAGCATGAAACCATCCCCCCCAAGCACCACAATCGCTTCTGCGCCCATGCGGCGCTTGGTGATCTCCACAATATCGTAGCGTTTTTCGATTTCTTTCAGCGCAGATTGGGCTTTGGGCGAATCATCTGCAACCACGGCGATTTTGGTAAGTGACATGTGAGCACACCATTATTTGGTTAATTTGCTAAGAAACGTGACACAAAAAAAGCGGGCTGTAAAGCCATCATCCGCGCATCAATGCGCCACGCGGCGAACCAGCGCAATGATGTAGGACAGATTTTCCATCGGCGTATCCTCTGTGTGGTGCAGAATGCGCTCAACAATACGGTTCGCAAAGCGCGAACCACCTTTTTTCTCGCCCTCTGTATCCAGCTCGCGCACGATCTTAAGCAGCAGCTTCACCGCCGGAAACATCGCCTCCGGCAGTCCGGATTTGTTGTAAATAGCACGGAAACCAAGCTCCCCGCGATCGGTAATCAGCTTGCGGGCATTGGCCACCGGAATATTGGAAAGATGCGCAAGGCTGTTTTCAAAAAAGCTAAAATCCCCCTGGCACAGCGCGCTTAGAATAATCGACGGCGTGAGCCTGCCAGACGCATGAAGCTGGCGCACCAGCTTTTCAATCTCGCTTTCGGAATGAGTGTGGCGGATGAGATGCAGCGTTTCACTCTCGCGCGTTTTTTCCACCTCGCGATCAATCGCGACATCGGGAGTTTTGTATTTTTGTTTGAGCGTCTGCGCCAGTGACGACGACACCACCGAAATCAGCTTCTCCACCGTGGCCACCGGCAGGTAGTTGCGGGAGGAAACTGCCTGCATCATCGCTTCATTGCCACGATGATCGCGGATGATGCGATCAAAAGAATGCTCAGAAATAATCGCACCGGCATTAGAAACAAGGGCGCTGATAACTTCTTCATGGTTTTTTTCCACCAGCGCATCTGACACGCGATCCGACACCACGCGGCGGCGCGAAATCGCCAGATAGCGCGAGACTTCGTCCTTGGCAGTAATCAGATCCATCAGGTCATCGTCGGTGAGCACCTCAGAAAACTGCAGGATGGGCAACGAAACATCCGCGACATCCTGCGCCATTTTGATGACGATATCGTGCGGAATATTCGGCGAATCCTTAACATAATGCGCCAGCGACGTGCGCACCGCCAACTCAGTATCACGCAGCAGCAGACGAAAAATCTGCTCAGCAATAATAATCTCACGCGCGCCCAGCGGCGCTTGACTCTTGCCATTATAGGCCGCGCCGATTTTATGAGTCATCTCCACACGCGGCGCAGCGCCGGTATCTGTGAGCAGACGTTGCACGTCATCGGCGGTGAGCACCAGCTGAGCGCTGGCTGCAGGATTAGGCTGGGACAGCAAGCTTGCCTCCGATGATGGACAGTAAATAGGACATGTTTTCAACCCCGCGATGGTGGCCTTCCATGTATATGCGGTCAATCACCCGCTTTTTAAAATCCATGCGACGGCTGAAGCCGAAATCGGTCTCTTCAAGGCTGATGCCGAGCAGAATACGCACCGCATCGGTGAAGCCTTCTGGCATCGAAGCGGCTTTATAAATCGCCTGGAAACCAAGAATACCGCTATCCATAAGTAAAATACGCGCATTCACACGCGGCACGCCCGCGAGGCGCGCAATGCCCGCCTCGAACACGCTGATACTGCCCACGCACAGCGCACGGATAAGCAAGGAGTGGGTGAGCCGGCCACCCATGTAGAGCTGATCAACCAGATCTTCGACCTGCTCGTCATTATCCGGATCAATCGCGCCATCGCCGGGCATGATGCCGAGCATCTCCCACTCACGCGTGTCACTTGCCACTTTCTGCGCCACCGGCGTGCTGAGCTTATAATGACGGGTCAGCATCAGCTTGAGATCATCCGTGACGACATGATAAAGCTTTTCCGCCACCGTGAGCGGCAGGCTGCCACGATGCACCAGCGTTTCCAGCAGCGAGTGGTTTTCTGCAATGTCTTGCCACGCCGAAAGCAGGCCTTTTTCAGACAGCTGCGAGCTTTTGTTGCGGAACAAATCACTGAGCACCGAGGGCTGCCGCGTCTCAAGCAGCGCACCGGAAACCGAGGTTGAAAGATTGTCCCGCCTTGCGACAGCGCAAAGCTTGATCACCTCTTTGGTGCTGGAAATGATGGAAAGCAGATCATCATCGGTGAGCACCGGAGAATATTCCAGTACGTGCTCGGCAATTTCCGACTCGTCATTCGCCAGCTTCAGCACAATATCATGCGGCACCTGAGCATAGTCGCTCAAATGCTCAGAGAGCGTTTTGCGAACATTCTTTTCAACATCTTTGAGCAGCAGACGGAAAATATCGACCGCAATATCCGCTTCCGCCTTAGAAAAGCCACCGTTTTTGTAATCTTTCGCCAGTTTGGCCGCTAAGACACCGCGTACCGCGCCTGAGGGCTCCTGGAACAGTTTTTTAACATCCATGATTGACACATTCATAGGGTCGGCTAGCCATTGCGTCTTGATGTTGTTAGGCTCGAAAAAATAACAAAATCAAATTATTAATGCAATAGCTAATTCCAACGCAGCATTAATCAATATTTAGATATTATGGCGATTTATCGTAAATTTTTTATTAACTTTTATTAAAATATATTTGTATTGATATTATTTACACCCTGCTGTTCTATGCGCTCTTATCTGCTGATTATTTGAATTTTTCGGTGAAAATTTATGGCCAGTAAAATCTACGACAACGCCACCAGCGCACTTCAGGGATTGCTTTTTGATGGCATGACCATCATGTCCGGCGGGTTTGGGCTCTGCGGCATCGCCGAACATTCCATCGTCGCGATTCGTGATTCGGGCGTGAAAAACCTCACGGTCATCTCCAACAATTGCGGCATCGACGATTTCGGCCTCGGTATCATGCTGAAAACCCGGCAGATCAAAAAAATGATCTCGTCTTATGTCGGTGAAAACAAAACGTTTGAACACCAGTATCTAAACGGCGAGCTGGAGCTGGAATTCAACCCACACGGCACACTGGCCGAGCGTATCCGCGCTGGCGGCGCAGGTATTCCTGCATTCTACACCAAGACCGGCTATGGCACCATTGTTGCGGAAGGCAAGGAAACCCGCGACTTCGGCGGCGAGCATTATGTGATGGAAACGGCGCTTAAAGCCGATCTTGCAATTATCAAAGCTTGGAAAGCCGACACTGCCGGCAACCTGATTTTCCGCAAGACCGCGCGCAATTTTAATCCGATGATGGCGATGGCCGGCAAGGTGACGGTGGCTGAGGTGGAAGAGATTGTCGAAGCCGGGCAGCTGGACGCCGACACCATCCACACGCCGGGCATTTTTGTGCAGCGGCTCTTTAAGGGCGCGAAGTTTGAAAAGCGTAT
>CANHDY010000054.1 GCA_947459535.1 Rickettsiales bacterium | reverse complement strand
TGATGAACAATGCGTGCATCCGGCACGCCTTTTTCCCTGACGAGAGCGAGTTGCTGATCCGCTTCAGATTTATCTGCAAAAGGCCCTACCCGCACGCGCCACCAGAGTTTTCCACCCACATCCATTTTTTCAACGCGTACTGCGGCAACGCCAGAAAGCTTCTGTGAAAGTCCATCGGCATTAGCCTGAGTGGAGAACGAACCCGCCTGAATGAAAAACCCTGTGAGTGGTGCGCCAGCTGAAGGAGAAATTATACGATCCTTATTATTGTTTTTGCCTCCGGCCTGTTTGATGGGCAGTGGCTCAGGTTGATTAAGAACGATGGCGCCAGGTTCGGCATCCACTGGTTGCTGGTCAGCTTTCTTTTCTATGGCCTCGGTCTTTATGGTATCTGCTCTGGCCTCTGACACCAGAGAAAGTCCAGATTCGGGTTTGCGAAGCACTACTTCCTTACCGCGCGATGTGGATGCAGGTTTAGCCACCAGATCGCCGCTTCCAACGGACATGACTGGCGCAGCGCCTGATACCTGTGCGCTGTATCCGCTTGTAGCCACAGTGCTCTCTACAATCGTTGCTTCTTCAGGTTCGGTTGAGCGGGCAATGGAGGTTTCCTTACGGTTTTTGATGTTTTCATTATAGGCAAACATATCAATCTCGCCGCCGCGCTGCTGGCGCTCGGCAAGGTAGCGCTCCGTTTCTGCTTTCAGAAACTGCACGCGCACTTTTGCCAGGCCGGTAATGCCGAGCAATTGTGCAGATCGCTTGGAAAGGTCGATGATGCGGTTTTCAGCAAAAGGGCCGCGATCATTCACACGCACCACCAGCGATTTGCCATTTTCGAGATTTGTAACCCTGACCAGCGACGGCATCGGAAGCGTCGGATGGGCGGCGGTTAAATCATATTTGTCATATCGCTCGCCATTGGCGGTGCTTTTGCCATGAAAACCTGGGCCATACCATGAAGCAATGCCAGTTTTATCGTAATCTGGATCGTAAGCGGGATAATAGGTTTTGCCGTCAATCACATAAGGATTGCCAATTTTTACGCCTGGAGGAGCGGGTTTTTCTGCGCATGCGGCAATCATCAGCAATGCAACAATGGCGATGGATTGGTTGAGTTTCATGCGTCCTCCCTGATACGCTCGGCAATCTGCATCACTGCGGTGGCGAAATAGCGCGAGCGGTTCCATTTCAAAATGACATTAAACTGGTTGGCCTTATCATCATTCCAGCCATGCTTGCTCAGATAATTTGCGATAGAGGCAAACACGTCAGCTTCGGTGTTCCAGATATCGCGCTTGCCATCGCCGTTATGATCAACAGCAAAATTCAGAAAGCTTGATGGCATGAACTGGCATTGCCCCATGGCTCCCGCCCATGAACCTTCCATGTCGTAGGCGCTGATATGGTCTTCATCAATGATGCGCAGTGCGTTCATCAGCTCGCCGTGGAAATAAGCGCTGCGGCGACCATCATAGGCAAGTGTTGCCAGCGATTCCACAATAGAAAAACTGCCTGTATTGCTTCCATAGCTGGTCTCAATACCCCATAGCGCAACAATGAATTCCGGCGCTACACCATATTGTTTGCTGATTGGCTCCAGCAGTTCGCGGTGCTGAGCCAGCATCTCGCGCCCGCGAGCAATGCGCTGATCGCTGATGACCTTGGTGAGATATTCTTCCAGCGTCAGCTTCGTTTCCGGCTGCCTGCGATCAAGACGGATCACACGGCTATCATGCGCAATGCCGGTGAGCGCTTCATCAATGGTGGCCTGAGAAATGCCTTTGCTCCGCGCTTCTTTTTTCACGCCTTTCAGCCACTGGTTAAATACAGCGTCGCTGGGCGCGGCGGGAATGGCTGTATCTGTTTTATTTTCTTTGGGTGGCTCTGCGGCGCAGGAGGCAAGTAGTAGTGAACTGAAAAGAGCAAAAACCAATCGGCGCATAAAATACCTGACATAAAGAATCAACATCGTTACCATACCCACCGTTTTACAATTCACAAGTTAGAAAGTGACTAACAGAAAGTTCATCTGTGTTTACACCTTCCGTTCAAGCGCTGCTTAAAAAACATCTACCTGCCCATCCGAGAATCATCGTTGAAGACAATCTGCATCATGATCTTGATGAGTTGGTAGCGGAACTGTTCTCGCCGATGCGCCTTGCGGTCGTAGATGATGTCCATACGGCGGACGCATTAGGAGATGATGTGTTTCGCGCGCTCAAAGGTCGCTTCCCGAGCACGCACATCACGCTTCCGGCGCCAGCGGCTGCGGATGATAAAACGGTTGCCAGCCTGCGCACGCAGACGCTGTCGGCGGATGCGCTGGTGGCGGTGGGTAGCGGCACTATTAATGATTTGTGCAAATATGTCGCGCATCTGGATCGCAAGCCCTATCTGGTTTTTCCAACCGCCGCTTCGATGAATGGCTACCTTTCTGCCAATGCCTCCATCGCGGTGGGTGGGCACAAAAAAACCATGCTGGCGATGATGCCGCAGGCGGTGTTCTGTGATCTTTCAGTGGTAACGCATGCACCGGTTCGTCTTTCGCAAAGCGGCTTTGGCGATGCACTGGCGCGCCCCACTGCGCAGGCGGACTGGCTATTATCTCACCTGCTGTTTGATACACATTATGAAGAGGTGCCATTTGCGTTGCTGGCGCCCTATGAACAAGAGTTGATGGAAGAAGCGGGCGGTATTGCAGCGCGTGATAAAAAAAGCATTCAGCTGCTCATTAAAACGCTGCTGCTATCCGGCATGGGCATGACGATTGCCGGCGGGAGCTATCCGGCAAGTCAGGGCGAACATATGCTTGCGCATACGATGGAGATGATGGCGCATCACCGCCCCAGCCACTCTGCCGCTTTGCCACTTAAGCACCCGCTACACGGTGAAGCGATTGCCATCACCACCCTCATCATGGCTGATATGCAGGAAAAATTGCTACGCAGTAACGTATCGTTTCGGCCGGATGATTTTTCCACTGAGCACATGATTCATCTGTTTGGCAGCGAGGTGGCAAGCCAGTGCCGCAAGGCATATGATGGCAAAATGGCGCTCGTGAATATCACCACCAAGCCCGACTGGTCTCAGATTTTTACTGAAATTGAAAAAGTAATCATCCCCAGCGCGCAACTTGAAAAAGCATTGATGGCTGCCGATGCACCCACACACTACACACAGCTGGGCTGGCTGGATGCTGATGTAGAAAACGCCCTCAATTTTGCCCGCTACACGCGCGAGCGTTTTACGTTTCTGGATATTCAATAAAGCCCTCGCCCTTTTAGGGAGAGGGTTGGGTGAGGGTTTTTACTCCACCGCCACTTTGAGCACCGCCGCACATACAAAACACGCAAGCGGCCACAAAGCCAGCGCCATCGCAGCAAGAAATAAGAGCGCTCCTGCCCCGCTGCTGGATGCAGCAAAGATCGCCACCGGCACAAATAGCGGTAGCGTGATTAACGCCTGCAGCAAACCGCCGCGTTTCGCGCCCAGTGTCAGGCTGCTTGCGATGGCGCTGATCGCAATCATCGAAAACGAGGCAAGAAAAAGCTGCGCCAGCGCTTTCAGCGCCACTGCTGTTTCAAGCCCGGCCAGCAGCGCCACCAGCGGCGATACCAGCAGAATCGGCAGCGTCACCGCCAGCCACTGCCCGGTGATTTTTGCAAGCACCAGCACCTCCAGCACCACTGGCCATAGTAGGAATTGCTCCAGCGTGCCGTCCTCATAATCGCGCTCAAACAGCATGGGCATGGACGTGATAGAAGCGAGCAACATCGCCACGCACATCACGGCGCCGGCGTGGCTGGCAAGCAGCTCGGGCGAGAGCGTAAAGGCAAACAGCGTGACGATAATAATATAAAATGCGCACGCTCCAAACGCCCCGCCGCCGCGGCGGAAAGATTGCGAGAGTGATTGTAAAAGGATGAGCTTAAACATCAGCTGAAATCCCCTATCTCCAGCACATGGCTTGCCACGCCAGAGCTCATGCTATGGCTGGCGGCAATCACGATGCCGCCTTGCTTCACACGGGATTCAATCAGGCTCGCGGTGAGTAGCACCGCCTCTTCGTCCAGAAAATTGGTCGGTTCATCCAGCAACCAGAGCTTGCATGGCGCAATAATCAGCCGTGCCAGTGCCACGCGGCGCTGCCAGCCCGCAGAAAGCTCTTTGCAGGGGGTTTCCTGATAGCGGCCAAGGTTATAAAATTTAAGCGCGGCGGGCAGAAGCATCTCGGTGCCATACAGCCTGCCCCAGAAACGCAAATTTTCTTCCACCGTCAAATCCAGCTTCACCGCGCTTTTATGCCCCACCATCATCAGCTGGCGTTTGAAATCATCACGCGCCTCGTCATCCCCGCGCAAGCGGGGATCCAGCTTTACTCGCGGTAGCGAGGAAAAAAGTTCCTTTCCGCCGCTAATCGCGGCTTTGCTGGATTCCTGCTTTCGCAGGAATGACGCAGCGCCGCCAGAAATCACTGCGCCGTTCCAATAAATTGCGCCCTCTTTTGGCTTGGTCAGCCCAGCTATCATCTTGAGAAGGCTGGTCTTTCCGCTTCCATTGGCGCCTTTGAGCAATAATAGTGCGCCTTCCTGAAGACAAAAGCCCAAGCCTTTGAATATCGTTCGTTCTGAGCGCATGCATGTCAGGTTTTCAGCCACGAGCATAAACGAACATTTAACCTTTAACCGTTAGAAATGATTAGTCTTTTAATATTCTATCCCTATTCATAAGGAGCATCCCCGTGAAACACAAGTCCAAGAATTCGTTCGGCGCAGAGGCGCAGCTGAAAGTAGGTAGCAAAAGCTACACCTATTTCGATCTGCCAAAAGCTTACAAAGCGCTGAAGCAGGACTTGTCGCGGCTGCCCTACTCCATCAAGATCCTGATGGAAAATCTCCTGCGCTATGAAGATGATGTGAGTGTGTCGAAAGGCGATATCGAAGCCTTTGGCGAGTGGTATGTGAATAAGAAGTCTGACCGTGAGATTGCCTTCCGCCCTGCCCGCGTGCTCATGCAGGATTTTACTGGCGTTCCGGCCGTGGTCGATTTAGCAGCGATGCGTGATGCGATGGCCAAGCTCGGCGGCGATGCGGAAAAAATCAACCCCCTCTCTCCGGTTGATCTCGTGATCGACCATTCGGTGATGGTGGATCATTACGCCACCGAAGGCGCATTCGCCAAAAACGTGGATCTTGAAATGCAGCGCAATGGCGAGCGTTACGAGTTTCTGCGCTGGGGTCAGAATGCGTTCAATAATTTCCGCGTGGTGCCTCCGGGAACGGGTATCTGCCATCAGGTGAATCTGGAATATCTTGCGCAGGCGGTGTGGGTGCAGGGTGATGTCGCTTATCCCGATACACTGGTGGGTACTGATTCGCACACCACGATGATCAACGGCCTTGGTGTGCTTGGCTGGGGTGTCGGCGGTATTGAGGCGGAAGCGGCGATGCTTGGCCAGCCTGTTTCGATGCTCATTCCCGAAGTGGTGGGCTTCAAGCTGACAGGAAAACTCAAAGAAGGCACCACCGCCACCGACCTCGTGCTCACCGTCACCAACATGCTGCGCAAAAAAGGTGTGGTGGGCAAATTCGTGGAGTTTTATGGCAGCGGGCTGGATAACCTGCCGCTGGCTGATCGCGCGACGATCGCCAACATGGCGCCGGAATATGGCGCGACCTGCGGCATTTTCCCGATCGATTCAGAAACCATCAACTATTTGAAGCTCACTGGCCGCGACGCTGAGCGTGTGGCACTCGTTGAGGCTTATGCAAAGGCGCAAGGTTTCTGGCGCGATGCGTCGTATCAAGACCCCGTCTTCACTGACACGCTTGAGCTGGATATGAGCACAGTTGAGCCGTGCCTTGCTGGGCCAAAACGTCCGCAGGATAAGGTGGTGCTGAGCGTTGCCCATAAATCCTTCGCGGATTCGTTTGCTGATTTGGACAAAGATAAAAAAACGCCAGTTACGAGCCGCGTGAAAGTGGGTGGTTATGAGATGGGGCATGGTGATGTGGTCATCGCGGCGATCACCAGCTGCACCAACACCTCGAACCCCTATGTGATGATGGCAGCAGGCTTGGTCGCACAAAAAGCGGCGGCAAAAGGCTTAAAGCCGAAGCCATGGGTGAAAACCTCGCTCGCACCCGGCTCAAAAGTCGTGACCGAATATCTGGAAATGGCAGGGCTTGATAAGGCGCTCGATAGCGTTGGCTTTAACCTCGTGGGTTATGGCTGCACCACCTGCATCGGTAACTCCGGCCCGCTCAAAGACGAAATTGAAGCGGCGATTAAAGATAACGGCCTGGTGGTTGCCTCGGTGCTTTCCGGCAACCGCAACTTTGAAGGTCGCGTGCATCCGCTGGTGAAAGCGAACTACCTCGCCTCGCCGCCACTCGTTGTCGCTTACGCCTTTGCTGGCACGATGAATCTCGACATCACCAAGGATGCGATTGCAACGGGCAGCGACGGCAAGCCAGTTTACCTGAAAGACATCTGGCCATCGAATAAAGAAGTGGCGGATGTGGTGATGAAATGCGTCACCGCCGAGATGTTCCGCAAAAAATATGCCGATGTATTTGCTGGCGAAAAAGAATGGCAGCAGATTCCGGTGGGTAAAGGCAAAACCTATAGCTGGCCTGCTAAATCCAGCTACATCCAAAACCCGCCTTATTTCGATGGCATGGCGAAAGCTGCTGGTGAAAGCGCGCAGGATATTATGGGCGCTAAAATCCTCGGCCTGTTTGGTGATTCCATTACCACCGACCATATCTCGCCAGCAGGCAATATCTCCAAATCGTCTCCGGCAGCGAAATATCTGATGGCGATGGGCGTGGAGCCGAAAGACTTCAACTCCTACGGCGCGCGTCGTGGCAGCCATGATGTGATGATGCGCGGCACCTTTGCTAATATCCGCATTAAAAATGAAATGCTCGGCGGTGAAGAAGGCGGCAATACCTTCTACAAAGGCGAGAAGATGTCGATCTACGACGCGGCCATGAAATATAAAGCCGATAGCACGCCCCTCGTCGTTATCGCGGGCAAGGAATATGGCACTGGCAGCTCGCGTGACTGGGCGGCGAAAGGCACCATGCTCCTTGGCGTGAAAGCGGTGATTGCTGAGAGCTTCGAGCGTATTCATCGCTCGAACCTTGTTGGTATGGGCGTGCTGCCGCTGGTGTTCCACGGCGATATGACCCGTAAAACCCTGAACCTCACTGGCGAAGAAACCATTTCGCTCAAAGGCCTTGCCGGCGGCATCAAGCCGCGCATGAAGGTGGATATGGTCATCACCCGTAAGGATGGCAGCAGCCAAACGGTTCCCCTGCTCTGTCGCATCGATACGCTGGACGAAGTCGCCTACTATCAAAACGGCGGCATTCTGCCTTATGTTGTGCGTGGTTTGCTCTCAAGCAAAGCAGCGGCGGCTTAAGAATTGGTGGATTTTTAAAAAAAACAATGCCAGAACAACTGCATGACTGAACTTACCGCTGAAACCGCAAAGAAAGACGACCTGACGCGCGTCATTGTGCTTGTGTATGGTATGCTCCAGACCGGCTCGCCCTTCTGGTGTTATGTGGCGGTGAAGCCAAGCAAATACCAGCCTTTCATGCAGGCGCAAAAAGAAGGCAAGATTAATCTCTATGACTTTAAGGAGTGGGGCGAGATCATCGTTTCCGGCGAAGGTCGCACCCCGCCGGACGATATTACCCTCAAAGTCGCTGAGATGTATCAGACGGATCCTGCGACGCTCTTTCAAGTGCCAGATGTCGAGAAGGAAATTGAGCGTGTGACGGAAGCCGAAAAGAAAAAACTGAAAAAAGATTAATAAATAGACGGTTATGGTGGTTTTTGGGTTGTCACATAACTGTCATAACACTGCCAAAGACACATTCACAAAACTGTCATGCACAATGACAAAAAACATGTGTAGTATCAGAATCAGATAAACGTAATTAAGCAGGTAATAATATGTCAGAGGGCGAAATCAACTGGGGCGGTGTTGTTGGCAAAGGAGCTGTCGTCACTGGTGTTGCCGGTATTCTTGGCATTGGTGCTTCGAAGGTATTTAAGGGCGGTGTTATTGAAAATGCTGTGAACTCTGTTGGTGGTGCTATTCAAAAAGTTCCTGGTCTAGGTAAGCTAAGCCCAGCAGCAGCTGTTGGTGTTGCAGCGGTAGCTACTACGTTGGCTGGTTTTGGTATCAATCAGCTAACTAAAAAAGATGAAGATCTACCTCCGCCTCCTGAACGTAACGGCGGTGGTCGCGGGATGTAGAATCTCGTTCAATTGAAATAAAGAAAGCCCCCATCTGGGGGCTTTTTTATTGCTCGATATATCTCTGCGTCATCGCCTGAATTTTCCTCTTGGAAAATTCTAGGGCGATCCAGTGGTTGAATGGTCTGGATTCCCCTAGAATTTTTGAAATAACAAAAATTCGGGGAATGACGCGATCTTCAATCAGCCCCGCTTCGCGCGTTTGGCTTTCGATACCGGAACCACTTTTTCTTCGCTTTCTTCGCCCTGCCCCGCGCGCTGGAACATGCCGCCGAAGGGGTTGAACATCTGCACTGTCTTTTCAAACATGGCGACATTCTGGCGGGTCATTTCTTCAAACTGGTTCATCGGCGAATAATCGCCAATCGCGCGGCCAAACAGGCTCTTCATCTGCTCCTGGTTGCTGGCAAAATTCATCATGCTGGCATTGAGATAGTTCTGCATGGTGCTGGCCATATTATCGTCATGCAGACGAATTACAGAGCGCAGAAACGCAGTCGGCAGCAGGTGAAAGCCTTTGATCTCCTGCTCTAAGATAATCTGGGTGAGCACCTGGTTGGTGAGGTCAGCGCCGTTTTGCGCGTCCTGAACAATGAAATCCTTGCCCTCTTTCACACGTTTGCACAGGTCGTCCAGCGTGATGTACGCGCTGGTTTCGGTATCATAAAGGCGGCGGTTGGCGTATTTTTTAACAATAATCGGCTGGTTGCTCGTGGGTGCAGCGTTCATAGTTTTTTATCCAAAATACTTTACAGCAATGAGCACTCCGCCCAAAGCCACAATCATACCACCTAAACGAAGCTGGAGGTCTTTTAGGCGATTTTCTAGTTTTAGCTCCAGCTCTCTTAGATCGGCCTTAGTCGCAGCTGAATTTAGGTCAACTTCGCGTGCTTCAGCGATGACCTGAACCAAAGCTTCGGCCTGACCCTCTGGGAGCCCTTTTTCTTTAAGGCGCTTGACGTAAAGATGCGTATCAAATGTAATAGCGGTCATAATACTATGATTTATAGCATGTAACCCCGTAGTCAGCAAGCGCTATCCTATGACTAATCCATACGCAGAGGCCGCCAAAAACCTCATGGATATGTGGCAAAAGCAGGTTTCTCACGCCATGCAGGACAAAGCCTTCCTGCAGGCGATGCTGGACATGATGCAAAGCTTGCAGCAAACTGCCAGCCATGGCCAGAAAGCAACCGCCACCACCGCCCATCCTGCCGCTGCCGCTCATGATGAACCTCATGACCTGGCAAAGCTTGCCTTTCGCATTGGCGAGTGCGAACGACGGCTTAAAGCCCTCGAGCGAGCTGGAAAAGCTTCAAAAAGCCCTCGGAAGCGAAGCAGCAAAACGAAGCGCTGAGCTGCTGGAAGGCATCCAGCGCTATCTTAGCACCCCCTACACCCGCCACATCAGCGAGCCACCAGCCATCTGGAAGCAAGGCAGTTCGCGGCTGCTCAACTACTCCCTAAAGCCCTCTCCCTCTGGGAGAGGGTTGGGTGAGGGCACTGCGCTGCTTTTCATCCCTTCGCTGATCAACCGCTACTATATTCTTGATCTAAAGCCTGATCGCAGCCTGCTGCGCTATCTTTCTGGTCAGGGTATCAGGCCGTTTGTGCTGGATTGGGGCGTGCCCGGCAAGGATGAATCAGATTTTGGGATTGATGATTATGTGAACCAGCGCGTGCTCCCGGCGATTGATTTTCTTCATCGCACCACGGGTGAAAACATCGCGCTAGCCGGCTATTGCATGGGCGGCGTGCTTTCGCTGGCGGCGGCGCAGCTAGCGCCTAAAAAGCTATCATCCCTTTCGCTTTTTGCCACACCGTGGGATTTTCATTGCCAGTCTTTTGCTCCTTTTATACTGGGCGGCCAGTGGCAATCGATGATCGATCAAGCGCTCTCGGCTGAGTCGAATGTACCGGCTGAGTGGGTGCAGTCATTATTTTACATGACCGACCCCTGGGTGTTTGAGCAGAAATTTCGTCGTTTTTTTGCGATGGATCCGGGGAGCACTGCCGCGAAGGATTTTGTGGCGCTGGAGCGCTGGGTGAATGACGGTGTGCCAATGACGGCGCGTGTGGCGCGCGACACGCTGCTTGGCTGGGCGCAGAAAAATATACTGGCGACGGGCGACTGGCGACTAGGCGCTAAATCAATTGATCCAAAAAAAATCAAACTTCCTACCTTCATGGTCATTCCTAAAAATGATCATGTCGTACCGTTTGATTGTGCATGGCCGCTGGCGGAATTGATGAACCATGCCACAATTTTGAAACCCTCCAGCGGGCATGTTGGCATGATGGTGGGGCAGCGTGCGAGCAAGGAATGTTGGGAGCCTTTTTCCAGCTGGCTTGCTGCGTTGCACAAGTAGAAACTGCCGATATCACTGGACTTTTGATGGATCACTACCTAGATACTGTTTGTCATCCTGCGATCTCGCCGAGCTGAAGCGAAGGCGGATGCGCAGGATCTAGGTAATTGGAAAAAGATCCTGTGCGCTCGGCTTGGCCTCGCCACAGGATGATAGGAGAAACATATGTCCGATCATGATATTGTTATTGTATCCGCGGTGCGCACGGCGATTGGTTCGTTCAGTGGTGCGTTCGCATCGCTGCCTGCCCACAAGCTCGGCGAAGTGGTGCTGAAAGAAACACTCGCGCGCACGGGTGTGGCTGGCGGTGACGTTTCGGAAGTCATTCTCGGACAGATTTTGGATGGCGGTGCGGGCATGAACCCGGCGCGCCAGGCCTCGATTCATGCAGGCATTCCCAAGGAATCTCCGGCATGGAGCGTGAAGCAGGTGTGCGGCTCCGGCCTGCGCGCCGTGTGCCTTGGCTATCAGGCGATTAAAAACGGCGATAGCCATATTGTGATCGCAGGCGGTCAGGAAAGCATGAGCATGGCCATTCACGGCATGCATCTGCGCGCGGGCGTGAAGATGGGTAATGGCGCGATGGTCGATACCATGATCAATGACGGCCTGACCGATGCGTTTTCGATGAAACATATGGGGCTGACGGCTGAAAATATCGCCAAGCAATTTGACATCTCCCGTGCCGAGCAGGATGAGTTCGCTGCCAGCTCGCAGCAAAAAGCAGGCGCGGCGATGAAAGCCGGTAAATTCAAAGATGAAATCGTGCCGGTGGTGATTGCCAACAAGAAGGGCGACATCACGGTGGACGCAGATGAATATCCCCGCCCTGATACCACGGTGGAAACACTCGCTAAGCTGAAGCCCGCATTCGATAAAGAAGGCTCGGTCACGGCGGGTAACGCCTCCGGCATTAATGATGGCGCAGCGGCCGTGATGCTCATGACGCGCGCTGAGGCAGCTAAGCGCGGCCTTAAAGTCCTTGCCACCATTAAAAGCTGGGCGCATGCGGGGGTCGATCCCGCCATTATGGGCACCGGCCCTATTCCCGCCAGCCAGAAAGCACTCGCGAAAGCAGGTTGGAGCGTGGGTGATCTGGATCTCATCGAAGCCAACGAGGCTTTTGCCGCGCAGGCCATCTCGGTCAATCGAGGTATGGGGTGGGATGTCAGCAAGGTGAATGTAAATGGCGGTGCAATTGCGCTCGGCCACCCGATTGGCGCATCCGGCGCGCGCGTGCTGGTCACGCTGCTGCATGAAATGAATAAGCGCGATGCTAAAAAAGCCCTCGCTACGCTGTGTATCGGCGGCGGCATGGGCGTTGCGATGTGTGTTGAGAGATAAGTTCGTGGCCGTCGTGGTTCGTGGTTAACGTGGTTGTCGTTAGGTCGATGAAAATAAAAAGCTTTAAAGATCTAGAAGTCTGGAAACTAGCTATGGACTTGGTGGATATGATCTATGACTTAACCGCTCATTTTCCTGATTCCGAAAGATTTGGACTTACCAACCAAATTCAACGCGCGGTAACTTCCATTCCTTCGAATATTGCTGAAGGCAGTGGACGAAACAGTACCAAAGAACTTATACAGTTTTTATACATAGCTCGCGGTTCTTTGTGCGAGCTTTACACTCAAGTCGAAATCAGTAAACGCAGGCAATATGCGCCACTTGTGTCTTATGAGGCCATCAATGAACTTATGCGCAGAGTTGGCCAGATGCTTGGTAAACTCATCACTTCACTGAAGAAATAATCACGACAACCACGAACCACGACAAACACGATAACCACGAGTTGAGGAAAATATGAATCGCATTGCATTAGTAACCGGCGGAACCAGAGGAATAGGTCTTTCCATTGCTGTTGCTCTCAAAAAAGCTGGCTACAAGGTAGCTGTTAATTATGCCACGCGTCATGATGCTGCTCAGGCCTTCACTAAGGAGCATGGTATTCCGGCCTATAGCTGGGACATCTCGAATTTTGAAGCGTGCCGTGACGGTGTTAAAAAAATTGAAACGGATATGGGCGGGACGGTCGAGGTGCTCATCAACAATGCCGGCATCACCCGCGACGCCGCGATGCATAAAATGACACCGGAGAACTGGGGTGCCGTCATCGAGACTAACCTGAATTCCTGCTTCTACATGTCGCGCGCGGTGATCGAATCCATGCGTGATAAAAAATTTGGCCGCATCGTCAATATCAGCTCCATCAACGGCCAGCTCGGCCAGTTTGGTCAGACCAACTATTCTGCTGCCAAGGCGGGTGTGATTGGTTTCACCAAAGCCCTCGCGCGCGAAACAGCAGCGCGTGGTATCACGGTGAACACCATCGCCCCCGGCTATATCGAAACCGACATGACCAGCGCGGTTGCGCCGGATGTACTTGCGAAGATTGTTGCGGGTATTCCGGTCGGCCGCATGGGTCATCCAGAAGAAATCGCCCGCGCGGTGATGTTCTTAGTTGCCGAAGAAGCCGGCTTCATCACCGGCGAGACGATTTCGGTCAATGGCGGCCAGCACATGGAATAGCAGCGTCAAACCTGACGGCTTTTAGCCGGCTTGACATCGCGCCAATTAGTTCCATATTTGGCAAGAAATTTGTTAATCTGGCCTTGCATCGGTCG
>CANHDY010000053.1 GCA_947459535.1 Rickettsiales bacterium | reverse complement strand
TTAATACTTACAGAATTATTCTGTGTTAAAGTACATGCCATATTGAAAAAAATGGAGAATCATTATGTCAAAAGCCGCCGAAAGGATCATTGCTGCGAAAGATGGCAAGCAATCGTTACAAAAATTACGTGATGCGGTTAAAGCCAAAGGCTTATCTGTAGAATACGGTGCTACTTACACTGGCAATGTATCTCCGCAAGATGAAGTTTCAAGAAATGCTGGTCAAGAATTGATGAAAGCGAATTTCGATAAGCTGATACTTTTAGTTGGCATTGAGAGATCCGGTGAAATAGATGTGTCTGAAGAGATAAGCAAGGTAATGAGTGAATTAGCTTATCAATTCGTAGCTGGTGGCGAAAGATTGCACGCATTAGGAGCCAACGCTCTTCGCGACCGTAGCGGAAATTTTGCTAGCACGAATAAAGACATCATAGGCTGCATCGAATCCGCCTATAACGAAGTTTGCGGCCCAGCAAAAAATGCTGGCAAAGTGGTATAGCTCTAAGTAACAAAATTTTGCATAGGCAAAACCCTTTGCTCCATACCCTAAAATCCGCTATAATAACCACATGAAAAACGAATTCAACGTCATCATCGAAAAAGACTCGGAAGGCTTTCTGGTGGGAAGTGTTCCTGAGCTGCATGGTTGTCATACGCAGGCTAAAACTATGGATGAATTGCTGGTGCGTGTTCAGGAGGCTATTGCTTTATGCCTTGAAGAATACGGCGACGATCATTTCGGCGAGCGCGAATTTGTCGGTGTGCAGCGCGTGACTGTTGCCCCATGGTCCGCGCCCCACGTTTAAATGGTAAAGAGCTAATCAAACGACTTCGACATCATGGTTTTGTGGTATCGCGTGTGCGCGGAAGTCACCATTTTCTTAAGCACCATGATGGCCGCGCGACGGTCGTTCCGGTTCACAGAAATGAAACCATAGGAACGGGATTGCTCAGCAAAATCTGCAGAGATGTTGGAATCAACCCGTCCGATCTATGAGTTGCCATCTGGTGGTTATAATCTCGATGGAAACACCCGTTCCCATTCCGAATCCGCCTACGCTCCAAGAGGAGCTACGGTGGACGCAGCACGATCCCGCAACAAGTGCGGGACGAAACGTTGAGATGCAGATGGTACTATGTCTTCCCTCTACGCCAAGGCTTTGGGGGACGCAGTAAGATTTGGGATCCTCCTACGCCAAGGCTTCGGAGGACAGGGAGTATGTGGCCGCCATCCGCTTTCGCTTAAGCTACAGCGAGACATGGTTCCTATCAGGCTTTTTTTATATCCCCGCGACGTAAGTCCTCCGAAGCTTTAGCGTAGTAGGAAAGCGGGGATCCTGTAGATCATTCAAGATGCGAGCTTTCTTGGGATGACAAAAGGCATTTCAGCATCAACCCATTAAAAATATAAAAGATGTCCAAAAAAACCTATCCCAGTTCTCTATTTAGATTATGGAATCCCCGCTTTCGCAGTGATTTATGCAGCCTGCTTTGATTCTGCTTCAGTAATCAACAAGAAATTGCAAAAGGCACAAATTCGGAGTGTTTACGGTTGCGTTGTAGGCAATCGGCGTCCTAGTGTTGTCTAGACAGCTATTGCTGCCTGGGGCCCCGCGCGAAACGGCCTGCATGCTTCCAACCTGGCCTTTGCCTGTGAAGGGCGTAAAGGCCTGCACTTTTCCAATGGAACCGCCACTTACGTAGAAATATCCCGATAGCTCCGATGGGTCGGGTAATCCATCGTCCATTTTCTCATCAATCTGATAGGCTTCAAAAGGTGAAAGTGCCGGGCAGTAGAACTCGCCGCATCTGGCTGTAGCTATAGTAAAATTGCCACCCCATTGCTGCGTGATATAAAGCGCATTGAAACGGCGCACGTTCGACCAGACTGTCCAGTGGCTGTGCCCAAGCGCTGTCACAGGCATGGGGTAATAGCTGGCCGCATTGGTCGCTATTCCGATCAGGCCGGCGCTTTCGAGAAACGCCCAATAATTCATCCCTTCCATATGCAGCCCGTCATTGCCTGCTACATTCACAGAATTTGCATCGACAATAATACCATTATCATTACCAACATCGCCATCCGCAGGGGCGGGTATGAAGCCCGAACCTATCCAGTAGCCCTGCGCTGGTTTTAAACCTTTACTTATAGCGTTAGCACAATCCCCCGGCAGGCATTGATATTTGCTCTGGAAAGTTTTGACGGCACTAACGTAGGATTCATATTGACCAATGGTCTGGCGTATTTGCGCGGATCGAAAAAGATCTAAGCCAAGAAGTATACCGCCAATGATCAGCCCAATAATCACCATGACAATGGCTAGCTGAAGCAGGCTGTAACCGTGGTTTGCCGTGTTATGCATAACAGATCAGCTGAACTTTACACCGTGATAAAAATAATAACCAAGGCCGACGGTAAAGACATAACAGCCATAGAGCGAATGCTCAAACCAGACCGCCGCGAGCGATCTGGTGCGCAGGTAGGTTTGTGTGAAAATCAGGCTGCCGATAGCAGAAAATACCACCGCCACCCAGTTATGCAGCACGATATGCAGCCATCCGAATGCAAACGCATTCAGCAGCAGACGCTGTGTGCTGCCCACCGGCCAGACCAGGTAGCGCCGGAAAAAATAGCTGCGATAAATCAGCTCCTGCGGCAGCACAGATAGCAGCGGATAAAAAATCAGAATGGCAAACCACAGCTGAAGATTCGTTTGCGGCACAATGAATAGTTGATCGGGTCTCATGAACCATGTGAACGCCGTCATCAGCGCAGCAAAAGGCAGAAAACGCAGCAGGATGCGCGCCAACTCCGCGCGCGTGAGCGCCGCAAGATTCCATTCTTCCTTGAAGCCTTGCTGATAATGCTGGCGCAGCATGCGAAGCGCCAGAAACGAAAAAAACCACAGAAGTGGCATCAGCAGCTTATCGGGCTGATAAAGATAAAGCAGCACCGGCACCAGCACAAAGATGACAATAAACTCAGTTTGTGGTCGGCGGAGAAAGGCAGATATCATGGCGAAAACTTTCTTGCCTCATGATTATCCGCCTTAATAGTTTATTTTTGCCTAAGAACGCTCATAGCTGATGAGCTGGAGCTTCTGTAGCGTGCGGAAGGCCTCGCCGGAATCAATCGCATGGCTGGCCATGGCGGCTGCTTCGATGAGCCCTGAAGCCCGCCCGCACACCACCAGCGCCGCGGCGCTATTTAGCACCACTGCGCGGCGATAAGCAGAGTCCATGCCGGAAATGGCATCCCTCAGCGCCGCGGCGTTATGCTCAGCATCACCACCTTTTAATTCCTCAAGTGAAGCGCGTTTCAGCCCGGCATCTTCCGGAGTGATCTCGAAACGGGTGATGGTGCCATCATGCAGCGCCGCCACCTGTGTGGCGCCGGTCAGCGTCAGCTCATCGAGACCATCGCTACCATGCACTACCCATGCTGCCTTGCAGCCAAGCTGATGCAGTGCCTGCGCCATTGGCTCCAGCCATGTTTCGCTGTAGACACCAACCAGCTGGTAGGCAGGAGCAGCGGGATTCGCCAGCGGGCCAATAAGATTAAATACCGTACGCAGCCCCAGCTCCTGACGTACCGGCGCAACATGGCGCATGGCGCTATGGAATTTCGGTGCATGTAGAAATGCAATGTGACATTCGCGAAGGCAACGCTCCAGCACAGGAATCTCGGCATCAATCTTGATACCCAGCGCCGCCAGCACATCCGCCGATCCCGACCGCGATGATACCGAGCGATTGCCGTGCTTGGCCACTGGCACACCGCACGCTGCCAGCACCAGCGCGGCTGCGGTAGAGATGTTGTAGGTGCCGCGCGCATCTCCGCCCGTGCCGCAGGTATCCATGCAGCCTTCAGGGGCGTGTAGCTTTGCCGCCTTAGTGCGCATCACGAGAGCGCCAGCGGTGATTTCCTCCGCCGTTTCCCCCTTCATGCGCAGCCCCATCAGAAACGCCGCCATCTGCGCCGGTGTGGCGCCGCCATTCATGATGATCTGAAATGCGCGCGTGGCCTGTTCCTGCGTGAGGTTTTTCTTTTGAGCGAGCAGCGTAAGTATATCTTGGAAGGTCACTTGACACCGTCCAGGAAATTCCTGATCAATTCATGGCCATAGTCGGAGGCAATGGATTCCGGATGAAACTGCACGCCGTGGGTATTGTGGCTTTGGTGCGCCAGCCCCATGATAAGGCCATCATCCGCGGTAACGGCCGTGACCTCCAGGCATTCCGGCAGGCTGGCGCGATCCACGATCAGCGAATGGTAGCGCGTGGCGTTGAACGGAATCGGCAGCCCTTTAAAGACGCTGGTACCTTCGTGATAGATGCTGCTGATTTTGCCATGCATCGGCTTTGGCGCACGAATCACTTTGCCGCCAAATGCCTCGCCAATGGCCTGATGACCAAGGCAGACGCCAAGAATGGGAATGATGCCTGAGGCCTGCTTGATGAGATCTAAACAAATGCCTGACTCCTGAGGATTGCCGGGGCCGGGAGAGATGACGATGCCATCCGGCTTCATCTGCATGATCGCATCGACGCTGATTTTATCATTACGATGCACAGCAACCTCCGCCCCAAGCTCACCGATGTAATGCACGAGGTTGTAAGTGAACGAGTCGTAGTTATCGAGAAGAATGATTTTCATGTTATTTACATGGAAGAAAAACCAGAGCGAATACGTATCATCTTATCATCCGCCACAACAAGACAGCCTTCAATATTTTTTTGCGAAAGCTTGGCCAATACGCGTAGTAACAGTGAGGTGATGATGATATTGGATAGGTTCGGTGCGCGTAGCCATAGGACGCCGGCGGTGTCTGCGGGCGGATAACGCAAGATATTTCCAAAGTCCGCATCCAGCGTAATTAGAACCAGTTTTTCGGCTACACAATAACGGCGCACTGCGTTATCGTCGCATCCCGCAAGGCCGACTTCAACCACGCTCAAGGTATCGTAGCCTGCACTTCGCATTGCCGATGCAATGGTGGGGGATAGATTCTCATCAAGCAGAAATTTCATTGCAGCGACAGTGCAATTTCTTCGCTGGCAAGACCGGCTGCGTATTGCAAGCAGGCAAGAATGTGATGCTGTTGCAGCTGGGGGTAATCGTTCATAATCTGTTCGATCGTTTCGCCTTCTGCAAACTTTTGCAGTACGATATAAACTGGTATGCGGGTGCCGCGAATGCAGGGCTTACCCATCATAATGTCAGGATTAATTTCTATGGCCTTAGGAAGATGCATGACGATACCTTTTCACGGATTCTAGCTTAACATAGCGGTGTCATCAAGTAAACTTGATGGCCTCCTCGGCGGCGCGCATGAGGGCGCGGGCTTTGTTTAGCGATTCCTGATATTCAGCTTCGGTATCACTCTCCGCAACGATGCCGCCGCCCGCCTGAAGATGGAGCATGCCATCCTTGATGAGGCCGGTGCGCAGCGTGATGGCGGTATCCATGTTGCCGCTGCCGGAGAAATAGCCGATGGCGCCCGCGTAAAAGCTGCGCTTTTCAACTTCCAGCTCGTCGATGATCTCCATGGCGCGAATCTTCGGTGCGCCGCTGACCGTGCCTGCCGGAAAACCCGCCATGAGCGCGGAAAGTGCATCGAATTTACTATCCAGCTCCCCCGTGACATTCGAGACGATATGCATGACGTGGGAATAGTTTTCGATGGCCATTTTCTGCGTGGTTTTAACCGTGCCGATTTTCGAGACACGCCCGACATCATTGCGCCCTAAATCCAGCAGCATGAGATGCTCGGAAATTTCTTTTGGATCGGCAAGTAAATCAGCAGCTAAAATGCGATCTTCATCGCGGTCGCGGCCGCGTTTGCGAGTGCCGGCAATCGGGCGGATGGTGACTTCGCCGTCACGCAGCCTAACCAGAATCTCCGGGCTGGAGCCCACCAGCTGGTACGCCCCGAAGCTTAAATAAAACAGAAAAGGCGATGGGTTGAGCTGGCGCAGCGCACGGTAAAGTGCAAAGGGCGGCAACGTAAATGGCGCAGAAAAACGCTGCGACAGCACGACCTGGAAAATATCGCCTGCGCGGATGTAATCTCTGGCTTTGTCGATCATCGCATCGTAGTGGCTGCGCGTGGTGTTGGAGACGAAATCCGACAGCTTGACCGGCTGCAGCGAAGCGCCCGTGGGGGATGCTGGCGCCTGCGCCAGGCGCTCGAGCGCATAGTCAATGCGCTTTCTGGCCGCCGCGTAAGCGGCGGAGGCATCATCACGCGTGGGATCCGCCCAGATGGTGGTCGTGATGTACATGGTGTCGCTGACATTATCAAAAATCACCATCAGCTTCGGGCGTATGAAACAGCTGCCGGGAATACCAATGGTATCCGGTTTGCTGTCCGGCAGCTGCTCCATCAGCCGCACCATGTCATAGCCCATGTAGCCTACCAGCCCTGCCGCCATCGGCGGGAGTCCTTCCGGAATGTCGATATGCGAAGCTTCTACCAGGCGGCGAAACGCGGTGAGTGTATCGCCGTCACAAGGCTTGAAGCAGGCTTCATCCATGGTATCGCTATGGGCGATTTCGGCGCGATTGCCGCTCGCGCGGAAGATAAGATCCGGCATCAGTCCGATGATGCTGTAGCGCCCGCGAATCTCGCCCTTTTCAACGGATTCAAGGAGAAAACACGGCGCATCATCCTGCATTAGCCTGAGCATCGCCGAAACCGGCGTATCAAGATCTGCCGGGCGGCTCAGCCAGACCACCTGAGAGATGCCACGGTTAAACTGCTGGGTGAACGGTTCCAGGGCAGGCTGGATCGCCGATATCATGGTGCCCGCCTGACCTCAGCAAGCACTTTCTGATCAATGGTCACGTTATATTTTACCTTCAGATATTCAAAATACTGACGTGTCATTTCATCGGCGGTACTTTTTTCAATCGAGCGTTTTAGAGCGGCAAATTCTTCAGGTTTTGGTTCTGCATTATGGGGCGTAATCTGCGTCACGACTGCCAGCACCCAATCACCTGAACCAAGTTCAGCCATCGATGTTGATTCGTCGATATGCTTGTCAAAAATCTCATCCATGACGGCCTCTGGCAGGCTATTATTTTCCTGATTGCGACGCACTGGACCAAAGTTGGCCTCTTTGAGGCGATGTTTGCTGATGAGTGCAGCCCGCGCTGCCGGATCCGCAAAGTTGAGACTGATTTCTTTGGCCAGTTCACGCAGCTTCTGCTGGCGTGCGCGCTTGCTTGCCGCCTGCAATACCTGATCGCGAACATCAGCTAGTGGTCTGATTCTTTCTGGTGTTACCGATTCCGTGCGAAGTAAATAATACTCGCCACCTTTTGATGATTTTATCGAAGATTCCATCTTTTCATCGGTGGTAAATAATACTTCCAGAAAGCGATCCAGCTGTGGAAGATCTTTGACTTGCTTGCCGTCAGCAGTGCGCCCCTGGCGATCAATCGCAGGAATTGAGTGAACAGTAAGCCCAATGGCTTTGGCCGCCTCGTGAAGAGAGCTTCCCGAGGCAAGCGCATCTTCAATCTGGTTGGTTATTTTGCCCACGGCATGATCAAGCGCGAACTGCCGCGCATCCTGTTCTAGCAGTGGCTTTGCCTCTTCAAAGCTCAGCGTGCGTGGTTCTTCGATGCGCACGACCTGAAAAATATGCCAGCCAAACCCTGTTTTTATGGGGGGGGTTGTTGCGCCGGCCGCTAAACTGAAAACGCTATCAGCCGCTTCGGTGAATATTTTGCTGCGTTCAACTAATCCCATGATAATCGGCTTGCCGCCCTGGGCGCCAGCAAGTTTAGCGGTTTCTGTCAGTGATTTTCCCGAGCTCAGGAGATCGGCTGCTTTTTGTGCATTTGCTTCATTATCGAATAAAAGCTGCAACACGTCGCGTTGTTCACCCCGCTTAAACTCATCAAGACGTTCCTGATAGAACGAATGTAAGTCCGATTCATTGACGACCAGATTCTTCTGTGCAGTTTCAGGGCTTAGCACCAGATAGCTAGCTGAGCGCAGCTCTGGCGTCATGAACTCCGTAGGGTTTTCACGATGGTATGTCTGCAATGCTTCTTCTGCTGGCGTATCAATGGTAATGCTCTGGCCAGACAGAATATACATGTTGCCACTGCGTGTTTCTTTTAGTGTTTTGTAGAGTGTTGTGATCTCCGCATCGCTTGGATAGGCGCGGCTGAGCGTTGCCAGGAGCATCTGAGTGGCCACCGCATTTCGCAGCTGCTCCACATAGTCCTTTTCACTCAGCTTGTTGCGCCGCAGCACGGCCATGAATTTTTCTTTGTCAAAAACGCCTTGCTCATTTTGGAATGCGGGCGTGTGCTGGATATCGTCAATGATATCGGCATTGGAGGGGGTCAGGCCAAGCGCATAGGCCTCCTGCTGGATCAGGTTGCGCTGAATCAATTTTTCCAGCACCTGACCTTCCAGATTTAACTGTCGGATGAGATCCGGCGAGTATTGGCTGCCGAGTGAAACCCTTAGCCCATCTTCTTCACGGCGCACCTCTTGTCCCAACATCTGGTTGGTAATGGTAACCTTACCAACTTTTGCAACGGTGGTGTAACGCGCCTGCTTGAAGAGCATGTCTTCAATGCCCCACACTGCGAAGCTGACAATGAGCAGTGCCAGCAGGATCTTAATCAGCCATCCACCAATACCTGTGTGAAAATTCATGGTGCCTCGTTGGTTGTCATTTGCGCAGGTGTACACGCACAAAATCGCGTTGTAAAAGCATTTTTAATCCGTTACTTACGTAGGCATGACAACACAACCGCTAATCATTGCTAACTGGAAGATGAATGGCTCCGCGCCGCTTTTGGAGTCGATGCTTCAGGCACTTGCTCCGCTGGCCAGCCGCGCGTTTATCGTGGTTTGTCCGCCCGCCACCTTGCTCGCCGCTGCGGCGCGCCTTGCCCAGCCACTTGGCGTCGCGATTGGCGGGCAGGATTGCCATGAGCAGACAGACGGTGCTTACACAGGCGATATCAGCGCGGGAATGCTGAAAGAGGCGGGTGCGCGCTACGTGATTCTTGGCCATTCAGAACGCCGCCAGCACCACCACGAAACCAATGAAATAGTTCGTAAAAAAGCAATCAAAGCCATCCGCAGTGGCTTAAAACCGATCATTTGTGTTGGTGAAACACTGCGCCAGCGTGAAGAAGGGCAGGCAGAAAGCGTGGTGGATGCTCAGCTGTGGGAATCCATCCCGGAAGAAGCGGCGCCGGGTGATTTTTTGCTTGCGTATGAGCCGGTTTGGGCTATTGGTTCCGGCATCACCGCGACCAAAGCCGATATTGAAGCAATGCATGCGCTGGTTGTGCGTGTGGTAGTTAAAAAATGTGGTGGTGCCGTGCCGGTGGTGTATGGCGGATCCGTGAAGGCAGAGAATGCCAAAGAAATTCTTGGTTCTTCCCACGTGGCCGGTGTGCTGGTGGGAGGCGCGAGTTTAAAAGTTGAAGAGTTTGTTAGAATTATTTCGATGAACTGATGATTCGAAGGCTGGATCATCCGATCATCGCTTAGAGGAATATTTGCTTATGTATACCATCCTGCTTGTGATCCATACCATCTTGGTGTTGTTCCTCATTGTGATTGTGCTGCTGCAGCGCTCGGATTCTGATGGCATGGGCGGCCTCGGCGGTGGCGGTGGCAACCAGTTCATGACTGGCCGCGCACAGGCCAACCTGCTCACGCGCACCACGGCCATGCTCGCAGGTGCGTTCATGGTCACCAGCATCATCCTTGCTATCATGGCCAATCGCATGACTGATAAATCGATCGTGGACAGCATCGCCGCGCCAGCCGCGCAGGAAGCACCAGCTGCTCCTGATAGCGCGCCGGCAGCACCTGTCTTGCCAGCCGTTCCTAAGCCGGAATAATCAGCCATGGCCGCCCGTTTTATTTTTATTACTGGCGGTGTGGTCAGCTCCCTGGGCAAGGGGCTGGCGAGCGCGTCGCTTGGCGCGTTGCTTCAATCACGCGGGTATAAGGTGCGCCTGAGGAAGCTTGACCCCTATCTCAATGTTGATCCCGGCACGATGAACCCGACGCAGCACGGCGAAGTGTTTGTGACGGATGACGGCGCGGAAACCGACCTCGATCTTGGCCATTATGAGCGCTTCACCGGCGTATCCGCGCGGCGTAGTGATTCGGTGACCACCGGCCAGATTTATTCGCAGCTACTTTCCAAAGAGCGCCGCGGCGATTATCTCGGCGGCACGGTGCAGGTGATTCCGCATGTGACCGACCTGATCAAAGAATTCATCCTGCGCGACACTGACGGCGAGGATTTCGTACTGTGCGAAATTGGCGGCACAGTGGGCGATATTGAAGGCCAGCCCTTTTTAGAAGCCATCCGTCAGCTCGGCTGGGAGCTGGGCAAAGAGCGGGTGCTGTATGTTCATCTCACGCTCGTGCCATACATCGCCGCAGCGAAGGAGCTCAAAACCAAGCCGACGCAGCATAGCGTGAAAGAGCTGCGCATGATCGGTATTCAGCCGGATATTCTGCTGTGCCGCGCTGACCGAGAGATTCCGCTGGCGGAGCGGCGCAAGATTGCGCTGTTCTGTAACATTCGTGAGGAATGCGTGATTCAGGCGCTGGATGTTGGCTCGATTTACGAAGTGCCGCGCCGCTACAGCGAGCAGGGCTTTGATGCGCAGGTGCTAAAACTTTTCGGTATGCCGGCCGCTGGCAAGCCCGACCTTGCGAAATGGGATACCATTCTTGAGCGCGTGCAAAACCCAAGGGGCGAAGTGACGATTGCGCTGGTGGGCAAATATATGGGCATGGGTGATGCTTATAAATCGCTGACCGAGGCGCTGGATCATGCGGGTATCGCGAACCAGATGAAGGTGAATGTGCGATGGGTGGATGCCAGTGATTTTGACAAGCAGGACGCAGCCAAAGAGCTTTCGGATGTGGATGCGGTGCTGGTGCCGGGCGGTTTTGGTGAGCGCGGCGTGAATGGCAAAATTGCCGCCATCCGTTTCGCGCGCGAAATGAAAAAACCCTACCTTGGTATTTGCTTTGGTATGCAGCTCGCTTGCATTGAATTTGCACGCAATGTGCTGGGCATGAAAGACGCTACCTCCAGCGAGTTTGGCGAGCAGAAAACCGGCGCGGCGCCACTGGTTGGCCTGATGACTGAATGGGTGAAGGGCGGCCAGCTTGAAAAGCGCGCCAGCGGCAGTGATCTCGGCGGCACGATGCGCCTCGGCGCCTATGACTGCCACATCGCCAAAGGTTCGCTTGCAGAGAATGTGTATGGCGCAGCAGTGATCAGCGAACGCCACCGTCACCGCTATGAGGTGAATATGAGCTACCGCGATGAATTCGAAAAAGCGGGCATGGTGTTTTCCGGCCTGTCGCCGGATGGCGCTTTGCCGGAAATTGCAGAGCTGAAAGATCACCCGTGGTTTATCGGCGTGCAGTTCCACCCAGAGCTTAAGAGTCGTCCCTTCGCGCCGCACCCGCTGTTCGCCAGCTTCGTGAAGGCGGCGATGACGAAAAAAAATAGCGAAAAGAAAGCGGCATGAAATGACAGATGGTCACAGAGATCGGTTATCGAAGAACAAAATAAATGTTGATGATTGGCATAGTGCAGCCATGGACGCTTTCTGGCTGGCTGCAGAAATTAAGCCTGATTTTGCATGGGGTGTTGAACGCACCGTGGATAAAATAAAGTCTGACTGGTCAGACTTGGGGGTGCTGCTCCAACATGAGCTTGCAATAAAGATTCTACAGTCTGAAGGGCACAACACTGCAGGAACCCTTGTTTTACATGATGTAAAATTAATGAAAGCAACGAAGCAAATTATCACAGACGTGATAGCGGGTATTGGAGAATATAATGAAGGCATGAGAGATACTAAAGACTTCACACCGCTCGTTGTGCCGGATGAACAAAAATTAAATGATCATATTGAGGCTGGTATCGAAGGTTATCGTGAGGCGCTTGCAAAAAAACTTAAGGAGCATTTTCCTGAGAGATATCGGTGATATACTCGTCCGTAAATTACCACCCATTCGTGCGAAAGTTTGACACCCCAAGGGGTTGATGCTATTATAAAAAAATGGAAACAGGCCTGCATAAATCTCCGCCGGAAATTATTAATGCGCTGCATGCGCGCATTGAAATGCTTGAGCCGCAGGAAGCCAGCTATCTTTTGAAATTGCTGGAAATGGCGCAGCAAAAGAAAATCAGCATTGTTCCTTATGGTGAATGGACACGTGAAGAAGTGATGCTCGCATCGCTGCCCTCATTGTGGAAAATATGGGACAATGAGCAAGACGCATTCTACGACACCTACAAACCATGATGATTCCTGATTTTGGTACGGTAGTATTTGCCGCCATTCCTTTTTCTAATCAACATGAAATTAAAATGCGACCGGCGGTTGCAGTCAGCTCTAAGAGGGTTCATGCTTCTTACGGAGACATAATTTTATTGAGTATTACAAGTCAACTCGATATGGATCTACCGTTTACAGACTTAAGAATAGTTGAATGGCAGCAAGCAGGCTTGCCAAAACCATCCGCATTTAAGCCCGCGCTGGTTACGCTCGAGCCAATAAAAATCAGCCATGTATTTGGGAAATTATCCGAAAGCGATTCACAGCGGCTTAAAAAACTTTTGACAGAAATGCTAGTGTTATGAACCCCATCCGTCATATTCAAATTGGTCATGTGCGAATGGGCAATGATTTGCCATTTGTGCTCATTGCTGGCCCGTGTCAGGTGGAATCACGCGATCATGCCCTGTTCATGGTGGAAGCGCTGATCAAAATCACCACCAAGCTTGATATTCCCTTTATTTACAAATCATCCTACGACAAGGCCAACCGCACCAGCGTGCATGGCCAGCGTGGTGCCGGCCTGGTGGCAACCATGCCGATTTTTGATGAGATTCGCAGCGAGCTGGGGGTGCCGGTGCTCACCGATGTGCATACCGAAGAACAGTGCGAGGTGGTGGCACCGCATGTAGATGTGCTCCAGATTCCAGCGTTTTTATGCCGCCAGACGGACATGCTGATGGCCGCCGCCGCTACCCGCAAGGTGGTGAATGTGAAAAAAGGCCAGTTCCTTGCGCCGTGGGACATGAAAAACGTGGTTGAGAAAATGGATTATGCGGGCAACCCCAACGTGATTCTCACGGAGCGCGGCGCGAGCTTTGGTTATAACACGCTGGTGAACGACATGCGCGCTCTGCCGATTATGGCGGAAACGGGCTGCCCGGTGGTAATTGACGCGACCCATAGCGTGCAGCAGCCGGGCGGTAAGGGCACCTCCAGCGGCGGCGACCGTCGCTTTGTGCCGGCGATCGCGCGCGCGAGCGTGGCGGTGGGTGTGGCCGGGGTGTTCATGG
>CANHDY010000052.1 GCA_947459535.1 Rickettsiales bacterium | reverse complement strand
AGCCCTTTTTTAACAGTTTCCTGCATATCGCGGTTGCTGGTGGCCAGCACGCGGATATTGACCTTCACTGGCTTGTTGCCACCAATGCGGTCCACCTCGCGCTCCTGCAACACGCGAAGCAGTTTAGCCTGAAGCCGCAAATCCATTTCGCTGATTTCATCGAGCAGGATCGTACCGCCATCGGCCTCTTCAAACTTACCGATACGCCGCGCCACCGCACCAGTGAAGGCACCTTTTTCATGGCCAAACAGCTCGGACTCCAGCAGATTTTCCGGAATGGCGGCGCAGTTCACCGTAATCAGATTATGTTTGGCACGCTTGCTCTTGCGGTGGATGTAGCGGGCGATGACCTCTTTGCCGGTGCCGGATTCACCGGTGATCAGCACGCTGGCGTCGCTGGGGGCAATCTGATCGGCGAGCGCGATGACTTTTGCCATGGCGGCGGAGGCAAAAATCACCGACTGTGAATCCTCGGTAATTGCTTCCAGTACGGCGGCAATCAGCTCTTCATCCGGCGGCAGCGGGATATATTCTTTTGCGCCGGATTTAATGGCTTTCACCGCCGCATCTTTATCCGTATCCAGCCCGCAGGCAACCACCGGCAGATTAAAGCGCTCACGCATCAGCAGCGAGACGAGTTTTTCAATATCCTCGCGCACCTCGATCATCACCAGATCCGCACCGCCACCCTCGCGCAGCGTGGTCATGGCGGTTTCAATATCCATCACATGCGTCACGCGCGCCCCGCGTGATTTTGCAATGCTGCTCGCGGTTCCCAGCTGGCCGTAAAGCTCTCCGATAATCAGCAGTCTCATGATTTCTCCGCTTTGATGATTTCAGTCATGGTGATGCCGATACGTTCTTCCACCACGACCACTTCGCCGCGCGCCACCAAGCGGTTATTGACAAAAATATCAATCGGCTCGCCGACTTTTTTATCCAGCTCAATCACCGCGCCGCGTCCCAGCTTGAGCAGTTGGTTGACCTGCATGTTGGTGCGGCCGAGCACCACCGTGATTTGCACGGGAATGTCATAGACTGTTTCAAGGCTGAGATTTTCCGCTGCGGTAGCATCGGCGAAACTCGCGGTGGGGGCTGTATTCTCTGCCATAACTTACTCCTTTGATAGCTGTGCTTCGAGCTGTTGTAATTGCTTTTCGGTGTGGCGTGGGGCGGATGCTACCATGTTTTCCACCACCCGTTCAATCTCCTGCCAGAGCTGGCCGCTATGGCGTTCCATGGCGCCGTGTTTCCATGCAATACGGCAATCGCTGGGTGCCATCGCACCGTCACCACTGACGCTGATCTGCACGGGCATCTGCTGCTGCGCTGCCATAGCATTCAGACGGCTTTCCAGCGTCGCTGCCAGTGTCGGGTGCACCATGACATGAAGGCGCGGTTCGCCGATCATGGTCTCTACGCACGCCAGCGCCACCTGGCTGACAATCGCTTCAGCCCCGTGTTCCAGCGCTGGTCCGGCCACTTTGCGCGCAATCGCCAGCGCGACTTTTGGCAGATCGCTGTGCAGCTGCACGGTCATGGCTTTGTAGTCATCAATCAGCGGACGAAGGGTAGTCAGCAGCTTCTGAGTAGTATCGCTCAGCTGACGGTTGATCTCGGCTTGCTCCGATTCGGCTTGCCGTTTGCCATCATCGCAGCCTTCCAGAAAGCCGCGCTGGTAGCCTTTCATTTCCGCGGCTTTCAGCTCTTCTTCGGAAAAAGTGGGCGGCGGCGGCGGTGCCGGCGGCGCTTCCTCTTTTCTGGACGCGCTATGGCGGCGCGCCGCCACCACGTGGCCGCCTGCAGCACCATCAAAACTTCTGAAATTAAGCGGTTCGATACGCACTATAGATCCTGTATCAATCAGTAAATAAGCTGTTCTTCAGCATTGTCGCTGGCGATGATGATATCACCTTTAGCCTGCAGGTCTTTCGCAACGCTGACTATATGCATCTGCGCTTCATCCACATCCTTAATCCGCACCGGCCCCAGCGAGGACATCTCCTCTTTGAGAATCTTCGAGGCACGCTCAGACATGTTGGAGAAGAACAGATCCTTAATCTTATCCGACGCTCCCTTCAGCGCGATGGGCAGCTTGGCTTTATCTACCGTGCGCAGCAGTGCCTGAATGCCCTGACCGTCGATTTTGGCGAGGTCTTCAAAGGTGAACATCAGCTTGCGCACGCGCTCGGCCGCTTCGGCATTTTTTTCTTCCAGCTTGGTCATGAATTTGCTTTCGGCGCTGCGGTCGAAATTATTGAAAATTTCGGCAATGAGTTCATGGCTATCACGCGACTGGCGCTTAGCAAGGCTGCTCATAAATTCCATGCGCAGAGTTTTTTCAATGCCTTCCATCACTTCTTTTTTCACCGATTCCATGGAGAGCATGCGCATCATCACCTCGATGGATAAATCCTCTGGCAGGTTCATCAGCACACGCGCCGCATGGTCAGATTTAATTTTGGAAAGCACCACGGCAATGGTCTGCGGATATTCATTTTTAAGAAAATTCGCGAGGATTTCTTCGCTGACATTATTCAGCTTATCCCACGTGGTACGGCCAGCAGGGCCACGAATTTCCTCCATGATGGATTCCACGCGATTTTTGCCCAGTGCTTTCACCAGCAGGCGCTCAGTCGAATCATAATTGCCCACCACCGCGCCTGACGCGGAAACCTGCTCCGCAAATTCAACAAACAGCCGCTCAATCATTTCCGATGGCACCTGACCAAGGCTCGACATGGTGTTGGATAGCTCACGTATTTCATCATCTTCCATCATGGCAAAAAGCTTGATGGCGTTGGTTTCGCCAATCCCCATGAGAAACAGCGCGGCTTTCTGCACGCCGGTCATTTTGCGGTAGTCGTCTTTATTTTCCTTGGGTGATGGAGGCATAGCGCTATCCTTGTTTCAGCATCCATTGGCGCAGCACGCCCATGGTTTCTTCTGGATATTTATCGACGATTTCGTTGATCTTATTCATCGAGGAGGATTTCATGCCGCCTTTGATGTTGGCCACATCGATGAGAATTTCGGTTTCGTCCTGTTCGCCGCCGAGTGAGGCGGGACCACCGCCACCACCACCGGGCAGTCGCGCCTGCGCCATGCCGCCACCCATGCCCGGCGATTCCAGCGCGGCGAGTTCGCCCGCCACGCGGCCGCTTGGCGCTTGTGTGCCGCGCACCAGCTGTGTGACAGCTGGGCGTAGCACCAGCAGAATTGCAAGGATCGCCACCACGCCGATAATCAGTGTCTGAATAATGGATTGCATTTCCAGCTTGAAGCGCGCGAAGAAAGATTCTTCTTCCAGTGCTTCTGGTTTTTCGCTGAACTGCATGTTCACCACTTCAACGCGGTCGCCGCGTTTTTCATCAAACCCAATGGCTGAATTAATGAGCGATTTCAGTTTGGTCAGCTCTTCTTCGTTGCGCGGGGCGTAGGTCTGGTTGCCTTCGGCGTCGGTGGTGTAAAGGCCGTCGACAAGTACAGCTACCGAAAGCTTATTGACTGTGCCGCCCTGCTTGACATGGTTCTGCACTGTTTTCGAGATTTCAAAATTGGTGGTCTCGCTGCTGTTTTCTGAGAGTTTGTCGCTGCTTGAGCCGCTTTCGCCGCCGCTGGCTGCTTGTGGCAGGTTGTTGGCCGCAGTAACATTCTCACGTCCTGTCTTATCTTTTGAATCTTCACGGCCGGAGGTCGATTGTACTGAGCGCGCCACCTGACCATCCGGATCAAATTTTTCCGAGTTGGTGACCACGCGATCAAAATTCATATCCGCCGCCACTTTAACGCGAACCTTGCCCGCGCCCACCACTTTTTCTAGCAGTTCCTCCAGACGGTCGCGCATCTGGTTTTCGAAGGCGGTGCGATACTCCATCGCGGTCGAGGTAGCGGCATCGAGGCTATCCTCGCCGCTACCGCGAGCCAGCAGTTTGCCATGGCTGTCCACCACCGTCACGCGTGATGGCTCAAGCCCCGGCACAGCGGAGGCAATCAGGTGGGTAATGGCAGTAACTTCATTTTTTTCCAGCGAATGACCGCCGCGCATTTTAATCGTGACAGACGCGCTGGGTTTTTCTTTGTCACGCGTGAAGAGTTCGCGTTTGGGCATCACCAGATGCACGCGCGCCGTTTCAATGCCGGCCAGCGAACCGATGGTGCGCGACAACTCGCCCTCCAATGCGCGCATGATATTAATGCTCATCACATAGTTGGAGCTGCCGAAGCTCTCCTGCCGGTCGAAAATCTCATAGCCGACAATCGAAGCGCCAGAAGGCAGGCCTTGCTCGGCCATGGTCATTCTCAGGCGAAGCACCCTGTCTGATGGCACTAAAATGCCGGTGCCGTTGCTGATAAGCTCATAAGGAGTGCCGCTTTGTTCCAGCTCGGCAACAATTTTTGCGCTATCTTCCAGCGACATGCTGGTGTAAAGAGGCACCATATTGGCCGACGACATGCGGAAGGCGATAAATAGGAAAAAAGCCAGCAGAAGCGTCGAAACTGCTACCATTGCGCCGATTTTTGCTTTGCCCAGATTGTCAAAAATATCTGCCACGGCCATAGTATTTTCCCCTGTATAGCGCCAGATTAGCGCCAAATAGTTTCTGGTTTCTTAATGGGAGGAATTTTTTTCCTACATTGCTATAAAAACGATTTTGACGTTTTCAAGCAAGTGATTTTTCTATAAAAAATCAGGCACTAGCAGGCGTGTTGTCATGAAATTGTCACTTGCTTCGACACTTCCGATGCTTGTAGAAACTATGCACAGATGAGAACAAATTTATTCACAGTTTCATACACAAGGCTTAAACAGATATTCTGTTTGGCTGCTGCGGGCGCATGGCTGCTTGCGGTCATGTGGTTGCCTTCCGTGATGACGACGCAGCGTCAGATTGATGCGCTATCTGCCATTTATGGTGAGCACGTGCTTATCTGCAAAGGTAGCGGTGTTGCGCATCCTGCGTGGTCGCAGCTGCCGCCTGAGCATTTGCCGAAGATACCGGTATGGCTTGAAGATCTCACCATCCCTGCGAGCTGGCCTGTTCTTGTGCCGCTGCTGGTGTGGCTGATGATAGGGCATGCCGGATGGCCGCATCACTTGTTTCTCAGGCGCGATCACCAGCATGTGCATTGTAGCAGATCCGCTATCTGGCAGGCCATCATCGCGCATGCGCCGCCGCGCTGAGATTGATTGTTCTGATTAGAAACGTTCATCCAATCTCATTCTTTATTTTTACAAGGAATCTCTATGACAAAACCATCATGGCTCACCCGCACGGGAGCAACCGGCGCGCTGGCAGTTGCAGCGTTGACTGCACCGGCACCGTCTTCAGCTGATCCGCAGGCTCCAGCAGCTGCATCTCCAGCCGTACCAGCGAAAACACCCAGCAATCTTGAGACAATTTTCAAAGATATCAAACTGACAGATCAATACGGCGCTGAGCTGAAGCCGGCGGAGGTATTTGAAGGCAAACCGGTGCTCGTCTTGTTTGGATATAATGGCTGCCCGCGCTGCAGCACGATTGCTGACACAGCCGCGGTGATTCAGCAGAAATTCATCAGCAGCAATCAGAACGTGCCGATCGTGCTGGTTTCGGTACAGCCGGAAACGGATGGCAAAGGCGACAAGCCAAGAGAATATCTGGTGAAATATTATCAGGAGGGGCTTCGTCAATATCAGTCCGAAGAGCTTAAAGAGGGCGATAAAGAAAGGGCGACAACAGGCAGCGCTGCCTTTGATAAGGTGGCAGCTAAAGATGAAGCAGCAAAAAAACTGGATCAGAAAGCACGCATCTTTCATATTGTTTTCCCACCAAGCGAACAGAAATCCAAAGAGTTGCAGACGCTGATCGGTGAAAGCCTGAAAAGCCGAGGCAGTAAGAGAACATTTGTGATCGACCCCAATGATTTCAAACAACATACATGGTTTGCCACGCTCTTCGACGGCAAAGGCAATACCGTGGATGCCTACCGTTTGGTGGATGCAAAAAGTGAAGCACCGCCAGCATTCACCAGCACATTGGCAACGACGATTTCAAATCGTGTGGCAGAAATTTCCAAAGCACCGGGTAAATGATGCAGCATCACGATCATCATGAGCATGAGCATAGTCATCGAGTCAGCAAACTGCTGACCGGTCTTGCGATCGGCGGCGCAGTCACAGCGGCTGCGATCATCGCGGCGCCCTATGTGCTGCCAGCGATTGGTCTTGGCGATGCTGAAACGGCGCTTGAATCGATGTCCGTACTGCACAACATGGCCGATGCCGGTGGTGGCAAGCTGGCAGGAAGCATCAATAGCGTGCTTGCCGCGGTGCCGCTGATTGGTGATTCACTGGCAGCGGGCGGTTTTTACAACGCCTTAGCAACAGGTGTTGTGGGGATTGGCGGTGTCTTGCTTGGTAATTTTGTGGCCAAACGCGAAGATGGCAGCAAAAAAATCAAATGGGGCAGTGTGATTAAAACGGCGGCGCTGATTGCCAGCGCTCTAATTGCACTACCGACCATGCTCACGATGCTGGGCACCGGCCTGATTTTTGCCTCAACACTCGCCGGAGATGTTGGCATCACCAGCAGTGTGGTCGGCATGGTGGGATCCACCATTGGCACCATGGGAAATATGGAAAATGCCATGTATGCCACCTCTGGTCTGCTTGCCGCAGTGCCGCACTTCATCACCTGCGGCGCTTCCATCATTCCCGCGGCGCTGGGGCTTTCGATGTTTCGCGCTTCGCGCCGACGCGAAAAACAATCACCACCACAGCTGCATATCGAGGCTGAGCTGCGTCAGCCAACGCAGGCAGAGCAGCCAGCAGAAGTCCTGATACGGCTGAAAGACGCTACGACCGGCCGCGCCCTGACGCCGGAAGATCTCAGCACCGTACATACGGAAAAAATCCATCTGCTGGTGGTGGATCAAAGCCTGAAAGATTATCATCATCTTCACCCTGAATATACCGGCGCACCCGGTGAGTTTCGCTTCAATTTCACACCGGCAACTTCCAATCGTTATCGCGTGTGGGCGGATGTTACGCCGAACGCAACGAACCAGCAGGCGATAGTTTCGGTGGATTTGCCAGCCAGGCAGCAGCGTCATATTCCGCCGGTCATTCGCCCAACAAATTTGGCGCAGAAAGAAGATATTGTCGCCACCATCAGCAGCGATGCGCCGCTGAGGAAAAATGCGCCGCAAGTACTTCGCATCTCGCTTGCGGATCAGGGTGGTAAGCCGCTACGCGATCTCGAGCCGGTGATGGGGGCGTATGCACACCTGG
This sequence comes from Rickettsiales bacterium, assembly GCA_947459535.1. Taxonomy (GTDB): domain Bacteria; phylum Pseudomonadota; class Alphaproteobacteria; order Rickettsiales; family SXRF01; genus JAJTHB01. The sequence continues at coordinate 6,204 of CANHDY010000052.1, read as the reverse complement.
TGGGCTTCAGCGAGGATGGGCAATCTGTCATTCACGCGCATCCGATGGGGCAGGAGCCGAAAAATCCCGGGCAGCGTGGCGGGCCTGATCTGCTGTTTCATCTTGAACCGGCGCGCTCAGGCGGTGTTCAGTTTTATCTTCAGTTGCGCCGAAACGGCAAAGAAGTGATGCTACCTTTCGGCGCGCGGGTGCTGGAGCCAGAACAAACTGCTACTGCAGCGCGTCAGCAATCTCATCATGTGGCTCAGGTGAGTGGTAAAAATTGTGCTGCAGCTATGCGCTGACCAGATCTTCGTAAATTTCACTCAGCATGACGCTGAAAAGCGGAAGTGTCAGCGGAATCGGAATAATCAGTAGCAGGCACAAGAAATGCAACCCAACCAGCGCTGCGATGGTGATCACATTTTTTTTACCAGCTTTCTGGATTAAAAGACGTGATGCCAGCATAGCTTCCACAACACGGTAGCGCTTGTCTGCAATTAAAAAAGGTACAAACACATACAGCACCGCAACCATCATTCCCGGGATAAGCAGTGCAATCAGGCCGCCGGTGATCATCAGCGCAAGCAGCAGGCTTGCCACAATCAGGCGTATCAGGCTGGGCAGAAGATAACGAGGTACAAACTGCGAAGAAAATTGCTGGCCGCGAAATTCATTGATCAGCCATAGCATGTAAATGTTGTGCAGCACCACAAACACCAACCAAACAATACCGTAAGTCAGCGTTGATGGTATCATCACAGACAGCACCAGCAGCAAACTGACGCAAATGGCCACCAGAGCGCCTGCAAAAACTGTAACAGCGCTGTTCTGACCAACAAATTGCCACGCGTTGCCAAGTAGGTCGTTAAGACGAAGGTGTTTTCTTGATTTTGTATTATTGCTTGCGGCCGAGGATTCAAAAAAAATCTTTATCTCGGGAATAGCAGAAGCCGGTTGCGGGGAGTCTTCCTGGTTGATGATAAGTAAGGTGTCATGTTTGATTTTTCCTGCACGGATTTTCCGCATGATGCTGACAAGATCATGCGGCCCATCACTGCCTGTCTGGGTGATGATAGTGTAAATAGGCTGCATGACGGATTATTGTGCAGTGGGTTTTATCAAGCCGCTTCTTTGGACTGCGTCATGATGATGTCGGCAAACTCAGAGAGATAGACCGAGCCTTTGACCGTGCGCTGAATGTAGACATTGCGCTTGTCTGATTTGTCGCGCTGGCGCTTCACCAGCTTGGCGCCTTCCAGCGCATCGAGCGCGCGGCAGATGGCGGGTTTGGAAATGGACAGCGCATCGGAGAGTGATTTCACACTGTGCGGCCCCGTCGCAAGATAGATATTGAGCAGCACCGCCTGCTGGCGAGCCGATAAATCAATGGGCATTTTTCTCAGTGCCGTCGCAGTGACGCCGTGCCAGAAGGTGAGCGCACGTACCATGCGCGACGAGCCGATTTTTTCATCTTTTGCGACCATAACGTTCCCTAATCAGTTCAAACAGCGCTCTCACTGCCATCGCCTCGCCGCCTTTGGGGCGTCCGGGGCGATCGCTGACGTTCCACGCCATCATATCAATGTGAAGCCAGCTTGGTGTTTTAGTCACAAACTCTGCTAAATACAAGGCCGCAGTGATAGCGCCGCCATAGCCGCTATCCGGATCATTCGACAAATCGGCATGTTTTGTTTCGAGCAAGGAACGATAAGGTTTCCATAGCGGCAGTCGCCACAGCGGATCTTGTGTGGCGCGGCTGTGACGCATCAGCTCGTCGGCTAGATTGTCGTCTGGAGTGAAAAAGGCGGGTATGTCGGTGCCGAGCGCCACGCGCGCCGCGCCGGTCAGTGTCGCGCAGTCAATCAGCAGGTCGGGCTTTTCCTCATCTGCTTCATAGAGCGCATCGCAAAGAATGAGCCTTCCTTCGGCGTCGGTATTGCCGATTTCAACGGTGAGCCCTTTGCGTGTGGGGACGATATCGAGCGGGCGCATTGCATTGCCGCTGATGGCGTTCTCCACTGCCGGCACCAGCACGCGCAGCCGCACGGGAAGTTTGCTCTCCAGGATCATTTTCGCAAGCGCAAGGACGGCCGCCGCGCCGCCCATATCTTTTTTCATGAGCTTCATGTTGCTGGTGGATTTAATGTCCAGCCCGCCGGAATCAAAACACACACCTTTGCCCACCAGTGTCACTTTCGGCGCAGTTTCTTTGCCAAAACGCATATCCACCAGATGCGGCGGGATGGCGGCGGCTTTACCCACGGCATACACCATCGGCCAGTTCTGCTTCAGTAATGCCTCGCCTTTAATAACGCTGGCCTTGCCATGATAATGCTCGGAAAGTTTCAGTGCTTCATCGGCCAGCGCTGCCGGGGTCATATCGTTGGCCGGTGTGTTGATCATATCACGCGCCCAGCCGATGGCCGTTGCGGCGGATTCAACAAATGTTTTATCCGCCTGTTTGGGCAGATTCAGTGTGGGCAGCTGTCGCTCATGCTTCTTGTAGCGGCTGAAGCGGTAGCAGGCGAGCTGCCAGCCAAGCGCCAGCTGTGTGAGCAAGGCCGGCGCGAGTTCGCTTTGAATGGTGTAGCTTGCCGGCGGTAGCTTGGATGGCAGATGCGCGATGCTCCAGATGCCCGGCTCATTATCCACCAACGCCACCACCATTTCAGTGCTGCCATCTTTTGCGGGAATGGCGAGCATCTCACTGGCGCCACCTTCCAGCGCATGCGTTTGTATCCAGCGGCGCACCAATAACGGCTGCTTTTTTTTCCAGCTTACAAATTCGCTTGCGCGCAAAATTACCAGAGGAATGCTCATGATCAGCCTCGCCGGGTTGCAGAAGTAATTATATTATAAACCACTGATTTGCAATGATTTAATTGTGTTCGTCCGCCGCCGCACTAGGGTGATTGCCAAAGCAAATCAACACGGCAGCAGCACATGCAGGCTATCATACTCGCGGGCGGTTTCGGCACAAGGCTAAAGTCCGTCACGGGCGATATCATTAAACCCATGGCGCCGATAGCGGGCAGGCCGTTTCTGGCGTGGCTACTCGATTATATGGCGGAGCAGGGCGTGCGCGAGGTGCTGCTGTGCCTGCACCACAAAGCGGAGCAGATTACGCACCATTTCGGCAGCGCCTATGGCGGCATGACCCTGCGCTATCTGATTGAAGAGCGCGCGCTGGGCACCGGCGGCGCACTCATGCAGGCAATGAAGGTGCTGAAACCAACGCAGCCTGTCTTTGCGATGAACGGCGATTCGCTGGTGAGGCTGAACTATCGCCAGATGTTGATGCAGCATCTCGCTTCTGGCCGCAACATCACGCTGGCAACTGCCCCCATGCCAGATTGCAGGCGCTACAGCCAGCTGCATATCCGTGATGAACTTGTGCATGGCTACGAACTCTACGGAGATGAAATGGCGGGCGATATCAGCGTTGGCTTTTATGTGCTGTCGCCGGATATTTTCTCTGACATGTATGGTGATCAGACTGAAACTATAGCTCACAAAACAAGGCAGGGCTTTGCCGAAAGCACCCTATCTTTTGAGCGCGATTTTTTAGCGCCCAATGTGCCGCATCTTTTGCCTGCCGCTTTTTCGCAGGTGGATTATTTTATCGATATTGGTGTGCCGCAGGATTATGCGAGGGCGCAGCTGGAAGTGCCAAACCTGCTGCGGCAACCGCTTGCAGCTTAGCGGCTGAACTGGCTGCCGCGATGCCCTGCATAAGAGGCAGCTTTCCCCTGAGAAAGCTGATAAGCCATGGCGCGCAGCTCCTTAGAAACAAGAGATGCAACCTCTTTTGCTGACTTACCCGCAAACACATCGCCAAGATTTTTCAGCGGATTATCAAATATATTTTCAATGGCGGTTCGGACAGCATCATCAGGCGTGAGCATCTCGCCAAAGCGGGAATCATCTTTGGCTTGCTTGGCCAAAAGATGATAATAGCTTTGCCCGCTATGGTTATCGATTGGTTGTTTGAGTAAATTCAAAATATCATTCACATCAGAATCATTCGCCATGAGTAATCCTTATACATCCAGTTCTTTGAGCACTTCGCCGCCACGCTTCGCGGTTTGTTCCTGAATAAACTGGAAGCGATGCTCAGGTTTTTTGCCCATGAGCTGCTCCACGCGGTCGCGGGTGGCATCCGCATCCGCATCATCGATCTCGACACGCAGCAGAATACGGTTTTTTATATTCATGGTGGTTTCTTTGAGCTGCGCCGGCGTCATCTCACCGAGACCTTTAAAACGCCCAATTTCCACGCGGCTATTGGCTTTGGCGTTTTCTTTCAGGATGCGTTCTTTATCCGCATCATCCTGCGCGTAGAAATGCGATGTGCCGATGGTGATGCGGTAAAGCGGCGGACGCGCGAGATAAAGATGGCCGCCGCGAATCAGCTCCGGCATTTCTTGGTAGAAATAGGTCATGAGCAGCGAGGCGATGTGCGCGCCGTCCACGTCCGCATCGGTCATGATGATGATTTTGTCGTAGCGCAGGCTGTCTTCTTTATAGTGCGATCCAGTGCCGCAGCCCAGCGCCAGCTCCAGATCCGCGAGTTCCTGATTGGCTTTAATTTTATCTACGGTCGCAGAGGCGACGTTGAGAATTTTTCCGCGCAGTGGCAGCACGGCCTGTGTCTGGCGGTCGCGTGCCTGCTTGGCGCTGCCACCTGCCGAATCACCTTCCACGATAAAAAGCTCGGTGCCTTTGTTCGAGCTGCTGGAGCAATCAGCCAGCTTGCCGGGCAGACGCAGCCGTGAGGTCACGGCTTTGCGACCCACCTCTTTGTCTGCTTTGCGGCGCAGGCGCTCTTCCATCCGTTCGATGATGTGGCTTATCAGCTTATTGGCGTTTTCCGGGTTGCCGGTCAGGTAGTGGTCGAAATGGTCGCGCATGGCGTTTTCCACCAGCTTTGCCGCCTCGACATTCACCAGCTTGTTTTTGGTCTGGCCCTGAAACTGCGGCTCGCGGATAAACAGCGACAGCACCATCACCGCGCCGCCCAGCATGTCTTCGCTCATCGCTTGCACGATTTTTTTATTACCAGTCAGTTCACCATACGCCTTCAGCCCCTTGGAAAGCGCGGATCGCATGCCGTTCTCGTGGGTGCCGCCTTCGGGGGTGGGAATGGTGTTGCAATAGGTGGAAACATAAGTTTCTTCGTCGGCCGGCCAGCAGGTCGCCCATTCAATGCGCCCAGCTTTGCCCGGTAGTTCCGCCTCGCCGGTAAATGGCTCGCTGGTGATGAGTGCGCGGCCTTCGAGCTGCTGCTTTAGAAAATCTGTGAGGCCGCCGGGGAAGTGGATAGTGGCTTTTTCCGGAACATCCGAGCCTTCAGGAAGCAGGGAGGGGTCGCAGTGCCATTCAATCTGCACACCGCGAAATAAATAAGCCTTCGAACGCGCGAGTTTAAATAGTCTTTCCGGTTTGAATTTCCCTTTGCCAAAAATCTGCTCATCGGGGCGAAAACGCACAATCGTGCCCTTGCCGCGCGCCACCTGACCAACTTTTTCCAGTTTGCTGGTTGGCTCGCCGCGCGAATAGGTCTGGCGGTAATGAACCTTGTCGCGGATGACCTCCACTTCCAGATAGTCCGAAAGCGCATTGACCACCGAAATACCCACCCCGTGCAGACCGCCCGAAGTGTCATAGACCTTGCCACCGAACTTGCCGCCGGAATGAAGCATGGTGAGGATAACTTCAAGGGCGGATTTTTTAGGAAATTTCGGGTGCGGATCCACCGGAATACCGCGGCCATTATCACGGATGGTAATCAGGTTATCTTTGCCGATTTCCATATCGATGGTGGTGGCGTAGCCTGCCACGGCTTCGTCCATCGCGTTATCAAACACCTCATTGACGAGGTGGTGCATCGCCGTTTCGTCGGTGCCGCCAATATACATACCCGGGCGGCGGCGCACCGGTTCAAGCCCCTCTAAAACCTCAATATCCTGCGCGGAGTAGGTGGCTTCTTTCGGTTTTTTTTGTGCAAAAAGGTCATTCATGGCATGGTTGGTAGCATGAAACCCGCAGAAATCAAGGGTTTTAATGCAGTAGCTGGCGAATATAGTCCAAGGAAATTGGCTCTGGCTTTCCTAGCCTTCTTGCATTTGCCAGCTGAAGAAGAAGTAAATAGCCACGCTGCTGTTTGCTCAGAGCGACATCAAGTTTTGCCTCGGGATTATTTTCAAGTTGCGAGTAACTTCT